>CANKMT010000055.1 GCA_947482825.1 Betaproteobacteria bacterium | reverse complement strand
CCTCCATCTGGTCCTTGGTGAAGGCGGCGAGCTCCGCGGGCGTCGACGGATTCAGGATGAACGCCTGCTTGTCCATCGCGGCGATCACGTCGGGCCGCTTCATCGCCGCGACGAATTCCTTGTTGAGCCGGTCGGTGATTTCCTTCGGCATCTTCGCGGGACCGTACAGGGCCGCCCACGACAGGATCGAGAACTTCGGCAGCCCGGCCTCGCCGATCGTGGGCACATCCGGGAGGATCGGCGAGCGCTGCTTGAGCGAGGTCACGACCGCGCGAAGCTTGCCGTCCTTGACATGCGCGAGGCCCGTGGTGGGCGTCGCGAAGATCAATTGCACCCGCCCGGCAATCAGGTCGGTGATCGCCGCGGGCTCGCCCTTGTAGGGAACGTGCAACATCTGGATGCCCGCCAACGAGCTCAGTTGCGCGAAAGACACGATGCCCGTGGTGTTCCCGGTGGCGTACGCGAGCTTGCCTGGATTGGCCTTGGCGTACGCAATGAGTTCACCAAGCGTCTTCTGGGGGACGCCAGCATAGGCGAACAGGAAGAAAGTGTAGCGCCCGATATCCGTGATCGGCGTGAAGTCGTTCACCGGATCGTAGGGTGGGATTTTCTTCATTGCCGGGGCGACGGCCATCGGGCTGTTGGTCGCCATCAGCAGCGTATAGCCGTCGGGCGGCGCCTTGGCCGCTTCGGCCCCCGCGATGGCGCCGTCGGCGCCGGCCTTGTTCTCGACCAGGATCGGCTGGCCGACCGCCTGCGAAACCGAGTTGCCGAGGATCCGCGTGATCGTATCCGTGGCCGACCCGGCCGGGAACGGGACGATGACCTTGATCGGCTTGTTCGGATATTGTGCTGCGGCCGAAGCCGCAATTGCCGAGAGCGCGAGCCCGGCAAGGATGCGAGCGAATTTCATGCAGTCTCCTCCTTTTAGGTATGCGCGGATTATAGAATGGGTTCCACTCTGGAGGCAGCATGGAAATCGGGATCGTAGGACTGGGCCGCATGGGCTCGAACATGGCGCGGCGCCTCGCGCGGGGCGGTGCGCGCGTGGTTGCATGGGATCGCGACAAATCCAAGTGCGACGAGCTTGCGAGCGAACCGCGCGTCGAGTGCGCAGAGGGGCTTGCCGACATGGCCGTGCGGCTCACGGGGGAGCGCGTGATCCTCATGATGCTGCCGGCCGGCGCGCCCACGCAGAGCGCGATCGACAACCTCGTGGCGATGATCTCGAACAACGACACGCTCGTCGACGGCGGGAATTCCTACTACAAGGATTCGATGAGCCGCGCGCTCGAACTCTCGCAGCGCGGCCTGCGCTTCGTCGATGCCGGCGTTTCGGGCGGCATCCACGGCCTCGCGAACGGCTATTGCCTGATGCTCGGCGGCACGCCGAAGGCGATCGAGCGCTTCGATCCGTTTGCGCGCATCCTCGCGCCAGGCCCGGAGACTGGATGGCTGCATTGCGGACCGAGCGGCGCCGGGCACTTCGCCAAGATGGTCCACAACGGCATCGAGTACGGGATGATGCAGGCCTTCGGCGAAGGCTTCGCACTGCTGGCCGGCCGCAAGGATTTCGACATCGACCTCGCGCGCCTGGCCGAAACCTGGCGTCACGGCAGCGTGGTGCGCTCGTGGCTGCTCGACCTCACGACAGAAGCCCTGGCCGAGGACGAAGACATGGCGTCCGTCGCCCCCGTGGTCGCCGACTCCGGCGAAGGGCGTTGGACGGCGATCGAATCCATCGAACAGGGCACGCCTGCGCCGGTGATCACCATGGCGCTGATGAGCCGCTTTTCGAGCCAGGGCAAGTCCGATTTCGCGCGCAAGCTGCTTGCGATGATGCGCGCCAAGTTCGGCGGGCATGCCGTCACGAAATCAAGGAAGTGATCGCCTTGGGCACGTGATACCCGAGATCGTCATCGTCATGGGCGTGTCCGGCGCCGGCAAGACCACGGTCGGCGAAGCCCTGGCCCGGCGCCTCGGGGTCGAATTCCTCGACGCGGACGAATTCCACCCGCCGGAAAACGTGGCGAAGATGGCCGCCGCGATCCCGCTCACCGACTCGGATCGCTGGCCTTGGCTCGAGCGCCTCAACAGCGAGCTCGCGACCCGACAGGCTGCCAGCAAAGGCGCCGTGCTTGCCTGCTCGGCGCTGAAAGAGGCTTATCGCAGCCGCCTGGTGGAAGGCGTTGCCGGTGCGAACCTCGTGTTCCTCAACGGCCGCATCGAGTTCATCCGCGAGCGCATGAGAACTCGCAAACACAAGTACATGCCGGCGGCCCTGCTCGAGAGCCAGTTCGCCACGCTCGAGCCGCCGGGCAATGCGATCGAAATCGACGCGGCCCTCGGCGTGGCCGAGGCGGTCGAAAAGATCGCGGCCAAACTCAGGAGGGGGTAACGGGGGAACCTGGGTTCCCCTGTTCCCTCGTTTGCTAGGACAAGTCCAACGCGTACGCCTTGAGGGCGTCGAGCGGCACGAACTCGAGCGTCTTGGCATGCGTGCCGGCAAGCTTTACCGGCGGCGCCATGCCGTCGGCGAGCGCCTCCTTCCAACGCTCCGCGCACAGGCACCAGCAATCGCCGGGCGCGAGCCCAGGGAATCCGTAGGCCGGCATCGGCGTGGAGAGGTCGTTGCCCCTCGAGCGCGAATACTCAAGGAATTCCGCCGTGACCCTGACGCAGACCGAATGCACGCCAAGATCCTCGGGGCCGGTGTCGCAGTTCCCATTGCGGTAAAAGCCCGTCATCGGCCGGCTGCAGCACTCTTCGAGCGGTTCTCCGTACACATTCAGTTGGCTTGGCATGCATCTTCCTTGTCTTTCGATTCGTTCATTCGCCTTTGGCCACGCCTTCGCGCCGCGGGTCCGCCCCGCCGCGCCAGCCGCTGCCGGCCCTTTCGATCCCGTGCAGGCCGCTGGTCTGCACCGAAAAACTCAGCGTATGCCCGCGCCGTTCGAGCGCGTCGGCCAGGTCCTCGTAGGCGCTCCCGCGCTCGATGACGGTCGGCCCGTAGGCGGCGCCGAAATTCGGCAACGCGATCGCCGATTGGATGTCCAGGCTCCAGTCGATCAGGCCGACGAGCGTCTTGGCCACGTAATTGATGATCGCAGGGCCGCCGGGTGAACCGACGATCGCCTGCAGACGCCCTTCGCGATCGAACACGAAAGTCGGCGCCATCGAACTGCGCGGCCGCTTGCCGGGCTCGACGCGATTGGCCGCCGGGCGTCCTTCGAATTCAGGGAGGAAGGCGAAGTCGGTCATCTGGTTGTTGAGCAGGAACCCGCGCACCATGATGCGGCTGCCGAACTGGTTCTCGATCGTGGTGGTCATCGCCACTGCATTGCCTTCGGCATCGACGATCGACACGTGGCTGGTCCCGGCAAGCTCGGTTTCGGCGGCGTCGCCCAAAGCGAGCGCGCCCGGCGGCCGGCCGGCGCGAGGCGCGCCCATCGCGCGCTCGCCGATCAACGCCGCCCTTTCCTTGAGATACGCCGGATCGAGCAGCCCGGCCACCGGCTGCGGGACGAAGTCCGGATCGGCGAGGTAGCGCAAACGGTCGGCGTAAGCGAGCCGGCCGGCCTCCGAGAAAAGATGGACCGCGAGCTCCGAACCCGGCGCTGCGCGATCAAACCCCGAGCGCTCGAGCAAGCCGAGGAGCCCGAGCACGGTCGGCCCGCCGGAACTCGGCGGCCCCATGCCACAGATGCGCCGGTCGCGATAAGCGCCGCATACGGGCTCGCGTTCCTTCGCTGCGTAGAGAGCGAGATCCTCGAGTGAGAGGTCGCCGGGTCGCACATGGGCTTTGACTGCGGCAACGACGTCCTGCGCGATCGGGCCGCGATAGAACGCATCCGCGCCGCGGGCGGCGATCTGCTCGAGCGTCTCGGCATAGGCGGCGTTCTTGAGGATCGCACCAGCGCGTTTCGGTCGCCCGTCGGCGCCGTAGTACAGCGCGTTCGCGGCAGGATCCATCGCCAGATGCTTCTCACGCGCGAGGAGCCGGCTCAGCCTTCGCGGCGTTGGGAATCCCTCTTGCGCAAGCCGGATCGCGGGCGCAAACAGGCTCGCCCACGGCAGGCGCCCATGCTTGCGATGCGCAAGCTCGAGGGCTCGCAGCGCTCCCGGCGTGCCGACCGCCAGCCCGCTTGCGATGGCCTCGTAGCGATCCATCGGCCGGCCGAGTGCATCGGCGAACCGCACCGCCTTCGCCGCCATCGGGGCGGTCTCCCGCCCGTCGTAGCTTTGCAGCGCGCGCGCTTCTTCGGCCCAGTGCATCAGGAACAGGCCGCCGCCGATGCCGGAAGACTGCGGCTCGACCAGCCCGAGCACCATTTGCACGGCAATGGCGGCGTCCACCGCGCTTCCGCCAGCGCGCAGGATCTCGATCCCCGCATCGACCGCAAGCGGGTTCGCCGCGACCACCATGTAGCGCGACGCAAGCACCGCCTGCTTCGGTTCGTAGCCGGTTTCGCCTTCGGGATTGAGCAGGCCCTGGGATCGCGCGTCCACACCGCACAGAAGAAAAAGCAAGGCACCTGCGACGCGGAGAGTCGGACTCATCTGCGCATTATCCACAACGCAAGTCCGCCTGCGGCGAGGCCTGTTGCAGCGACCATGAGTGAAGGGCCGAATCCGCCAAGCCGAACCACGATAAAACTGGCGAACGGCGGGCCAACGAGCTGGCCAAACCCGAAAGCCGCTGTGAGCGCGCCCATCAGCGGCGCGGCATCGAAATGCCGCGCGGCCGCGAGCGAGCGCGCTTCGCGCAGCGTGAGCATCGTGATCGCCACGAACGCGAATCCGAGCAACAGGCTGCCGGCCGCAAGCCCGAACGCATCCGGCAGGATTACCGGAACGATCACGCCGAGCGCTTCGGCGAAATAGCACGCGACGAGCGCCATCCTCTGGCGCGCAATCGAGACCCGCCCAGTGAGCAGCGAGCCGGCGAACGCCGCCGCGCCGAACATCGGCCAGAACCACCCGGAAGCGAATGTGCCCCCGAGCAGATCCCTGGCGATGACCGGCAAGAAGGTGCCCGGGATGATGTAGCCGAACCCATAGAGGCCGTAGGCGGTGATCAAGGTCCATTCGGCGCGGCCCCAGCGGCCGCGGGCGCCTTTGCTCGCTTCGCCGGAATGTGGCGCCGCAATCCGAGCCATCGGACGGAAAGTCGTCCAGCAGGCAGCACTGGCCGCCAAGCTCGCGACGCCGAACGCGATCCAGATCGCGGAGGACTCGAACCCCGCTGATGACAACGCGAGACAGGCAAGACCAGTCACCATGATCCCGGCGCCGACTCCGCCGAACACGACGCCGAAGAGCTGCCCTGCACGTGCGAGCATCAGGCGCTCGAGCGTCATCGCCGAGGCGTAGACCAGCACCAATGCACTTGCAAGGCCGCTGGCGAATCTCAGCACCCACCACAATCCGAAGCCGTGCACGAAGCCCACGGCCATCGTGAGCAAGCCGGTCGCGACGAGTCCCGTCCGCACCATGACGTGCGGCGGCGCCCGCAGCCAAATGGTGGCCAGTGCACCGAGCAGGTATCCGAGGTAACTTGCAAACGCGAGCCAGCTGCCTTCGGTCAACGTGAGGCCCGCATCGGCCTGCATCAGCGGCAAAAGAGGGGTAAATGCAAAGCGCCCGACGCCCATCGCCACCGCAAGCGCCACGAGGCCGTACAGCGCCAAATAAAAAGGGCGACTGACTGCGTCGCCCTTTTTGTCGTGCATGGAGGCGCCCTTAGAGCAGCGGCACCAGCAGCAGCGCGACGATGTTGATGATCTTGATCAGCGGGTTGATCGCCGGGCCCGCGGTGTCCTTGTAGGGATCGCCCACCGTATCCCCGGTGACCGCGGCCTTGTGCGCCTCGGATCCCTTGCCGCCGAAGTTGCCTTCCTCGATGTACTTCTTGGCGTTGTCCCACGCGCCGCCGCCGGTGCACATCGAGATCGCCACAAACAGACCCGTGACGATCGTGCCCATCAGCATGCCGCCGATCGCCATGCGCGCCGCTTCGGCACCCATGAGGAAGCGCATCACCAGCGCGAGCACCACCGGCGTCAGCACCGGGAGGAGCGACGGGATCATCATTTCCTTGATCGCGGCCTTGGTCAGCATGTCGACCGCGGTGCCGTACTCGGGCTTTGCAGTCCCCGCCATGATCCCCGGAATCTCCTTGAACTGGCGACGCACTTCGACCACCACCGAGCCCGCCGCGCGGCCCACCGCTTCCATGGCCATGGCGCCGAACAGGAACGGGATCAGGCCGCCGATGAACAGGCCGATGATCACGGCCGGTTCCGACAGGCTGAACGCCGTAGTCTTGCCGGCGTGATCGAGCGCATGGGTGAAATCGGCGAATAGCACCAGCGCAGCAAGTCCCGCCGAACCGATTGCATAACCCTTGGTCACCGCCTTGGTCGTGTTGCCAACCGCGTCCAGCGGATCGGTGACGGCGCGCACCGACTCGGGCAGGTTGGACATCTCGGCGATCCCGCCGGCGTTGTCCGTGATCGGGCCATACGCGTCCAGCGCGACAATGATGCCGGCCATCGAAAGCATCGACGTGGCCGCCACCGCGATGCCGTACAGGCCGCCGAGCGTGTAGGACGCGTAGATTGCCGCGCACACGAACAGCACGGGCCACGCGGTCGAGCGCATCGACACGGCGAGGCCGGCGATGATGTTGGTGCCGTGCCCCGTAGTCGACGCCTGCGCGACATAACGCACCGGCTGGTACTCGGTACCGGTGTAGTACTCGGTGATCCAGACCAGCGCGCCGGTGAGGACGAGGCCGACGACCGCCGACAGGTACAGCTTCATCACGCCGCCCTGCGCGGCGTAGTCCGTGCCGCCGAACACCCAGGCCGTGAGGGGGTAGAAGCAGATCAGCGCGAGCACGCCGGCCACGATCAGGCCGCGGTACAGGGCGTTCATGATCTTGGCGCCTTCCTTGTGCTTGACCATGGAGCAGCCGACGATCGAGGCCACGATCGAGAAGCCGCCGAGCACCATCGGATAAAGGACGGCCTGCATCTCGGCGCCTTTGACCATCAGCGCGCCGAGCAGCATGGTCGCTATCAAGGTCACCGCGTAGGTCTCGAACAGGTCGGCCGCCATGCCGGCGCAGTCGCCGACGTTGTCACCGACGTTGTCCGCGATCACCGCGGGGTTGCGCGGGTCGTCTTCAGGGATGCCGGCTTCCACCTTGCCGACGAGGTCGGCGCCGACGTCCGCGCCCTTGGTGAAGATACCGCCGCCAAGACGGGCGAAGATCGAAATGAGGGAGGAGCCGAACGCAAGGCCGATCAGCGGCTGGAGCACCGCATGCAGGTCCACCGTCTTGCCAAGGCCGTGCGGCGCGGAATTCAGGAGCACGGCGAAGAAGCCCGCGACGCCCAGCAGGCCCAGTCCCACGACCAGCATCCCGGTGATCGCGCCGCCTCGGAACGCCACGTTGAGCGCGGCATCAATGCCTTGTGTCGCGGCCTGCGCGGTGCGCACATTCGCGCGCACCGAGACGTTCATGCCGATATAGCCGGCGGCACCCGACAGGATTGCGCCAAGGGCGAAGCCCACCGCGGTCGACCAGCCCAGCCCCGGCACGAAACCGATCACCAGGAACAGCACCACGCCCGCGACCGCGATGGTCGTGTACTGGCGGTCCAGGTACGCTTTGGCTCCCTGCTGGATGGCCGCGGCAATTTCCTGCATGCGCGCGTTGCCCGCGGGCAGCGACACGATCCATTTCGCCGAGATGGCGCCGTATCCAATGGCGATTGCCGCGCAAACGAGCGCGAAGACGATCTGTTCCATTGCTAACTCCCCTTTTTTACTGGCCGGTACGCAGGCTGGGAGGCCCGCGAGAAAGGCGCGAATTCTAGCAGAAAATCAGGCGCTTTCAGCCGGTTCGGCGGGTCGGCGAGGGCGCGCCCTTCTTACTTCAGAGCCTCCAACGCACGGGCCTTGATCTCATCGACGGTTCCCTGGCCAGAGATGCGGCAGTAGCGCGGTGCGAGGCGGTCTCCGGTCGCGCCCCACTTCAGGTAGTACTCGATCAGCGGGCGCGTTTCCGCGACATAGACGTCCAGGCGCTTGCGGACCGTTTCTTCATTGTCGTCCTCGCGCTGGATCAGCGGCTCGTTGGTGAGGTCGTCGCGCCCTTCGACCTTCGGCGGATTGAATTTCACGTGATAGGTGCGGCCCGAAGCAAGGTGCACGCGACGCCCGCTCATGCGCATGATGATGTCCTCAGGGGGCACGTCGATCTCGAGCACGCAATCGAGCGCGACTCCGGCCGACTTCATTGCCTCGGCCTGCGGAATCGTGCGCGGAAAGCCATCGAAAAGGTACCCATTGGCGCAGTCGGCTTCCTTCAGCCTTTCCTTCACCAGGCCGATGATGATGTCGTCCGAGACCAACGAGCCGGTGTCCATCACCTTCCGCGCCGCGATTCCCTGCGGCGTTCCCGCCTTGACAGCCGCGCGCAGCATGTCCCCGGTGGAAATCTGCGGGATGCCGTACTTCTCGGTGATAAATGCGGCCTGGGTGCCCTTGCCGGCCCCCGGGGGGCCGATCAATACGAGTTGCATCCCGCTCTCCCCTTTTTCTTCGATCGCTTTTTTTCCAAAACCGTCATTGCCAGACGATCCCCAGTTTACGCACTTTCTCCAGGTCTTCGGGCGTGTCCACCCCCGGCGGAGATTCCGTTTCGCTGATTGCCACCGCGATCCGGAAGCCGTGCCAGAGAACTCGCAGTTGTTCCAGCGCCTCGAAGCCCTCCAGCGGGCTTGGCGCGAGCTGCGAGTACCGCCCGAGAAATCCCGCGCGGTAGCCGTAGAGGCCGATATGCCGGTAGCACGGCAGGCCCGAAGGCGCATCGACCCCTCCGCAGGCCGCACGCCACGCGTCGCGCGCGTAGGGAATTGGCGCCCGGCTGAAATAAAGCGCGTGCCCACGGGCGTCGAGCACGACCTTGACCACGTTGGGGCTGAAGACCTCGTCGGCGCGGAAAATCGGGTGGCAGGCGGTCGAGACCTCCGCGTCGCCGGCATGAGCGAGGACATCGGCCACCTTCGCAATCAGTCGGGGGTCGATGAGGGGCTCGTCGCCTTGCACGTTCACCACAATGGCGTTGTCCGCCAGCGCGAGTTTGCGCGTGGCCTCCGCAATGCGGTCGGTGCCCGTGGCGTGGTCGGCCCGCGTCGCGATCGGCTCGATGCCGTGCTCGCGAACGGCGGCTTCGATCCTCGCATCGTCAGTGGCCACGTAGACCGCGCTTGCGCCGCTGCGGGCGGCGCGCTCGGCCACGCGAACGACCATCGGCTTGCCCCCGATGTCCGCCAACGCCTTGCCGGGAAACCGGCTGGACGCAAAGCGAGCCGGGATCACCACGGTGAATCCCGTCACGCGACCTCTTCCAGCGGATCGAGCTTGCGCGCGTCCTCTTCGAGCATCACGGGGATGCCGTCCTTGATCGAAAAGCCGAGACGGTCGGCCTTGCACACGAGTTCCTTGGCTTCCCTGCGATGCACCAGCGGCCCCTTGCAGATCGGGCAGACCAGGATTTCAAGCAGCTTAGTGTCCACTTCGTCTCCCCTGGGGTTCACGGCAGCGCTTGCCTCGCAGCATCGCATCGAGCTTCGGGCCGAACCCCGCATCGAGTTCCGCGCGCACCGGCAGCATCCAGAAATGCGGCTGGGCGAAGCCTAGGCATTTTACCGCGTCCTTCTCCGTCATCACGACCGGCAGCGATTCGGCAAACGCAAAATCGGACGCGCCATAGGCGTGGTGGTCGGGAAACGAGTGCGGCACCACTTCGAATCCCAGCGACTCGAGATGACGGAAGAAACGCGCGGGGTCCCCGATCCCGGCCACGGCATGGACCCGCTTCGACCCCAGCGCGGCCGCGGTTACGGAGCGGCTCGCATTGGTGAGGTTGATGAGCTCGCCGCCCTCGAGGCGCATCGAATGGCCCGCGGGGCCGGCAATGCCGGCCCCGCCGTTGTACACGACGGCATCCACCTCCCGGAGCCGCGAGACCGGCTCGCGCAACGGGCCCGCCGGGAAGAGGAACCCGTTTCCGAATCCGCGCGGGTCGACCACCGCGATCTCGACGTCGCGTGCGAGAGCGTAATGCTGCAGGCCGTCATCCAGGACCAGCACGTCGCATTCGGGATGCTGCAGGAGCAACGCGCGGCACGCGCCCACCCGATCGACGCCAACCCAGACGGGGCAATGCGCTCGCCGTGCGAGCAGCAACGGCTCGTCCCCGACACTCGCCGGATCTGAAGCGATACTCACTTCGCATGCGGATTCCCTGCGCGCGGCAACGCGGCCCCCATAGCCCCGGCTCACGATGCCGGGACGCAGGCCCGCCGCCTGCAGGTGCTGCACAATCCACAACACCAGCGGCGTCTTGCCGCTGCCTCCGGCCGTGATGTTGCCGATCACTACGACGGGTACGCGGATGCGCGAGACCGGCAAGAGACGCATGCGATACAGCGCTCGGCGCGCGAAGACGACGATTGCGAAGAGGATCGACAAGGGAGCCAGCAACCGCGTGACCAGGGTCACGCCGTACCAGTGCCGGGCGAGGGACTCGATGGCGATGGCCGGAGGCGCCGAATCGATGCCGGCCGGCCGCCTACTTGGTCGCGGCCTGCGTGGTAAACGTGATCTGGGCGTAACCCGCGGCCCGCGACGCTTCCATGACGCGCACCACCGACTGGTGCGAGGCCTGCGCGTCGGCGCTGATCACGATGACCGGGTCTTTCCTGTCGCCCCCGGCGCGGCGCAGCGATTCGCCAAGCTCCGTCACCGTCGTGAACGCAACCGGCGACTTGTCGATCACATACTGGCCCGTGGCGTTGACCAGCACCTGGATCTCGTTGGGCCGCTCGGGCTGCTTTTCGACGTCGGCCGTAGGCAGGTTGATCTGCAACTCGGTGTACTTCGAATAGGTGGTGCTGATCATGAGAAAGATCAGGATCACCATCATGACGTCGATCAGGGGGACCAGGTTGATCTCCGGCTCCTCCCTTACGCGCGGCCGGAACCTCATTTGGCGGGCTTGCCCTTGTAGTCGGCACGCTCGCCATGCACGATGTCGACGAGCTTGGCCGCGGAACGCTCCATGTCCACCACGAACCCATCGACCTTGCTGCGGAAATGGCGGAAGAAAATGAGCGAAGGCACGGCAATGCCGATCCCGAACGCCGTGTTGTAAAGTGCGATCGAGATGCCCTGGGCCAACTGCTGCGGATTGGTCCCGGTCGGGCCCTGCGAACCGAAGATCTCGATCATGCCGATTACCGTGCCGAACAGGCCGAGCAGCGGCGCGGCCGACGCGATCGTGCCGAGCGTGGTGAGGAAGCGGTCGAGGTCGTGCGCCGCGCTGCCGCCCGCTTCCTCGATGGCCTCCTTCATCACTTCGCGCGGGCTCGCGGCGTTGCGCAGGCCCGCCGAAAGCACCTGCCCGAGAGGCGAGTCCTTGGCCAGTTTGTCGAGCACATCCGGCGTGATGCCTTGGCGCCTGTAGAGCGTCACGACCTCGTCGAGCAGGGCCGGCGGAACGATCTTCCTGGCCCGCAGGCTGAGCGAACGCTCGATGATCAACGCGACGGCAACGATCGACGCCAGCAGCAGCGGGTATATCGGCCAGCCGGCGGCCTGGATCATGGCGAACAAATCGATTCTCCTGGTGACTTCCTGAGAGACTGCCGATGGCGGCGTCAGGCGCGCACTTTAGCCAAACCCATGGGGCGCGGCAACTTTGTGCCGTGCACCGATCAGGGATACGCGAGTGTCGCAGATCGGGCCTCCAAGGTGGGCGCATCGCAGCCCTTTTCGGCGCGCAAAAACTGCGCCACGCTTGTTATCCACAAAAGCTGTGGATAAGTTTGTGGATTGTGGCTGAACAGATCGGGTTTCGCCTGCCAAGCAGCGTCGAAAACTCGGTTCGGTTAAATTTTCATCGCCGGATTCTTGTTCAGAAACAGAAGATTGCAAATAAGAATCGGCGTCCGCAGCGAATCGCGGGATTGGGTTCGCCGGTTCGGGTCCCGATGTGGATTAGTGCATGCCGCGGGTGCTGAAACGGCTGAAAAATTAAGGGGTTTCCGGGATGCCCGGAGGAAGGCTTGATACAACGCCCGCTGGGGTAGACTCGCGACGCCGTTAACCCTGACCAGGTCCTGACCGAACCGCGCCTTCGGTCTGAGAAGAGAACCCATGGAGAAAGGCCCGATCGCCAAAGGACTGTTCGACCCGCCGGTGATCAGCGTGTCCGAGCTGAACCGCAGCGCGCGCGACTTGCTCG
Source organism: Betaproteobacteria bacterium (assembly GCA_947482825.1). Taxonomy (GTDB): domain Bacteria; phylum Pseudomonadota; class Gammaproteobacteria; order Burkholderiales; family SG8-39; genus SZAS-79. The sequence goes on along the minus strand of CANKMT010000055.1, from coordinate 24,538 downwards.
AGCGCCGTTTCCCGCTGGGCTGGGTGGCCGGGGAGATCTCGAATTTCAAGCGCTACGACTCCGGGCACTCGTATTTCACGCTGAAGGATGCGGGCGCACAGGTTCGCTGCGTGATGTTCCGCGGGCGCTCGCAATATCTCGACTGGCAACCCCGCGAGGGGATGCAGGTCGAAGTCCGCGCGCTCGTCACGCTCTACGAACCGCGCGGAGACTTCCAGCTCATCGTGGAGACCATGCGGCGCGCCGGGCTGGGCCCGCTGTATGAAAAATTTCTCCGGCTCAAGGAAAAGCTGGAACGCGAAGGACTGTTCGATCCGCAGGCGAAACGCGCAATTCCGGCCTTTCCGAGGACGGTCGGCATCGTGACATCCACAGCGGCGGCGGCATTGCGCGACATCCTCGCCACGCTCAAGCGCCGCAATCCGTCGATCCAGGTGATCGTCTACCCCGTGCCGGTGCAGGGCGAAGGTGCAGCCGAGCGCATTGCTGCGATGCTCGCGACCGCGAGCCGCCGCGCCGAATGCGATGTGCTGCTGCTTGCGCGGGGGGGCGGCTCCATCGAGGACCTGTGGCAGTTCAACGAGGAAGCCGTCGCGCGCGCGATTCGCGCTTGCGGGATTCCCGTCGTGGCCGGCATCGGCCACGAAACCGACATCACGATCGCGGATTTCGCCGCCGACTTGCGCGCACCTACGCCCACCGCGGCGGCGGAAGCGGTGAGCCCTTCCCGCGAAGCATTGTTCGACCGGCTGGCCGGACTGGTCGGGCGAGCCTCCCGCGCCGCGGTTCGCAGGATCGAAACCGAACTGCAGAAGGTCGACGGCCTTGCGCGCAGGCTCGTGCATCCGCGAGCGCGGCTGGCGGCCAGCGCCCGCCTGCTTGCGCAGGTGATCGCGCGACTCACTGCGGCGCGCCCGGCCGTCGCCGGGCTCGAGCGCGAGCGCGCCGAGCTTGCCCGGCGCCTGGCGTTTGCAATGCACCGCGGCCTCGAACGCCGCTACGAACGCATGCAGCGTCTTGGCGCGAGCCTTGTCGGCCTCGACCCGAATGCGGTCCTTGCGCGCGGCTACAGCGTTACGCGCAACGCCCAGGGCCAGGTGATCCGCGATGGCGCATTGCTTGCAGAGGGCGAACTCCTCACAAGCACTTTTTCGAAGGGATGGGCGAAGAGCGAAGTCAAAGGCCGCGGCGACTGAAGGCGCGCGAGTCCGCACCGGGACGTACAGCTATAATTCCCGCCCCGCCGCCGCACACGTTTCTGGATGCCCGCCCATGGGACACCGCCTGTCAAAGATCTACACCCGCACCGGCGACGCCGGCGAGACCGGACTTGGCGACGGCTCGCGCGTGCCAAAGGAAAGCGCACGCATCCGCGCGATCGGCGACATCGACGAATTGAATTCCATGCTCGGGTTGTTGCTTGCCGAAGACCTTCCAGCGCCGATCCGCGAGGCCCTGGAGGGCGTACAGCACGACCTGTTCGACCTCGGCGGTGAAGTTTCGATCCCGGGCCGCGAGGCCATCGCGGACTCGCACGTCGTACGCCTCGAGGCGCTGCTCGACAAGTTCAACGCCGACCTTCCGCCTCTAAAGGAGTTCATCCTGCCGGGCGGATCGCGCGCCGCGGCCTGCGCGCACCTCGTGCGCACGGTCTGCCGTCGTGCCGAGCGCAGCCTCGTGGCGCTCGCGCGCACTGAGCCGGTCAGCGAGCGCTCGCGCCAATACCTCAACCGGCTGTCGGACCTGGCTTTCGTGATCGGACGGCTCGCGAATCGGCACGCCGGACGCGGCGACGTCCTGTGGCAGCCGGGCAGGAATGCGGACGGGTCGGGCAAACCTGCTGGCTGACCCATGGCCGTGAAGACCCCCCGGACGACCTCGCCGCACTGCTTGGCGCATGCAGCCGCGCCTCTACTCAGCCGAACGTGGCGGCGGCGGGCGCACCGCCTTCGGTCGAACCTGGCGCATCGATGATCCAGGTCAGCATCGGCGGGACGATCCAGCTCCAGTAAATAGGGCTGGACGTACAATACGGGCTCCTCAGGCAGTCGGGCACCATCCACATGCGCGGCAAGTTCGCTCCGGTCAAAGCCCTCATATTCGACGTGTTCGGGACCGTGGTCGACTGGCGCGGCTCGATCATCCGCGAGACCGGGACGCTCGCCCGTGCGAAAAAGCTCGACCTCGATCCGGCTGCGTTCGCCGACGCCTGGCGTGCCGGCTACCAGCCGGCCATGGCGCGCGTGCGCTCGGGCGAACTCGGCTGGACCAAGATCGACGCCCTGCACCGCATGATCCTAGACGACCTGCTGGTGAAGTTCGGCGTGCGGGGCTTGAAGGCGGCCGAGATCGACCACCTCAACCGGGTCTGGCATCGCCTCGCTCCCTGGCCGGATGCGCGCGCCGGGCTCAAGGCGTTGAAGAAGTCGCGCATCATCGGCACGCTTTCCAATGGCAACGTCTCGCTGCTGGCGAACATGGCGAAGTCCGGCGGCCTGCCCTGGGACGTGATCTTCTCCGGCGAGATCTTCCACCACTACAAACCCGACCCCGAGACTTATCTCGGCGCCTGCGAACTGCTGTCCCTCGACCCCGCCGAGGTGATGATGGTCGCCGCCCACAAGAGCGACCTGATGGCCGCCAAGGCGTGCGGCCTCGCGACCGCGTTCGTGCGCAGGCCGCTCGAGCACGGCGCCGGCATCAAGACGGACCTGAAGGCGGAGCGCGCCTTCGACATCAACGCAGACGATTTCCTCGACCTCGCGCGGCGCCTCGGGCCATGAACGACATCAAGCAGGCCTCGCGGCACCGGATGCTGATCGTCGACGACGAGGAGGGCACGCGACTGCTGATTGCCCGCATCGTCACCAACGATCTGGAGGTCGAGGTCATGCTCGCGGGAACCTGCGAGCAGGCGCTGCGCCTGGGCGGGAGCTTTGCCTACGATGCGATCCTGCTCGACCTCATGATGCCTGGCATCGGCGGCTTGGGCGTGCTGAAGGAACTGCGCGCCAACTCGCCCAACCTGGCCACGCCGATCATCATCGTGTCGATGCTCTCGGAACCCGAGATGATCGATCGGTGCATGAAAGCGGGCGCAACCGCCTATATCATCAAGCCCGTTGAGAGAAACACGCTTGCCTCGACGATCAAGGCGCAGATCGCCGGTCGCAGCAGGCCGCGCACCTGAATCCCGTAAAGAAAGGAAAGAAGATGGTGGAAATCAAACGATCCAATGTCGAAAGCCTCGGCGCCCCGCTCGGCCAGTATTCGCACATGACGCGGGTAAAAGGGGCCTCGGAAACGCTCTATATCGCCGGCATGCTCGCACCCGGCGAGGACTTCGACACCCAGTGCACCGGCGTGTTCAACTGCATCGAGGCGGCGCTGAAGTCGGCAGGCGCCGGCTGGGCGAGCGTAGCGCAGCTCACCACCTACCTCGTGCACTCACAGGACATCCCGAAATTCATGGCCTGGCGGCTGCGCGAATTCCCGCGGCTGTTTCCGGATGGCAAGTACCCGCCGAACACCCTGCTGATCGTCGATCGCCTCGTCCAGGAACAGTTCCTGGTCGAAGTGCAGACCATTGCCGCGCTCTGAATCCCCGACTTTTGTTTGCATAGATTCAAGACTGGCGAGGCTTGTGTGCCAGTCTGTATTCCAGTATTGGTATAGCGCAGCCTAGTCGGGCTTGGCCCCCGAGACCTTCACGAGCTTCGCGTACAGCGCCTTCTCGGATTCGATGAAGGCGCTGAACGCCTCGGGCGTGCGCACCGAAGGCGTCTCAGAGCCCATGGCAAGCATCCTTTCCCTGATGTCCGGCGTTTCGAGCGCCCGGACGATCTCGGTCGACAGGCGGTTCACCACCTCGTTGGGCGTCTTGGCCGGCACCATCACGCCCCACCACGTGGTCATGTTGAACCCCTTGAGCCCCGACTCGTCCAGCGTCGGCAGCTGGGGAAGGAAGTTGGTGCGTTTCGCTGTGGTCACGGCGAGCGCGCGCACCTTGCCGGCCTTGATGTTCGGCAGCGAACTGGCGAGGTTGTCGAAAATCAGGTGCAGGCGCCCGGACATGAGGTCCAACACGGCCGGCGCCGAGGCCTTGTAGGGGATGTGGACCATGTAGGTGCCGGTCATCTGCTTGAATAACTCGCCGGCGAGGTGGCCGGTCGAGCCGGTCGAGCCCGAGCCGAAATCGAGCTTGCCCGGGCGTGACTTCGCCAGCGCGATCAGCTCGCCGACATTCTTGGCCGGAAGGTCGCTGTTGACGATCAGCACGTTCGGCACCTGCACGACCAGCGCGACATGGCGAAAATCCCTGATCGGGTCATAGGGAAGGTTGGGCATGAGGGCGGGGTTGATCGCATGCGTGGCGATCGCGCCCATCAGCAACGTGTAACCGTCGCCCGGGCTCTTCGCGACGTAGTCCGCGGCGATCACGCCGCCGGCGCCGGGCTTGGTCTCCACCAGTACCGGCTGCCCAAGGGCCTCCTGCAGCTGCTGGGCGATCACGCGCGAGGAGATGTCCACCGGGCCGCCCGGGTAGGGGCAGATGAGCCGGACGGGCTTGGCGGGCCACTGCGCGTTCGCGCCGGCCGCATGGACGAGCATCGCCAGCAGGACGACCAGGCGTTTCATTGCTTCCCTCCTTCTGAAAAACAAAGGGCGCGCCGAAGCGCGCCCTTTGCGGAACCCGTTCCCGCTAGCCTTCGACGAACGCCTCTTCGCGCTTCTTCCGGATGTTCGGCAGGAGCAGGATGATCAGCAGCACGATCGAAGCGATCAGGAATCCGGCGCTGATCGGCTTGGTGAAGAACACGATCGGGTCGCCGCGCGACAGCAGCATCGCGCGCCGAAGGTTCTCTTCCATGAGGGGCCCGAGGATGAAGCCGAGCAGCAAAGGCGCCGGCTCGCACTCGAGCTTCACGAAGATATAGCCCAGCAGCCCGAAGATCATCATGAGCAGCACATCGAACGGGTTGTTCGACAGGCTGTACACGCCGATCGCCATGAACACCACGATCGACGGGTACAGGATGCGGTAGGGGACCGTGAGCAGCTTGATCCAGAGGCCGATCATCGGCAGGTTCAGCACGACCAGCATGAGGTTGCCGACCCACATCGAGGCGATCATGCCCCAGAAGAGCTGCGGCTTCTCGGTCATCACCTGCGGACCCGGGGCGATACCCTGGATCATCATCGCGCCGATCATGAGCGCCATGACCGCGTTGGACGGGATGCCCAGCGTGAGCAGCGGGATGAACGAGGTCTGCGCGCCGGCGTTGTTGGCGGCCTCTGGGGCGGCCACGCCTTCGATCGCGCCCTTGCCGAACTCATGGCCGTACTTGGAGACTTTCTTCTCCAGCGTATAGGCGCCGAACGAAGCGAGCAACGCGCCGCCACCGGGCAGAATCCCGAGCGCCGAACCGAGGAACGTGCCGCGCAGGATCGGCTTCCACATGCGCTTCCAGTCCTCCTTGGTCGGCCACATGTTGGTCACCTTGTTGGTGAACACCTCGCGCTCGTCCTTCAATTCGAGGTTGCTGATGATCTCCGCAATGCCGAACAGGCCCATCGCGACGGTCACGAAGCCGATGCCGTCGGCCAGCTCGGAAATGCCGAACGCGAATCGCAGCACGCCGGAGTTCACGTCCGTCCCCACGAGGCCCAGCAGCAGGCCGAGGAGCACCATGGCGACAGCCTTGAGCACCGAGCCGTGCGCCAGCACCACCGCCGCGACCAGGCCGAGCACCATCAGCGAGAAGTACTCAGAAGGCCCGAACTTCAAGGCCACTTCGGCCAGGGGCGGCGCGAACATCGCGACGATCAGGGTGGCCACGCAGCCGGCGAAGAACGAACCCATCGCCGCGGTTGCGAGAGCGACGCCGGCCCGGCCCTGCCTTGCCATCTGGTAGCCGTCGAGACAGGTGACGACCGAAGAGGATTCGCCGGGCAGATTGACGAGGATCGCCGAGGTCGAGCCGCCGTACTGCGCGCCGTAGTAGATGCCGGCCAGCATGATGAGCGCCGTGATCGGCGACAAACTGAACGTGACCGGCAGGAGCATCGCGATCGTGGCGACCGGGCCGATGCCGGGCAGCACGCCGATGAGGGTACCCAGGAGCACGCCGATCAGGCAGTAAAGCAAGTTGATCGGGGTGAGCGCAACGCCGAAGCCGAGCGCGAGATTGCTGAAAATTGTCATGTCCATGGCGGTCCCCTTAGCTCATGAAGGCCGGCCAGAGCGGGAAGGGCAATGTCAGGCCCTTCACGAACACCAGCACGGAGAAGATGATGAGGAGGACCGCAAGGATCGTCACTTCCTTGGCTCTGAACTCATGACCGCCGAAAGCGGACACGAAGATCATTATCACCAGAGCCAGGATGAACCCGAGCGGCTTGAGCAGGTAGCCGAACAGAATCAAGGCGAGCGAGATGAAGAAGATCGGCTTGAACGACATCTTCGGGATCTTTGGCCCCGCGAAGACAAGCGACTGGAGGAAAACGATCCCTCCGAGCACCGCCATCATTCCGCCCAGCACGGTCGGGAAATATGCCGGCCCCATGCGCACGGCGCTTCCCATTTGGTAATTGCGTGCAACGAAAAGGAAAAACAGGCCGAAAGCGATGAACATCAGCCCTGCCCAAAAGTCCTTGGGACTCTTAATCTTCATGTCTCTCCTCCAAATCCATGACGCCACGACCAGCTTCTAGCTTTGCGCCGGCCTCCGGCAAAAATAGGCGCCGAAGTGTAACATGGGGTTTCGCAATGACACTGGAAATGCGGAGACGGAATACCGCCACGCCGGCAAGGCATTCCATGGGGGCAGGACGACTCCGCGGCCGCACGACGCTGGTACGCCGCACCCTTCGGGCGCGCCTGGATCGTGCATTGCCGGGACCGCGGGGTCCCCGAAGAACGAGAGCTCGGCGCAGGTTCAGCGCCGATGCATGAGCCCCGAAGCGCGAAGCCTCTCCAGGTCCTCCGGCCGATCGACGTCCCAGAGCGCGCGCAACTCCCGCCAGCGCCAACCGAGCGCGGCCAATGCCGCACGGGTCTGCCGCATCACCGACGGCGTGCTCCATGCGATGCCTTCGAAGACGCGCGGCGAACTGCGCGACAGGCCGATCAGGGGATAGCCGCCGTCCTCGGCCGGCGCGAGCACCGCGTCGCAGCTTTGCAGCAAGCGCAACGCATTGCGAACGTCCTGTGCAGCCAGCGGCGGGCAGTCGGTGCCGACCAGGACCATGCGGCGATGCCTGCGCAAGCCGACACGGAACGCTCGCGCCATCCTCTGGCCGATATCGCCCCCCGACTGCCTGCGCAGGATCACTCCGTAATGCCGCGCAATCGCCCGCAGTGCCGTGTGGTCCCCGGGCGAGCCGTGAAGTTCGACAACGCCGCAACCGCTCCGGAGCACCGTGGCAAGCGTTCGCTCGACCAGCAGGCCGTGAAGATGCGCCGCGCCTTCTGCGCCGATCTTCGCGGCCAGCCGCGTCTTTACCCGGCCCGCCTGGGGCGCCTTGGCGAAAACGACGACGAGGGCTGACGCACGGCGCACCCGTTCAAGCCTCTCGAGCGTAAAGGCGCGCCAGACGCCCCGGGTCGGCGCCGAAAAAATACGCAAGCCTCAGCCGCCACATCAGGAGGATCGTCGCGAGGACCCCGTTGCGCTCCCAGCGGCGGCCCGAGGTCGACACCTTCTCGGATAGGCACGCGGGAGACCCGCCGCGCCCGAGACGCGCCGAAAGGGCCAGGTCCTCCATCAGCGCAATTGCCGGAAACCCTCCTGCCTCATGAAAAGCGGCGCGCGTCGCGAAGATTGCCTGATCCCCGGTCGCGATCCCGGTCAGGCGGGAACGAAAGTTCATCATCGTTCCCACCACGGCCAACATCGGATGGGCGGACTCGATACGCACGTCGAAGCGGCCCCAGCGGCGCCTTGCAAGCGCGTCGATGATCAATCGATCGGCATGATCGGGAAGGCGCGTGTCGGCGTGAAGGAAGACCAGCGCGTCGCCCGCGGCAGTAGCAGCGCCGGCATTCATCTGCACGGCCCGGCCTCGAGGGGCAGCGAGCACGCGGTCGGCGCGCCCTTGCGCAAGCTCGAAAGTGGAATCGGTGCTCCCGCCATCGACGACGACGACCTCGTGCCCGCGCGCGCGCAACGGCTGGAGCGCCTCGAGTGCAGGGACGATGCCGGCCGCTTCATTCAGCACCGGGACGATGATCGAAAGGCGCACGGCGGGCCCCCAGGTCACTTCGTTGCGTCGTTGAGGCTCCAATCGTAATCGAGGAACGCGAGCGGGGCCCGGCCCTCGGCCATCTGCTTTTGCGCCTCGGGCGCGTCGGCCAGCAGCTTTGCGTACTTCGCGAAATACTGCTCCCGCACACCGAAATCTTCCTTGAACCAGTCGAAGATCTTCGAGATTTCCAGCTTGCCGGCGGCGAATCGGTTGCGCGAACGATCTGAAAGGAACCGCACCGTCTGTTCCTCGAGTTGGGCTTCGAGCTTCTCGGGGACGTAAGCCTCCTCCCGCAGCATCGGGCAGCCGATAGACGCGCAATTGACCGCGTAGTGCACGCGGGGCTCGTTGTAGGCGCCCGGTTTGCGCAGTGTTTCGTGCTCGATCTGGTCCAGATAGGACTCGCGCCCGAACAGCGTGAAGAACTTGTCTTTCCAAGGATTGCCGAACACGGTGCCGAAATCGCGGATCGACTTGAGGTTGGGATAGCGGGTGAGGATCTTCTCGACCGTGAAAGCGTTATACGCGTTGATGAGGAAGGCCATGCGCTCGCCCCTGGACCAGCCGTTGAACTGCGCCTCCGGCACCTTGGAGAGCGCGTCGAGGTAGGCCTTGAGCGCGGCGCGGTCCCTGGCGAAGCCGGCGTAGCGCACCTGCGAAGCCTTGCCCGCCTGGAGCAGCACCACATGCCTTTTGAGCAGCGCATCCCACGCTTTGTGGCCATGGTCGAAATCCTGGGCGCCCACGGCTCCGGGCGCGAGTAGCGCCAGCGTAGCCAGCGCAACGGCGAAGATCCTGACGATCAGACGGTTCATCCTCCCCTCCTCCATGCATGGTATTTGCCGGCCCACGCCAGCAGGCCCTCCGGCGCGTGAGCTTTCTTCCAGACGCCGGCGGCGAATTTGTTGGCCTCGGCCAATGTCGGGTAGATATGGATCGTGCCGAGGATCTTGTTCAGGCCCAGGCCGTGGCGCATCGCCATCACGAATTCGGCAATCAGGTCGCCGGCATGGTCGCCGACGATGGTGACCCCGAGGATGCGGTCCTTGCCCGGCACGGTCAGCACTTTGACGAAGCCGTGCGCCTCCTCGTCGGCGATGGCGCGGTCGAGGTCATCGATGCCGTAGCGCGAGACTTCGTACGCCACGCCTTTTTCCTTCGCCTCGGTCTCGTTCAGGCCGACCCGCGCGACTTCCGGGTCCGTGAAGGTCGCCCACGGGATCACCGAGTAGTCGGCGCGGAATTTCCTGAACCCGCCGAACAGCGAATTGACCGACGCGTACCACGCCTGGTGCGAGGCGGTGTGCGTGAACTGGTAGGGCCCCGCCACGTCGCCGCAGGCGTAGATGTTGGGATACAGGGTCTGCAGGAACTCATTGGTCTGGATAGTCCGGTTTTTGTTGAGCGGGATGCCCAGGTCCTCGAGGCCGTAACCCGTGACGCGTGGCGCGCGGCCGACCGCGACCAGGACGGCGTCGAATTCGATCCGCACGTCGCGGCCTTCGTGCTCGCAAACGAGGACCTTGGTGCCCTCCTCGAGCAGGAACTGCTTGGCCTTGTGGCCGGTGAGAACGTCGACGCCCTCGGCGCGGAATTTCGCCGCCACCAGGTCGGAGATCTCTGGGTCTTCGCGCACCATGATGCGCGGGAGCATCTCGACCTGGGTGACCTTGCTGCCGAATCGCGCGAACGACTGCGCCAGTTCGCAGCCGATCGGCCCGCCGCCGAGCACGACCAGCCGGGTTGGAAGGCTGCGCAGGTCCCAGATCGAATCGGAAGTGAGGTAGCCCATGCCTTCGATGCCCGGAATCGGCGGCACGAAGGGCGACGCGCCTGCCGCGATCACGATGGAACGCGTGGTCAGGCGCCGGGTCGCGCCGTCCGCCTCGCGGATTTCGACTTCCCAGGGCGACACCAGCTTCGCCTCGCCCATCACGCACTCGACGCCCAGGGCGGTGAACCGCTCGACCGAATCATTCGGTTCGATGGTCTTGATGACGCGCTGCACCCGCTCCATCACTTGCGCGAAATCGAATTCGGCCACCGCGCTTTTCAGCCCGTACTCCTTGGCGCGCCGCATTTGGGCGAGCACGCGGGCCGTTTTGATCAGCGCCTTCGAGGGCACGCAGCCGGTGTTCAGGCAGTCGCCGCCCATCTCGTGCTTCTCGACCAGCGTGACCTTCGCCTTGACCACCGCCGCGATGAGCGCGGCCACCAGTCCGCCTGAGCCCGCCCCGATCACGACCATGTTGCGATCGAAGCTGCGGGGCTTTTTCCAACGGGCGTAAACGCGCCGGCCCTTGAAGAACTCGACCGCCCGGGCCGCGACCAGAGGAAAGATCCCCAGCAGGACGAAGGCGCCGATAAGCCTCGGCGAAAGGATGCCGGAGAGCGATTGCAGCTGCGCGAGCTGGGTGCCGGCATTCACGAAAACCAGCGTGCCGGCCAGCATGCCGACCTGACTCACCCAGTAGAAAGTCCACGTGCCGATCGGCGTGAGGCCCATCGCGAGATTGATCACGAAGAACGGCGCCACCGGGATGAGGCGCAACGTGAAGAGATAGAGCGCGCCTTCGCGCCGCACTCCTTCGTTCAAAGCGTTGAGCTGCTGGCCGAACCTGCTCTGCACCCAGTCGCGCAGAAGGAATCGCGACGTGAGGAAAGCCAGCGTCGCGCCGATCGAAGAAGCGAACGAGACGATGACCGTGCCCCAGCCCAGGCCGAAGATCGCGCCGGCCACCAGCGTCATGATGGCCGCCCCGGGCAGCGAAAAAGCGGTCACCGCCACGTAGGCGGCGAGAAACGTGATCGCGGTTCCGAAGGGGTGCGACGCATACCACGCGTCGATCGCAGCCCGCTGGCCCTTCACGTTCTCGAAGCTGAGATAGCGCTGGCCGCCGAGCGCGAAAAACGCGGCCACGGCAATGACAACCCCGGCAAGCACCAGAAGCTTGGTCTTCTTCATTGATTGATTCCTCCCGCGGACTTCGTCGGCCCGGGCGCGGGAATCTTACAGTGCGAGCGCAGCGGCCGATTGCGGGGCCACGCGCATTGCGTCCCGCACCGAATAGTCCGGCCCATTGCAAATGCGCGGGAAATACGACCGCCAGGCTTCGGACCCCGGAGGCCACTGGGCAAGGAAGCGCTCTTCCCAGGCGTCCGCGTCATAGCGGACGGCAATGGCATGAACGTGAACGCACGCGTCGTCGAGCGACGCTCCGTACAGCGCGCCTGCCTTGGGCGGCCGCACCGAGATTCGCGTAACGATCCCGTGGCGCGTGCCGCGGAAATTCGGCATCCCCGCCGCGCCGTTGTTGGCGAGGACCGCTTCGCCCTTCGCAGTCGGAACCGATTGCAGGACCGGCAGGCAGGTATGGCTGCTGGCGATTACACCGACCTGTGCCGCTTCGAACGCGGCCGATGCCGCCGAACGGCCTGCGTCGGTCGAAAGCAACTCCTGGGAAAATCCCCACCCGGCGAGAGACTCGGCGTCGCCATGCACGATCCCGATGCGCGTTTCTCCCACGCGCGCCACCGCGAACATCGGCAAGCCGCCGATGCGCTTGGTCAGGCCGGCCTCGCCCATTGCGGTCGCCTGCAACTTTTCCATGATCCGGTTGGAGCGGTCGACCTCGGCGTCCCCGACCCACTGCGGGTAGCCGCAGCCGCAACCCGCGCCTTGCGCGGGCTGCGCCAACTCGCTTTCGACGTTGCCGCGGATCGCCGCATGCGCGAGCACCGCCTCGTTGACTCGCCGGTATTCGCGCGCGTCGACATTGAACCAGTTGAAGTCCCCGTTGAAGACGAGCTTCGCGCCCGGCTCGAGCGCGACCAGATCGAGCAACGCATCGAGCGCGCAAGTGTTCCCGTAAAGTCCCCCTGCGACGTACAGGGTTTCAGCTTCGATCGCCGGCGCGGCCCGAAGGGCGCCCGCTCCGTAGCGGTAGCCGACCGGGCAGGCGCGCCCCGGATCCTCAATCATCCAGCGCCCCGCCGCAGGACGAGCCCTGCCCGGCCGTGCAGCCATAGCAATGGTCGCGCACGGCGATCGCGTTGCCGGCGAGGTCCCGGCCGATGAGGTCCGACAATTGCGGCCGGCGCTTCTGGCCGAGCTCCAGGGGCAGGCCGAGCATCTGGTTGAAGTCGCAGTCGTACACCGCGCCCTTCCAGTCCACCGACACGAGCGTGCGGCACATGACAGACTCCAGGTTCTCGTCGCGGTGCGCGCCCTTGAGCAGCGCCATGTAATCCTTGAACTGCCCCTTGGAGACCAGCGTGCTGCCGAAGCGCTGGATCGGCATGTTGGCCAGCGTGTACAGCTGGTTGAACACCACGCCGAACTTTTCGCCCAGTTCGCGCTTGTAGTCCGCTTCGAGCCCTTGTTGTCCGGGCGGCAGCGCAGGACCCTGCGGGTTATAGACGAGATTGAGCACCAGTCCGGTATCGGGCTTGCCGTAGCCGAGCGCATTGAGGCGCAACAGGCCGGCGATGCTCCTTTCATAGACCCCTTTGCCGCGCTGGCGGTCGACCAGCTCCTCGGTGTAGCAGGGCATCGACGCCGTGACCTCCACGCGGTGCCCGGCGAGAAAGCCCGCGAGGTCCTCCTGGCCCGGCTCTTCGAGGATCGTCAGATTGCAGCGATCGATGACCCTCGTCCCGAGCTCGCGAGCGCGCGCGACCAACTCGCGGAAATGCGGATTCAGCTCGGGGGCGCCGCCGGTCAGGTCCAGGGTCTTGATCCCCGCCACCGCGATGAAAGCGAGCACATCGGCGATCGTTTCGCGCGACATCATCTCGGTGCGGGTCGGGCCGGCATTCACATGGCAGTGCAGGCAGCTCTGGTTGCACTTGTAGCCGAGGTTGACCTGGAGGGTGTCCAGGCGGCCCCGGCGCAGCGCCGGGAAACCGAACTGCTGTATCAGGGGCAATGTCGCGTGCACTGAAATCCTCTACTGTTTCGCCGGCTGCGCCAGGCGGCGGTCCTCGGGCTGTTTTTGGTCGCCCCGGACCGGGTTTTCCTTACAACTCAGGGCGGCGGCCACACCGTGCCGTGCTGGATTCGCTCATCGAGCACCCCGACCAGCCGGCTGCTGGTCGCCCTCAGGCGCTGCGAGAGCATGAGCACGAATTCCATGAGGATCTTGGCCCCGAGCATCGGTTGCTCGACGATGATGCGCGCGAGATTCTCGCGGTTGAGAACCGCGATCATGGTCGGCTGGTCGGCCATGCAGGTCGCGAAGCGCGGCTCGCCGTCGATCATCGACATCTCGCCCAGTGTCTTGCCGGCATCGACCACGGCGATCACCTGCAGGGTGTTCCAGCGATCGCGCTTCATCACCTCGACGCGGCCCTCGATGATCATGAGCATGAAATCCCCGCCCTCGCCCTCGCGGATGATCTCGGCGCCCTGCCCGCACCGGTAAACGTCCATGAAGTGGGACAGCAGCCGCACTTCGGCGTGCGAAAAATTCTCCAGCAGGTTGCACTTGGGAATCAGTGCATGGATCTGGCCGGAAAACTTGGTCGCGTCGCCGAGAAAATCGAGGTGCGAAAGCTGTTGGGGACGATCGGGCATGGATGGGTTGGCGGCCTGAAATGAGGACGTTCGCGGACCATTCTAGCCGATCAGCAGCACCACGGTCGCAGCCCACCCGGCGGCCGAACCCAGCAGCCAGCGGTCCTCGAGCAGTTGGTTCGACGGGTCGCCCCCTCCCCCCCTGTGCCGCAGGAGAAACAGGTAGCGGAAGGTGCCGAACAATACGAAAGGCAGCGTCAAAGTCAGGTCGGTCCCGTGCAGCGCCAAAGTACTGGGCCATATGGTGTAGACCCCGTAAGTGACGAGCATTCCCGTCGCACAGGCGAGGATCGCGCCGTCAAGGAAGGGCCCGCTGTACGCATCGAGCACCGGGCGGTGCCTGCGGGCGTCCCCGGCGAGGCGGGCCAGCTCGGCGCGCCGCTTGGCGAAGCCGAGGAACAAGGTGACCAGGAATCCGCACGACAGCAACCATGTCGAAGGCGCGATCCCGAGCCCGACCGTGCCCGCAAGGATGCGCAACATAAAGCCGGCGGCGATCATGAAAACATCGACCACCGGGACACGCTTCAGGCCGAGCGAATAGGCCAGGTTCAGCAGCGCATAGGCGGCGAGGATTCCCGCCACAACAGGGCTTGCGAAGGAGCCCAGAGCGAGCGCGGCGACGGCAAGCAGCAGGCCGAACACAATCCCGGCGCGCGCTCCGATCTGCCCGCTTGCGATCGGCCGGCGGCGCTTGTCCGGATGCTCCCTGTCCCGCTCGCGGTCGAACACGTCGTTCAGCGCGTACACCGCGCTCGACATCAGGCAAAACGCGACTGTCGCGATCAACGCGGCCGCAACCTTGTCGGCCTCCCCGAGCGCGTGACCGAAGATGAGGCCCGGCAGCACGAAAGTGTTCTTCACCCACTGCTGCGGACGGGCGAGCCTCACGTAAGGTGCCAGTTTCATCGACCGCACGCGTCCCCGGGAAAGTATTTCTCGCAGAAGTAGCAGGCCCCGACCGGCAGCAAAGCCGGGATGCGGTACCAGCGGTCGCGTACCTCTTTCAGGATCCCTTCCCTATAGGCTGCGTAGTCGAACCCTTTGCCAAGAACCAGGTGGATGGTCGTCCCGGAGACTTCGAGCGTCCTGAACTCGACCGACTTGAAATAGGGCAGGTAGTCCCGCTCGGGCGGCGGGTCGCGCCGCACGATGAGAATGTCCCTGCCCTCAAGTCGCCGCATGTCGGTGACGATGTCGTCATGCCTTGCATGCGAGGTGCCGGCGCCAAACACGAAATGGTAACGGCCTGCATAGTAGGAGAGGATCACCGACAGGGTGTAATTGTCGGTGGCCGGCACATAGCCCCGGTAAGGCGCGAGTTTCTCCACCACCTCGGCGGTGCGAAACTGCAGCACGAGCCGGGAGTACAGCCGGTTCGACTTCCACGCCTCCAGTGGGATCGCGGCAAGCACGACCGCAACGACCACATGGAGAACGGCGAACGCGGCGAGGAACCTCGCGCACCGGACGAGCTTTTCCTGCGGGAGGGCGATCGCCAGCGTGAGCACCAGCAGCGGCACGAACGAGAGCAGCCAGTGCAGGCCGATCTTCTTCACCGGCGCGAGCAGCGCGAACACCGCGAACGGCACCAGCCATGCGAACGCGAGCGCGCGATGGCCGGGATCGCTGAGCGTAGCGAGGATCGCGCCCCTGCTCTTCCAAGCGGACCAGAGCAGCGGCGCGGCCAGATAGGCCATTGCCGCAATGAAGAGCAGCGGGTTCGTCCAACCCAGTCCGGCCCCCTCGTGGCGGTTGATCGCGTTGAACATCACGTTCGACCAGCAGGCTTCGTAGTTCCAGTAGAGATTCAGCAGGCCCGCCGGCAGCGCACCGAGCGCAACCAGCCCGAGCGCCGGCCAGCGCGAGCGCGCGCCGCGCCCGAACACCGCCCAAGCGACCATCCCCAGCCCGAGCAGCACTGCAAAATACTTGGAAAGGAAAGCGAGGCCCAGACACACGCCCGCGAGGAAGAATCCTGCGCCGGAGCGATCCTGGGCGGCGCGGGCGAACAGCAGGATTGCAATGAACGAGAACAGGACCAGGGGCGTGTCGGTGGTGATGAGCACGTTCCACACGTTCATCGGCACCAGGAGCACCAAGGCCGCCGCAAGGTCGGCGCTCGCCTGCGGGCGCGCGAACCAGCGCGTGAGCGCCAGGCGCGTGCCAAAGGCAAGCGCCACCGGCAGCAGCAACGAGGGCAGGCGCAGCACCCACTCCGCACCGGACACCGGCGCGAGCAGCGCAAGCAGCCAACCGATCATCGGCGGATGGTCGTAATACCCGAGTGCCGGTTGCTGGCCCCACACCAGGAAATAGGCTTCGTCGCCGGTGAATGGTAAGACCACCGCAAGCCATGTCCGAAAAAGCAGCGTCCCAGCCAGCGCGCCAACGAACCAGCGATGCGCACGCACCTCGTCGGACACGGTGTGCACGCTCACGAGGCCCCTCGCGCCAGCAGCGATACGCCGGCCACCACAAGCACACTGTAGACGGCGCGCACCACGCTGGCCGCCGGAATGACCGCATGCAGGCGATTGCCGATATGGAAACCGGCCATCATCGCCGGGACCAGCAGCGCCGTGCAGGTGAGCAGCGCCTCCTGGGTGAGCAAACCGGCGAAGCCGAACAGGAAGACGCGAACGACCGCCGAAAACATGATCATCGAGGCGTTGGTGGAGCGCAGTTGCTCCTTGTCGTGGATGCGACCCGCGAAGAAGATCGCAAAGATCACCCCCCCGGTACCGAAGAGGACCGTCAGGGCTCCACCGGCCACGCCGACCGGGACGACCCAGGGCCTGCCGAGCGCAATGGGCGAGCCGCGCCGGCTGAATCCGTAAGCCGCGTAAAGCAGCACGAACGCGCCCAAGCCGAGGAGCAGCGGACCCTCGGCCACCTGGATCAGCAATGTCAGGCCCAGCCCCATGCCGACGAGGATGAACGGCATCAGCCAGCTGACCTCGTCGATGCGGATGCCCTTGCGCACGCGCGCGCCAAGCATCAAGGTCGCTGCGAGATCGAGCATCATCATCAACGGCACCGCGAACTTGAGCGGCAGCACCAGCGCGAGCAGCGGCACCGCGATCACCGTCGATCCGAAGCCGGTCAGGCCGAAGATGACGTAGGCGCCGGTAACGATCAGCGCCGCCAGCGCAAAGGTCTCGAAGGGCAGGCTCATGCTGCCCGCGAGGCTACCAGCTTCGGGCGCGGCCGGTTCTTCAGGCCTTGGCGCGCTTGCGGCGCGAGCGCACGGCCCCGGCGAGCATTTCCAACAGGCGCCCCGTGTCGTCCCAGCCCAGGCAAGCGTCGGTCACGCTCTGCCCGTAGGTAAGCGGCTTGCCGGGCACGAGGTCCTGGCGGCCTTCGACGAGGTTCGATTCGGCCATCACGCCGACGATGCGGCGCTCCCCCGAGGCGACCTGAGCGGCCACGTCTTTGCAGACCTCCATCTGGCGCTTGTAGTCTTTCGAGCTGTTGGCATGCGAGAAGTCGACCATCAGGCTTTCGGGGAGCTTGGATTTCTTCAGTTCCTGGCAGGCGGCCTGCACGCTCGCCGCATCGTAGTTCGGGGCCTTGCCGCCGCGCAGGATAATGTGGCAATCCTCGTTGCCGCGCGTCTCCACGATGGCCACCTGGCCGCTCTTGTGGACCGAAAGGAAGTGGTGCTTCTGCCGCGCCGCGAGGATCGCGTCGACAGCGATCTTGACGTTGCCGTCGGTGCCGTTCTTGAACCCGACCGCCGCCGAAAGGCCAGAGGCCAGTTCCCTGTGCACCTGCGACTCGGTGGTGCGCGCGCCGATCGCGCCCCAAGACACGAGGTCCCCGATGTACTGCGGCGAGATCACGTCGAGGAACTCGCAGCCGGCCGGGACACCCGCCTGGTTGATGCGCACGAGGAGGTCCCGCGCGATGCGCAGGCCCTCATTGATCCGAAAGCTCCCGTTCATGTAAGGATCGTTGATGAGGCCCTTCCAGCCCACCGTGGTGCGCGGCTTCTCGAAATACACTCGCATCAGCACCTCGAGGTCTTTCGCGTGGCGCGCGCGCTCGCCGCGCAGCTTCTCGGCATAGGCGACGGCCGCTGCCGGGTCGTGGATCGAGCACGGCCCGACGATCACGATCATGCGGTCGGACCTGCCCGCGAGGATCTCGCGCACCTTGCGGCGCGTGCCCGAAATCAGCTTCTCGACCGGCGTGTGCTGGATCGGGAAGAACTTGATCAGGTTCTCGGGGGGCGGGAGCGGCACGATTCTCTCGATGCGTTCGTCGTCGGTGAGCGAAGTCTTGTCCGCGGACACGTTGGTTGGGTAGGTTTCTGCGGGCTTGGTCATTTGTCGGGCCTTGAAAAACAAAAACCGCCAGGCATTCCTGCGCTGGCGGTTCGGTGGGGAAATTACGGTTGAGCTTAGCCGGTCCCCTCCGCCGCCAGGCGGGAGAAAAAGTACGAGAACGCATAAAACCGGTGGCGCATGGAGGGCGATTCAAGCATGAACCGCGCGATCTGGCAAATATCCTGGCACCCCGTGTCTGGCACTCTGCGGCGCCGACTGCCAGCGGAATGATCGCTTCAGGTCATCGCACAGGTGCCGACAGGCGTTATATGGCCTGAGTATTGCTACGCATGAAGTGCTTGTGCTACGTTTTGCACAGCGCGTTGTTCCCGTCGCATAAATACGAAGGAGAAAACAACATGTCGGCAACCGTCGCTCCTCCCAAAGGCGTGCCTGAGACGGCCGCCCCGGTGCTTCCCGCAGTTCTTCCCGCAGTTCTTCCTATTGCCGGATTCAGGGACGTCTACCGCGTCAACGCCGTAGACAAGGCCTTGCAACAGCTTCCTCTTAGCGCCAACGAATCGTTGCGCGCGCTGTACGAGAAGATGCTAAAGCTTGGCGGCCAACGGTTCACCGTCAAGCCATCGGCCATGCCGGGCATGGACGAGCTCTTCGAGGAGTTGCCGAATTTCGCCGAAGTGCTTGAAGACATCAGAAAGCACCTCGCGCTGTGCATCGACTCGGAAGATTCGATCGAGCTTCCACCGATGCTGCTCCTTGGCGAGCCCGGCATCGGCAAGACCCACTTCGCGCGGCGTGTGGCGCAGATGCTCGGCACCGGTTACGGCTTCGTGCCGATGAGTTCGCTCACGGCCGGCTGGGTGCTCTCGGGCTCGTCATCCCAATGGAAGAACGCGAAGCCCGGCAAGGTGTTCGACACTTTCCTGCATGGCGACTACGCGAACCCGGTCATGGTCGTGGACGAAATCGACAAGGCTTCGGCCGACGGCCACTTTGACCCGCTCGGCGCGCTGTACGAATTGCTCGAGGTCGACACCGCGTCGAGGTTCGTCGATGAGTTCGCCGAGGTGCCGATCGACGCTTCGGGCGCGGTGTGGTTCGCGACAGCGAACGAAGCTTCGCGCATCCCCGACCCGATCCTCAACCGCATGAACGTCTACGAGATCGAGCCCCCGGACGCAAAAGGCGCCGCGCGGATCGCACTTTCAATCTATCGCGAAATCCGCAACGGCCATGACTGGGGCAAGGCCTTTCCCGAATCACCGTCCGCCTTGCTGCTCGAAAAGCTGTCTTCGTACGGGCCGCGCGAGATGCGCCGCTTGATCCAGTCCGGTTTCGGCAACGCCAAGCTCGCCGGCCGCGCCGAAATCACTCCCGATGACGTGCAGGAGAACCGCGCGTCGAAGAAGCAGCGGATCGGTTTCTAAGTGTAGGCGAGCAATCGCCCGCAGGCGATTACCGAAAGCCAGATCACGAGCGACAGCGCGGCCGATGCTCGCGCCGCAGCGGGCGGCATTGCTTCTACATCCCATGCCGCTGCCCCCCTGAAGACGGTCGCATGGAAGATCGCGGCGTTCAGCACTCCCGCCATGACCAGGCAGATCTTGAGCGCGAACAACGGGCTGGAGATGAAGTCGGTGGCGTGCGCCGCGAACATCATGAGGCCGCTCGGCACGATCAGGAGAAAGCTCCCCGCGGTCCAGGGCAGCGTATGCCCTGCGAGTTTGCGCACCGGCAGGCTGCGTGAGAGGCCCAGTATCCGCAGGTCGAGCACCGCGATCGAGCCCACGAGGATCGCAAGGCCGATGATGTGCACCGTTTCGACCGCCGGGTAGAGCCAGGTCGACTGGCGCATCGCCAGGCCGAGCGCCGTGGATTCGATGACCCCCATCGGCGCCATGGGCACGTCTACCTCAGTTCAACAGTCTTGCCGCCCGCAATGATCCTCTCGGCGCGCATTTCGTTCGGCTTGTTGCGGTTCGCATAGCCCTCGACGGTAACGGTCGCGCCCACTTTGACCGCCTCTTTCGGCAGCCCGCGCGCCTCCATGCGCGAAGGCGGCGCGAGCACCGCCTGCCACGTCTTGTCGGGCGTAACCAGCTTCACGTACCCGTGCGGATGCTCGTACCCGGATTCGGCGATCGTCCCGGTGAGCTTGAGCAGCTTGTCTGAGTCGTATTCGCTCCAGCCATGATGGGACAGCGCGGCCATCGGAAGGGCGACGAGCGCAAAGACTGCCGTGCGTAGTTTCATTCCTGGTCTCCCCTCAGAGCCTCTGCTCTACCCATTGCTTCACCGTTTCCAGCGCGCCGGCGAGTTTGGCGGGCTCGGTGCCGCCGGCCTGCGCCATATCCGGCCGCCCGCCGCCCTTGCCACCGACCTGCTGCGCGACGAAATTGACAAGCTCGCCCGCCTTCACCTTGCCTGTGAGATCGGCCGTGACGCCGGCGATCAGCGACACCTTTCCGTCGGATACCGCGGCGAGCACGATGGCCGCGGACTTGAGCTTGTCCTTGAGCTTATCCATGGTCTCGCGCAACGCCTTGGCGTCCGCACCTTCCATCGTGGCGGCGAGGACGCGTGCGCCCTTGACCTCCACGGCTTGCGAGGCAAGGTCGTCGCCCTGCGAGGACGCGAGCTTCGACTTGAGCTTCGCCAGCTCGCGCTCGAGGCTCTTCACGTTGTCGAGGATCTGCCCGATGCGGGCCGTGAGTTCCTGCGGCTGCGCCTTCACCGCGGACGCCGCCTCCGACAAGCGCGCTTCCTGCTCCTGCACGAAGGCGATGGCGCCTTCGCCGGTGACCGCCTCGACGCGCCGGATGCCTGCGGCCACCCCGGTTTCGGACACGATCTTGAACATCCCGATGTCCCCCGTGCGCTGCACGTGCGTGCCGCCGCAAAGCTCGGTGGAGAATTCCCCCATGCCGAGCACGCGCACCTCGTCGCCGTATTTCTCGCCGAAAAGCGCCATCGCGCCGGCCTTGATGGCGTCGTCGTACTTCATGACGCGCGCCTGGACTTCGCTGTTCCCGCGGATCTCGCGATTGACGAGCTCCTCGACTTTGCGCATCTGGAGGTCGGTCATCGGTTCGTTGTGCGAGAAGTCGAACCGCGTCTTCTGCGCATCGACCAGCGAGCCCTTTTGCTGCACATGCTTGCCGAGAACCTCGCGCAGCGCAGCGTGCATGAGGTGGGTGGCGGAATGGTTCCACGCCGCGCGCGAGCGCGAAGCCTTGTCGACCTGGGCGCTGACCTGCTCATCGACCCGGATGATGCCGGCCTTGACCGTGCCGTGGTGACCAAAGACGTCGGCCTGGATCTTCTGCGTGTCATCCACCGTGAAAGTGCCGCCGGGCGCCGCCAATTCGCCGCGGTCGCCGACCTGCCCGCCGGACTCGGCATAGAAAGGCGTCTTGTCGAGCACCACCACGCCGGCTTCGCCTGCCGACAAGCTCGGGACCTGCGCGCCCTCGCGATACAGGGCGATGACTTTGCCCTTGAGGATGAGCGTGTCGTAGCCCAGGAACTCGGTCTTGGTGCCCGAGTAGTCCAGGCTCGTGCCCATCGAGAAGCGCGAAGCCGAGCGTGCGCGCTCGCGTTGGGCCTGCATGGCCGCCTCGAAGCCGGCGAAATCGATCTGGATGCCGCGCTCGCGGCCGATGTCCGCCGTGAGGTCGACGGGAAAGCCGAAGGTGTCGTAGAGCTTGAACACCGTCTCGCCGTCGAGCATCGGCGATTCGCCGGCCAAAGCGCCTTCGAGCACGCTCATGCCGTGCTCGAGCGTCTCTGCGAAGCGCTCTTCCTCGGTCTTGAGCACCTGGGCGACGCGATCCCGGTTGGCCGTGAGCTCGGAATAGGCGGCACCCATGGCGGCATCGAGGTCGGCTACCAGCTTATGGAAGAACGGCTGCTTCTGGCCAAGCTTGTAGCCGTGGCGGATCGCGCGCCGGATGATCCTGCGAAGCACGTAGCCGCGGCCCTCGCTGCCGGGGATCACGCCATCGACGATCAGGAACGAACACGCGCGGATATGGTCCGCGATCACGTTGAGGGAAGGACTCTTGAGGTCGCTCGCGCCGGTCTCGCGCGCCGCCGCGCGGATCAGGTCCTGGAAGAGGTCGATCTCGTAGTTCGAATGCACGCCTTGCAATACTGCGGCGACGCGCTCCAGCCCCATGCCGGTGTCCACCGAAGGCTTGGGCAGCGGATGCATGACGCCCTTCTCGTCGCGGTTGAACTGCATGAACACGAGGTTCCAGATCTCGATGTACCGGTCGCCGTCTGCGTCCGCCGAACCGGGCGGGCCGCCCTCGACCTCGGGGCCGTGGTCGTAAAAGATCTCGCTGCACGGGCCACAGGGGCCGGTGTCGGCCATCTGCCAGAAGTTGTCGGACTGGAATTTCGCGCCGCCGGGCTTGTCGCCAATGCGCACGATGCGCTCCCTGGGCACGCCGATGTCCTTGGCCCAGATGTCGTAGGCCTCGTCGTCGGTCTGGTACACAGTGACCCAGAGCTTGTCCTTGGGGAGCTTGTAGACGTTGGTAAGCAAGTCCCACGCGAACGGGATCGCCTCCTTCTTGAAATAGTCGCCGAACGAGAAATTGCCCAGCATCTCGAAGAACGTGTGGTGGCGCGCCGTGTAGCCGACGTTTTCGAGGTCGTTGTGCTTGCCGCCGGCACGCACGCTGCGCTGGGACGTCGTCGCGCGCGAATAGGCGCGCTTGTCCTTGCCGAGAAAAACGTCCTTGAACTGCACCATGCCCGAGTTGACGAAAAGCAGCGTCGGGTCGTTGCCGGGCACAAGGGACGACGAGGCCACGATGGTGTGGCCCTTGGACTTGAAATAGTCGAGGAAACTCGAGCGGATCTGTGCGCTTTTCATTTGGGCTGGAGCCAAAACCGGGGGATCCCCGATTGTAAATGAGAAAGCGCAGGAGAAAGGCCGCGCGGATCGTCACCCGCACGGTGAAAGCGCTCCCTAGCGGAGCGCGCTGCTGAATGGCTGGCTAAGCGGTCAAGCGGCCATACTTGAGAAGCCGCGAACGCACACCATGCTGCGTGCGCTGGTGCTCGAGCGCGAGCTCGGCGATCGCGCGGCCGGCGTCGAACCCCGCGAGCAGCGTGCGGTCTTCGTCCTCGGTCCACGGCGCGCCGGTCTTGGCCGGCAGCGTCTCGCGGCGGCGTTCGGTTTTCTCGCGTTGCTCGAGCGCCTGCGCGGCGACGAACAACGCCCGCACTGTTTGCGGACGCTGGTAAGGACTTTCGGCGGAGAAGACTTCGCCGGTGTCCGGGTCCACGCCGTTGGCGAGCGACCGTACGACTTCGAGTGCCTGAGTCTGGTTCATTCTACGTTCACCTCCTCTGAAATGAGTGAGATTGATGAACGCGCAATGCCTCGCCCAGGATGACCGCCTATTTTCCTATTTCGGAAAATATCTTCTTGATCGTGTCGTGCGAAAAACCGCGCGCGGCCAGGAAACGCATCTGCTTGGCTCGCTCGGAAGGATTGGAGGCCGGTTCGCGGAATTTCTTCTGCCAGATTTCCTTTGCGCGATCGAACTCGGTGGCCTGGGCATCTGCAGCCACGCGGTCGATGGTCTCCTCTGCTATCCCCTTGGCGCGCAGGTCTTGGCGGATGCGCGAGACGCCGAATTTTCGCGACAGCGTGTTCGCGCGCGATTCGGCGACCCGGTCCTCTGAGAGCAGCTTGCGGCGCACGAGTTCGTCGAGCAATTGCTCGAGGGCCTCCATCGACTCGGCGTGCGAGGCGAGCCTGCGCACAAGCTCCTCGCGCCCGTGCTCGCGCCGCATCAGCAAGCGTAGCGCGCGGGCCCTGAGTTCCCTCGGGGTATCCGGCCCGCGCTGCTCAGGAGGCGCGCCCTGCTCCGCGGACTCGCGGACTTCCGCGGGGTCGTCCACCGGTTAGCCGCCGCGCTTGCGGCCGGCCACCGAGACGACGACATCGTCCGCAGAGGACTCTTCCTCGTTCGCGGCGACCGGCGCTTCGATCCGGCCGGCGGCGATGCCGGCGGCATTGCGGATCTTGGCTTCGATCTCCTTGGCGATCTCGGGCCTCTCCTTGAGGTATTCGCGCGCGTTGTCCTTGCCCTGGCCCAGGCGATCGCCGTTGTAGCCGTACCACGCGCCGGTTTTCTCGACGATCTTGTGGATCACACCGAGTTCGAGGATCTCGCCTTCGCGCGAAATGCCCTCGCCGTAGAGGATGTCGAATTCGGCCTGGCGGAACGGTGGCGCCACTTTGTTCTTGACCACCTTGACGCGCGTCTCGGACCCAGTGACCTCGTCGCCTTTCTTGATCGCGCCGATGCGGCGGATGTCCATGCGCACCGAGGCGTAGAACTTGAGTGCGTTGCCGCCGGTGGTCGTCTCGGGGTTGCCGAACATCACGCCGATCTTCATGCGA
>CANKMT010000054.1 GCA_947482825.1 Betaproteobacteria bacterium | reverse complement strand
CTCTTCGCTTGGGCAGCTTGTCGATCCACACCGCGGCCACCGGCGAGAGCACGAGAAACGGGATCTGCAGCGCGAAGGACGCAAGGCCGAGCAGGAACGCCGAATGCGAAAGCTCATAGACCAGCCAGCTGGTGGCGATGAGCTGCAGCCAGGTGCCGATCTGCGATACCCCCTGGCCGAACATGAACAGTCGAAAACTGCGGTGCCTGAACGCACGCAGTGCGTGAATCATTGCGTCGCACGCAGTGCGTGGATCATTGCGTCGCACGCAGTGCGTGGATCATTGGCTTGCGCGCGGCGCTGGCATCATTGCGTTGCCAGCTTGCCGAGCTGGTGGCTGAGTTTTCCCAGCGTCGCCTCGAAGCCGGCAAGGCGCGCTTTCTCCTGGTCGACGACCTTGGCCGGTGCGCGCTCGACGAAGGAAGCGTTGGCCAGTTTCGCGCGCGTCTTCACCAACTCGCCTTCGATCCGGGTGATCTCCTTGCCCAGGCGCTCGCGCTCCGCGGCCAGGTCGATCTCGACGTGGAGCATCAGGCGGAACTCACCGACGATGGCCACCGGCGCGTCGGCCCGCGGCAGTTCGGCGACGGCCTGGAAGTCCGACACCTTGGCCAGCGCCTGCAGGTAGGGCGCAAGCCGCGCGATGGCGGCAGCGTCGCCGGCGACGAAGAGGGGCACGCGTTGCGCCGGGGAAACCCCCATCTCGCCGCGCAGGTTGCGCACCGCATCCACGAGGCTCTTGAGCAAAGCCATTTCGCGCTCGGCTTCGGCGTCGACCTTCTCCGGCTCCGGTTGGGGAAAGCGCGCAAGCGACACCGAAGCGGCATTCTTGCGGCCAGCCAGCGGCGCAACGGTCTGCCAGAGTTCTTCGGTGATGAAAGGGATCACGGGGTGCGCCAGGCGCAGCGTCGCTTCGAGCACGCGCAAAAGCGTCCTGCGTGTTGCACGCTGTTGCTCCGGCGTGCCATTTTGCAACTGCACCTTGGCAAGCTCGAGGTACCAGTCGCAGTACTCGTCCCAGACAAAGTGGTAGATCGCACCCGCAAGGTTGTCGAAGCGGTATTCGTCGAACCCTGCCGCCACTTCGGCTTCGGTGCGCTGCAGGCGGCTCGTGATCCAGCGGTCCGCAAAGGAGAGGTCGACCGCCGCCTGGTCGTCGGCGCCGCAATCCTTCCCCTCGGTGTTCATGAGCACGAAGCGGGTGGCGTTCCAGAGCTTGTTGCAGAAGTTTCGGTAGCCCTCGCAGCGGTTCAGGTCGAAATTGAGTGTGCGCGCAAAGCTCGCCAGCGACGCGAACGTGAAGCGCAGCGCATCGGCCCCGAACGAGGGGATGCCGTCCGGGTAATTCTTCTTCACGTACTTTTCGATCTTCTGCTTGTGGTCGGCACGCAAGAGGCCGACGGTCGACTTGGCGAGCAGTTCGTCCAGCGTGATGCCGTCGATCAAGTCGAGCGGGTCGAGCGTATTGCCCTTGGACTTCGACATTTTCTGCCCGTCGGCATCCCGCACCAGGGCATTGATGTAGACATGGCGGAAAGGCACCTTGCCGGTGAAATGCAGCGTCATCATGATCATCCGGGCGACCCAGAAGAAGATGATGTCGAACCCGGTGACCAGCACCGAGGAGGGCAGGAAGGTCTCGAGGTCCTTCGTCCGTTGCGGCCAGCCCAGCGACGAGAAAGGCACCAGGGCGGAAGAGAACCACGTGTCCAGCACGTCGTCGTCGCGCCTGAGGGGGCCGGTGCTGCCTTTCGCCGCGGCCTGCTTCCTTGCCTCGCCTTCGCTGCGCGCAACGTAGATCCGGCCGGCGTCATCGTACCAGGCGGGAATCTGGTGGCCCCACCAGAGCTGGCGCGAGATGCACCAGTCCTGGATGTTTTCCAGCCAGTGGTTGTACGTGCTCGTCCAATGCTCCGGATAGAACTTCACGTCGCCCCTGGCGACCGCCTCCAGGCCTACGCGCGCGAGCCCTTCGGTCTTCACGAACCATTGGTCGGTCAGCATGGGCTCGACCACCGCGCCGGTGCGGCCGGATTTCGGGACCATCATCTTGTGCGGTTCGGCGGCAGCGAGAAAGTCGCCTGCGACGAGTTGATCGATCACCGCCTTGCGCGCCACGTAGCGGTCCATTCCCTGGAACTGCGCCGGCCCGTTCTCGTTGATCTTCGCATCGAGCGTGAAAATGACGATCAGCGGCAGGTTGTGACGCAGGGCCGCACCGTAGTCGTTGAAGTCGTGCGCGCCGGTGATCTTTACGCATCCGGTGCCGAAGTCGCGCTCGACGAAATCGTCGGCCACCACGGGGATGGTGCGGTCGCACAGCGGCAGGATCACGCGCTTGCCGACAAGGTGCCTGTATCGTGGGTCCTCAGAGTGGACCGCGACCGCGCCGTCGGCGAGCATCGTCTCGGGCCGCGTGGTGGCGATCGTCATGCCGCGCAGCATGACCGGGTTGCCTTCCTTGTCGGTCGAGGGCTGCGGGCCGTCGACGAAGGGGTACACGATCTGCCACATCGTGCCCATCGTCTCCTCGCTGTCGACTTCGAGGTCGGACACCGCGGTGCAGAGCACCGGGTCCCAGTTGACCAGGCGCTTGCCGCGGTAGATCAGGCCTTCCTCGTAGAGGCGGACGAAGACTTCGCCGACTGCGAGGGACATCGAAGTGTCCATCGTGAAATAGCCGGCGTTCTGCCCTTCGGTGTCTGAATACGTCCAGTTGGCCGAGGCGCCGAGCCGCCGCATCTGGCGCGTGATCGTCGAGCCGGATTCCTGCTTCCATTCCCAGACTCGCTCGATGAATTTCTCGCGGCCAAGGTCGTGGCGCGACTTGCCTTCGGCCTGGAGCTGGCGCTCCACGACGATCTGCGTGGCGATGCCGGCGTGGTCGGTGCCGGCCACCCAGTTGGTGTTGAAGCCGCGCATGCGGTGGTAGCGCACGAGCGAATCCATCAACGTCTGCTGGAAAGCATGGCCCATGTGCAGCGTGCCGGTGACGTTCGGCGGCGGCAACTGGATGCAGTAGGGAGGCTCGCCGTAGGCGTCGTGCGCCTTGAAATAGCCCTGAGCCTCCCACTCGGCGTACCAGCGACGCTCGATGGCGTGGGGCTCGAAACTCTTGTCGAGAGACATTAAGGGCTTGTCACAGAAGGGAAAAGGCGAAGTCGGCCATTATACCAACCGGCGCGCCCCGCTCCGACCGGCGCTTGGATTACGACCGGCGCGTGCCGTCCGGATCGGCCTTGGTGAGCGCCGCTGCAATCGCTTCGTGCACTACGCGGCGCACGTGATCCGCGAGGTCGGCCCGCAGACCGTCCATGGCCTGCTCGACGACCTCGCTGATGGTCCGATTGAGGCGCAGGTCGAGCGACAGGTCCAGTTCGGCGAGCACCCTGCCGATGACCGCGGCTTCGATTTCATCGACCAACGCCTTGCCCGGAGGCGATGTCCCGGGAAGCGCAAAGGGATCGACGATTTCGGTGAGCACAGGGATATCGTCCTCCAGGCTTGCAGGTTGCGCGGGAGGCGAATGCGCAGAGGTCGTTTCCCCGCCGGAGGGCAAAACCGCCGTTGCCGCTTCAGCGGCCGGGGCATGGAGCGGCTCGTGTTCTCCGACTGTCGGTGCTTCGTCCGTGACCGCGGCCGGAGCGCCAAGGCCAGCTTGCTGCTGGTGGCGCTTGAGCAATGCATCGACGCGCTGGACAAGGGGATTGGACTCGCTCATCGCGTCGCTGCTTTCAGCTCGTTGCGGCGAGGTCGTGCGTGTCGATTGCGTAGCCGCGCTCTTTGTAGAACTTGAACCGGCTTCGCCCGAGGCTGCGCCCTGCGGCGTCCTGCCCGACGATTTCGAGCAGCTTTTCGTAGCGCTCGAAAAAGGGCGGGCATTCGTCGGCGAGGTTCAACAGCACGTCGCACTCCGGCGGATTGGCCGGCCCGGTCGTGATCAGCACGGGGGTCTGCGCGGCAAGCGGGTCGCTCGCCAGGCAGTGCGGAATGAATGACAGTTGTTGCCAGGTCCACAGCAGGTTGTCGATGCGACGCGCGGCCTCGGTGGCCGGCGCAAAGATCAGCAACTTCTTCTTCTGCGCATAGGCCTTGCCCGCGAGCCGGCAGGCCACATGGAACCTGTCGCCGGCGTTGAAGTAGAAGTTGATCGACGTCAAGCCTTGATCCCGGCGTGGCGCAGCGCGAAACGGGTGAGCAGCGGCACCGGCCGCCCGCTTGATCCCTTGTCGCGGTCGCTGCGCCAGGCGGTGCCGGCGACATCGAGATGCGCCCAGCGCATCTTCTTCGTGAAACGGGCGAGGAAGCACGCCGCCGTGATGGCGCCGCCGGTTCGTCCGCCGATATTCGCCATGTCGGCAAAGTTGCTGCGCAGGCCGTCCTGGTAGTCCTCCCAGATCGGCAGGCGCCATACGCGGTCCCAGGCGTCGGCGCCCGCGGCGTCGATTTCGGCCGCGAGCTTGTCGTCGTTGGAAAACAGGCCCGATACAACATGGCCGAGCGCCACAACGCAAGCGCCGGTGAGTGTGGCGATATCGATCACCACGTCGGGCTCGAAGCGCTCGGCGTAGGTCAGCGCGTCGCACAGGATGAGGCGGCCTTCCGCGTCGGTATTGAGGATCTCCACGGTCTGGCCTGAGAGCGTGGTGACGATGTCGCTAGGGCGCGTCGCGTTGCCGTCGGGCATGTTCTCGCAGGCGGCCACCAGGCCGATCGCATTGAGCGGCGCGCGCATGCCCGCCAGCGCACGCATCGTGCCGAGCACGCTGCCGGCGCCGGACATGTCGAATTTCATCTCGTCCATGCCGGCCCCGCCCTTGAGCGAAATGCCGCCGGAGTCGAACGTGATGCCCTTGCCGACATAAACGATGGGCTTTTGCTTCTTGGCGCCGCCCATGTACTTGAGCACGATCAGCTTGGGCGGCTGGCGCGAGCCGCGCGAGACCGCGAGGAGCGCGCCCATGCCGAGCTTTTCCATGTCGCGTTGCTCGAGCACTTCGAACCCGAGCTTGAATTCGCGCGCGAGCTTCTTCGCTTCTTCCGCGAGGTAGGTCGGCGTGCAGATGTTCGGCGGCAGGTTGCCCAGGGTCTTGGCGAAGTCGATCCCGTCCGCGGTCGCGGAGGCCTCCTCGAGTGCTTGCTCGGCCGGCGCGGGCACCGAAGTCCCGATTACGGCGAGCGTTACGGCCTTGAGCGCAGGCGCAGGCGTCTTCTTCTGGGTCTTAAGAGCGTCGAACCGGTAGAAGGCATCGCGGATCCCGCTCACTGCATGGCGCACGTTCCAGGAGAGCGAGTGACCGGCAACCTTCAGGTCCGCGAACGCAATCGTCGCCTCGGAAGCACCGAGGTTCTTGAGTGCGTTCCCGCAGGCCCGAACGGCCTCGAGAAACGCGGTCTCGGCAAATTCCTTCTGTTCGCCCAACCCGACGAGCAGTACGCGCTCGGCGGCCAGGCCGGGCACCGCCCGCAGGAGCAATGTGGACCCGCTGCGTCCGGAGAGGTCGCCGGATTTTATGACCGCGGAGAGGTGCCCTCGGCTGGCCTTGTCGGCCATGTGCGCAGCGCGTGTCAACGCGCCTCCCTGCCAGAGGCCGAGCACCAGGCAACCGGTCTTTTTCTTCTCGGGGCTGAGGGCTTTTATGCTAAATTCCATCGCAGTTTCCTTGTACGGGTCAGCGCCAATCTTCGCACGATTTGCTCTGCGCCGGATACAGCCGCCAGTCCCAGAGCGCGCCCCCGCGCGATGCCTCCGCCATGATCTTCCACCGCGCGCTTCTCAGGGAATTCGCAAGCCTCGCCGGTGCGGTGTTCATGACGTTGTTCCTCATTGCGCTCACGGTGCGCCTCATCCGGCTTCTCGGGCAGGCGGCCGGGGGCAAGCTTCCCTCGGACGCCGTGGTGGCCCTCCTGGGCTTTTTTACGGTCAACGCGCTGCCGATCCTGCTGTCTCTCACGGTCTTCATTACGATCCTGCTGACGCTCACGCGCAGCTATCGCGATTCCGAGATGGTGATCTGGTTCAACTCGGGCCTGTCGGTCGCTGCCTGGATGAAGCCGGTGTTCATGTTCGCGGGCCCGCTGGTCGGCGTGATTGCGGCGCTGTCGATGTTCATCTCGCCGTGGGCGGCGCAAAAGAGCGAGGAATTCCGCGTCGGCGTCGAAAAGCGCGACGATATCTCGCGCGTCAGCCCGGGCGTGTTCGGCGAATCGAGTGCGAAAGACAGGGTCTTCTTCGTCGAATCGGTCTCGGGTGACACGCTGACGGTGCAGAACGTGTTCGTGAACTCCGTCCAGCACAGGAAGACCGGGATCATGATGAGCAACAAGGGCTACGTGGAGACCGCGCCCAATGGCGATCGCTTTCTCGTCCTCCTCAATGGCCGCCGCTACGAAGGCAATCCGGGCGAGGCGGAGTTCAAGGTCATGGAATTCGAAAGGTACGAAACGCGCATCGATGCCAAGGAAGGCATCGAGCCCGTGGAGACGCAGAAAAGCCGCTCTACTCTGGCGCTCATCGAAACGCCGACCAATTCGAACCTGGGCGAACTCGTGTGGCGCCTGGGCGTGCCGGTGTCGGCGCTGATCCTCGCTTTCCTGGCGATCCCGATGAGCTTTGTGAATCCGCGCGCCGGGCGATCGGCGAACCTCCTGTTCGCTCTGTTGACCTACATGGTGTATTCGAACCTGCTCTCGCTCAGCCAGGCACGGGTGGCCCAGGGGCAGATGTCTTTCGCGGTTGGAATGTTCCTCGTTCACGGGATCATGCTCGCCACGCTGGTATTCCTTTTTGCGCGGCGCCTGGGCCTGTTCAGGCTGAGGCGCTGACACCGTGGCCGCCAAGACGATCGAGCGGTACCTGGCCAGGCAGATCTACGCAGCGACCGCTTTCGTGCTCGCGGGGTTTCTCGCGCTGTTCGCGTTCTTCGACCTCGTGAACGAGCTGGGCGACCTCGGCGTCGGCGACTACCACCTTCGCGAGATCCTGACTTTCGTAGCGCTCTCCGTGCCGGCGCATGCGTACGAGCTGTTCCCGGTGGTGGTGCTGATCGGTACGTTGTACGTCCTTTCCCACCTCGCCAGCAATTCCGAATACACGGTGATGCGTGCCTCTGGGTTTTCGCCGTACGACGCCGGCCGTACGCTGGTCAAGATCGGCCTCGCGTTCGTCGCGGCCACCTTCGTCCTCGGCGAGTGGGCTGCGCCGGTCGCGGAGCAGGCCGCTCAAACGCTCAAGCTGCGCGCAAAGAGCTCGCTGATCGGACAGGAACTGAAGTCCGGCCTTTGGTTCAAGGACGAGCGTTCCTTCATCAACATCCGCGAGGCGCGCCGGGACAACGCTCTCAACGGGGTGCGCATCTACGAGTTCGACGCGCAATACAGGCTGGTTCGCGCACTTGCCGCCGAGCGGGGGGAATACCGCGGCGAAGGGATCTGGAGACTTTTCGGGGTCGCCCAAACGAAGCTCACGGACGACGGACCGCGAGTGGAGAAGTTCGCGGAATTCGACTGGCGCACTGCGCTCACGCCCGACCTGCTCAATGTTCTGATCGTGGCGCCGGAGCGGATGTCCGCGCTGCGGCTGTACAAGTACACCGAGCACCTCGCGGGCAACAAGCAAAAGACCGAGCGTTATGAGATCGCGATGTGGAAAAAGCTCGTCTACCCGATCGCGACGCTGGTGATGATGGCGCTCGCGCTGCCTTTTGCGTACATGCATGCGCGCGCCGGCCTTGTGGGGATCAAGGTGTTCCTCGGCATCATGCTCGGCATTGCGTTCCACATGCTTAACAGCCTCTTTTCGCACATCGGCCTGTTGCAGAACTGGCCCCCGTTCGCATCGGCAGTCGCGCCCAGCTGTGCGTTCCTCGGTGCGGCCATGCTGATGATGTGGTGGGTGGAAAGGCGTTAGAGGGAAATGTTTTTTTCGACCAGCACCAGGCGAGTGCCGGCGAGGCGGTCGTGCAGGAACTGGCGGTCCCGGTCGAAGAGCGCCCAGCCCAGGCCGATGCCCGAAACTGCGAGCGTGACGAAAGCCAGCCACGGGTTGTGGTGCACGAACGCGCCGACCACCGCTACGCCGAACGCTCCGATGAAAAAGCCCGCGAAGGCCAACCTTGCGAGAGCAACGCGCGCGGGAACGCGGTTCCTTCCGGGGGCGACAAGGCGGATGCCCCAGGTCTTCATTGCCAGCGTCTGGCCGCCGCGCAGCCAGCACCACAGGAAGTAAGCCGCGAAGACCGCAACCAGATAGACCTGCAACGCGGTGCGTTGCCAGCCCTCGACGACCGCACCGCCGGCGGCGAACTGGAACAGCCACGTCGCGACGAAGGCAACGGCGAACAGCAGGACCCCTTCGTAGGCCATGCTGAAGATCCTGCGCAGGATTCCGGGAACGGCTTGGTCCGGTCCTTCGAGCCCTTGGGCGGTCACCTGCCGGGTCAGTTCGTGGAAGGGGGGGTGAGCGTGGAGACCGCTGGCTCAGGCCCCTCGGGCTCGACGGCGGCGGGAGGAGGGGGCTTGGCTTGCGCGGTCTTGGATCGGCTGCGCGGTTCGATGCGTTCCGTCTTCTTTTTCTTGGACTCCACGGCGAGTCCTTTCTTCACCGACTCGGGCAGCTGCTGGTATTCCTCCCAATGCTGGGAGACGACCTCGCGTTTGCCCGGCGGCAGTTTGCCGATCTTGCGATATTGCTCGCGCGCGTTGCGCCGCTCGTCGGGCGTGAGCTTGACCCATTCGGCCATGCGTGCCTGAACGCGGTTTTGCTCGGCGCCGGTCATGCCCGGGTAACGTTTTGCGATGCCGATCCACTTGGTGCGCCGGGCTGCGTCGAGCGAGCCCCATTCGCCGGCAAGGGGCCGCAGGATCTGCTGCTGTTCGGCCGTGAGGTCCGACCAGGACGGGTTCTTCTTGGGCGGCGCCGCGAGCACGGCGAACGAAAGGAACAGAGCCAACAGCGCGGCCGAAATCCGGCTGCCGAGACCGGCCCGCCTCGAAAGCCGGGAGGGTTTCAGAGGGGCGAGCGCTTCTTCAGCCACGCCTCGAATCCCTTGTCGAGATAGGCGTCGAGCGGGAGTTCGCCGGCGAGCAGCAGAGCGTCTATTTCCTCGACTTCGGCGACGCGCATGTTCTGTTGCCACCCGCTGATTGCAAGCAGACCGCCGACCAGCACGACCATTGGCAGCACCAGCCGCAAGGACATACCCGCATATCCGCCGAAACGCCCGGCGAAGCCCTCCGCCCAAGCCATGCCCGGCACGGGCTTTGCCACGAGTTGGTGCTGGAGCGCGTTTTCGCGCGCCTCCCGCAGGCGGGCCAGCGTCTTCTCTTCCAGCCGGGTGCCCTCGTTGAGGACCTGCCTGATCTTGTTCCCGAATTGCAGTTCATTCATGA
Source organism: Betaproteobacteria bacterium (assembly GCA_947482825.1). Classification (GTDB taxonomy): domain Bacteria; phylum Pseudomonadota; class Gammaproteobacteria; order Burkholderiales; family SG8-39; genus SZAS-79. The sequence goes on along the minus strand of CANKMT010000054.1, from coordinate 27,485 downwards.
TTGCACCAGAATTCTCAATAACGTCATAGGGTTATGCCTTTTTTGCGCAAGGCCGCCGCCAATGCATGCGTTGCCCGGGAACAGTGCGTCTTCACGCTTCCTTCCGAGCAACCCATCAATTTGGCGGTATCCGCGACGTCCAGTTCCTCCCAGTAACGCATCAGGAACGCCTCGCGTTGACGCGCGGGCAGCTTTGATACTTCTTGCTCAATGATTTCAATCAGTTGTTTGCGCTCCAGGCGCTCGGCCGGGGGTTCCTCGTGCTCAGACCTCGGATCCACCCGCAAAGTTTCGAGCGGATCGAAATCGTCGTCGGCGCCATCGCGCCCAGTACCCAGTGCGCCAAGCAGGGTGCCCCAGAGCGAACGCACCTTCTGGCGCCGGTAGTGGTCGCGGATCGTGTTCTGAAGGATGCGCTGGAAAAGCATGGGAAACTCGGCGGCAGGCTTGTCGCCGTACTTTTCGGCGAGCTTGAGCATCGCGTCCTGCACGATGTCGAGCGCCGTTTCCTCGTTGCGAACCGCGAATACCGCCTGCTTGAACGCGCGGCGCTCGGCGCCGGCGAGGAAAGCCGACAGTTCGCTGGGTGAGGCCAGGGGGGACTCCCTATATGTGCCCGGTCGCGCGGGTCTTTTCCACGGGCTCGCGGCGATGTTACCAAATGCGGCGTGGCCTCGGCGAGCGTTGGGGCGAACGCCTTGACCGCATCGCAGCATCCCGTTAAGGTTCGAGGTTTTCCGTAACTCTCCAAGGCCCTATGGACAGAATCAAAGGCGTGGAGCTCACCGGCGCAGAGATCGTCGTTCGCTGCCTGCAGGAAGAGGGGGTCGAGTATGTTTTCGGCTACCCAGGCGGGGCGGTGCTCTACATCTACGACGAGCTCTTCAAGCAGGACAAGGTGAAGCATGTGCTGGTGCGGCATGAGCAGGGTGCCGCGCATGCCGCCGACGGTTACTCGCGCGCTAGCGACAAGGTCGGCGTTTGCCTTGTCACCTCCGGGCCGGGACTGACCAATGCGGTCACCGGCATTGCGACTGCCTACATGGATTCGATCCCCATGGTGATCCTGGTCGGCCAGGTGCCGACGCACGCCATCGGGCTGGATGCGTTCCAGGAAGTGGACACGGTGGGGATCACGCGTCCCTGCGTGAAGCACAACTTCCTCGTCAAGGACGTTGCGGACCTCGCGCCGACGATCAAGAAAGCGTTCTACCTCGCCACGACCGGGCGCCCCGGGCCGGTGCTCGTCGACATCCCCAAGGACATCACGACGATGCCGACCGAGTTCCTGTATCCGGAGTCAGTCTCGATGCGGTCTTACAATCCTGTGGTCAAGGGGCACGGCGGCCAGATCAAGAAGGCCGTGCAGCTCCTCATGGAAGCCGAGCGGCCGATGATCTACGCGGGCGGCGGCGTGATCCTGGCGAATGCCGCGCAGCAGCTCACCGACCTGGTCAGGCTCACCGGCCACCCGGTGACCAACACGCTCATGGGCCTGGGCGGCTACCCGGGCACCGACAAGCAGTTCCTCGGCATGCTGGGCATGCACGGCACGTATGAAGCCAACATGGCGATGCAAAACTGCGATGTGTTGCTCGCCATCGGGGCGCGGTTCGACGACCGCGTGATCGGCAACCCGGAGCACTTCGGGCAGAACCCGCGCAAGATCATCCACATCGACATCGACCCGTCGTCGATCTCCAAGCGCGTGAAAGTCGACGTGCCGATCGTCGGCAACGTGTCCGAGGTGCTCGATGAGTTCCTGCGCCTGATCCGCGCCGGCGGGCAGAAGCCGGATGCAGCCAAGCTCAAGGCCTGGTGGAAGACGATCGAGGAATGGCGCGGCAAGGATTGCCTCAAGTACGACCATGCGTCCAAGATCATCAAGCCGCAGTTCGTGGTCGAGAAGCTCTACGAGGTGACCGGGGGCGACGCCTTCGTCACTTCGGACGTCGGCCAGCACCAGATGTGGGCCGCGCAGTTCTACAAGTTCGACAAGCCGCGCCGCTGGATCAACTCAGGCGGACTCGGGACGATGGGCTTCGGCCTGCCCGCCGCGATGGGCGCGCAGATGGCCAACCCCGGCGCCACCGTGGCATGCGTGACCGGCGAATCCTCGATCCAGATGTGCCTGCAGGAGCTCTCCACCTGCAAGCAGTATCGCCTGCCGATCAAGATCGTCAGCCTCAACAACAAGTACATGGGCATGGTGCGCCAGTGGCAGGAGTTCTTCCATGGCAACCGCTACTCCGAGTCGTACATGGACGCGCTGCCCGACTTCGTCAAGCTGGCCGAAGGCTATGGGCACCGCGGCGTGCAGATCACGAAGCCCGAAGACGTCGAACCCGCGCTGCGCGATGCTTTCAAGCGGAAAAACGAGCTGGTGTTCATGGACTTCCTCACCGATCCGACCGAAAACGTCTTCCCGATGATCCCCGGCGGCAAGGGCATTTCGGAGATGATTCTCTCCGAAGACCTCTGAGCGGCCCTGTTGCCGCGGAAGTAGAACCCATGCGCCACATCATCTCAGTCCTCCTCGAGAACGAGGCCGGGGCCCTTTCGCGGGTCTCGGGCCTGTTCTCGGCCCGCGCCTACAACATCGAATCGCTCACCGTCGCGCCGACCGAAGACGCGTCGATGTCGCGAATGACCATCGTGACCACGGGCTCCGAAGAGGTGATCGAGCAGATCACCAAGCAGCTGAACAAGCTGGTCGAGGTCGTCAAGGTCGTCGACCTGTCGCAAGCCGAGCACATCGAGCGCGAGCTCATGCTGATCAAGGTGCGCGCCGGCGCCAAGGAAAGGGAGGACATGAAGCGCATGGCCGACATCTTTCGCGGGCGCATCATCGACGTTTCGGACAACACCTACACGATCGAGCTCACCGGCGCGGGCCAGAAGCTCGATGCATTCATCCATGCACTCGATTCCGGCGCGATCATCGAAACAGTGCGCACCGGCGCTTCCGGCATCGGGCGCGGCAACCGGATCCTGCGCGCTTAGTTAATTGGGGCCAGGCTCAATTATTCGCACGCACCGTCTTAACGAGAAAGCCGGTGGGAATAATTGAGCCTGGCCCCAATTAACGATTTTCACCATCCATTACACGAGGAATAGGGGGAAACCATGAAAGTGTATTACGACAAGGACGCCGACCTTTCGCTCATCAAGGGCAAGAAAGTCACGATCGTCGGGTACGGCTCGCAGGGCCATGCGCATTCGCTCAACCTGCATGAATCGGGAGTGAAGGTGACGGTCGGCCTGCGCAAGGGCGGTGCGTCGTGGGACAAGGCAAAGAAAGCCGGCCTCAAAGTCGCGGAAGTCGCCGATGCAGTCAAAGGCGCCGACATCGTCATGATGCTGATGCCCGACGAGCATATCGCCGCGACCTACAACTCCGAAGTCGAGCCGAACATCAAGAAGGGCGCCGCGATCGCGTTCGCCCACGGCTTCAACGTGCATTACGGGCAGGTCTCGCCGCGCGCAGACCTGGATGTCTGGATGGTTGCGCCCAAGGCCCCCGGCCACACCGTGCGTTCGACCTACGCGGGCGGCGGCGGCGTGCCGATGTTGATCGCGGTTCACCAGAATCCCTCGCGCAAGGCGCGCGACATGGCGCTCTCGTATGCCTCCGCGATCGGCGGCGGCAAGGCCGGCATCATCGAGACGGACTTCAAGGAAGAGACCGAGACCGACCTGTTCGGCGAGCAGACCGTCCTGTGCGGCGGCTGCGTCGAGCTGGTCAAGGCCGGCTTCGACACCCTGGTCGAGGCGGGCTATGCGCCGGAGATGGCGTACTTCGAGTGCCTGCACGAGTTGAAGCTCATCGTCGACCTGATGTACGAAGGCGGTATCGGCACGATGAACTACTCGATCTCGAACAACGCCGAGTACGGCGAGTACGTGAGCGGCCCGCGCGTGATCACTGACGAGACGCGCAAGGTCATGAGGGACATCCTCAAGGACATCCAGACCGGCGAGTACGCCAAGAACTTCATCCTCGAGAACCGCGCCGGCGCGCCGACGTTGCTCAGTCGCCGCCGCATCACCGCGCAGCATCCGATCGAGACGGTCGGCGCCAAGTTGCGCGACATGATGCCGTGGATCAAGAAGAACAAGCTCGTCGACAAGTCGAAGAACTAGGCCACCGCGCGCGCGGCGTGCCTGAAGGAGAACCGGCTTGGCAGCCAACTACCCGCACCCGCTGATCGCGAAGGAAGGCTGGCCGTTCCTCGCGATCGCAGTCGCGGTTTCGGCTGCGGTCGGTGTATTTGCAGGCTGGGGTTGGTCGCTGCCCCTGTGGCTGATCGCCCTGTTCGTGCTGCAGTTCTTCAGGGATCCGCCTCGCGAAGTCCCGTCCGACCCGCTCGCGGTCGTCTCGCCCGCCGACGGGCGTGTCGTCGTCGTCGGCAAGGCGACCGACCCGTACCGTAACTGCGAGGCGCTCAAGATCAGCGTGTTCATGAATGTGTTCAACGTCCATTCGAACCGCTCTCCGGTCGACGGCACGGTCAGCCAGGTGGTGTACCACCACGGCTCGTTCTTCAACGCGGCACTCGACAAGGCTTCGCTCGAGAATGAGCGCAACGCACTCCTGATGACCACCACCACGGGCCGCGAGATCACCTGCGTACAAGTGGCGGGGCTCATCGCGCGGCGCATCCTGTGTTACGTCGGGGCGAATGCGAAGCTCGCGCGCGGCCAGCGCTACGGGTTCATCCGTTTCGGCTCGCGCGTGGACCTCTACCTTCCCCTCGATGCCGAACCCAAGGCGTCGATCGGGGACATCGTGTTCGCTTCCGAGACCGTGCTCGCGAAGTTGGCCCCGCATGGCTGACCTCCCGAAACCGGGTTCCGAGGTCGATGTCGGCACGGTCGTGCAGCGCATCCCGCTTCGCCGCCGCAGCATCTACCTGTTGCCGAACCTGGTCACTACGGCGGCGCTCTTCGCAGGCTTCTACGCGATCGTGCAGGCAGTGAACGCGCGATTTGAGCAGGCCGCCGTGGCGATCTTCGTGGCCATGGTGCTCGACGGGCTCGACGGGCGCGTCGCTCGCATGACGGGCACCCAGAGCGAGTTCGGCGCCGACTACGACAGCCTGTCCGACATGGTCTCGTTCGGCGCTGCGCCGGCGCTTGTGATGTACGTCTGGGCGCTCAAGGACCTCGGCAACGCGGGCTGGATCCCGGCCTTCGTGTACTGCGCCGCTGCGGCCGTGCGTCTGGCGCGCTTCAATACCAACCTGCAGGTGGTCGACAAGCGGTTCTTTCAGGGCCTGCCGAGCCCGGCAGCGGCCGCGCTGGTCGCGGGTTTCATCTGGGTGGCGGGCGATTTCGGCATCGATCGAGTCGACTGGATCCGCTACATCGCCTTCGTCACCACGCTCTTTGCAGGCATCACCATGGTGGTCACGATCCCGTTCTACAGCTTCAAGGATTTCAACCTGATGAAGCGGGTCCCGTTCTGGGTCGTGCCGCTTGTGATCGGCGGTATTACGCTGGTCGCGGCCCGTCCGGCGATGGTGCTTTTCCTGATGTTCGTCGCCTACTCGTTGTCCGGTTACGTGTTCTGGGTCTACCGCAAAATGCGCAAACGCCGCCCGGCGTGACGCACCCCGGTTGCATGACGCCGGGAACCCGGCTATATTTCCCGCATATGCAGCCTTCGAACCTCCTTCGTTCGACCGAACTCAGCCCGGCGCCCCTGTCGCTGGCTGGGCTGCTGCTTGTACGTCTGCTGCGCCCCGCGCGCACACTCTAACCCCCCCAATTTGGCAGGACCCCCGCCTCCCGGCCGCAAGGCCAGGAGAAAAAGGCACACGTTCATCCATTTCGCGAGCAACCAGGAGACAGACATGAAACCGGACCACTTGATCATCTTCGACACCACCATGCGCGACGGCGAGCAGAGCCCCGGCGCCTCGATGACGCGCGAGGAGAAACTGCGCATCGCGCGGGCGCTGGAGAGGATGAAAGTGGACGTGATCGAAGCCGGCTTCCCGGCCGCCTCCAACGGTGACTTCGAGGCCGTCAAGGCGGTGGTCGCGATGATCAAGGACTCGACCGTGGCCGGCCTGTGCCGCGCCAACGACAAGGACGTGCAGCGCGGCATCGACGCGCTGAAGGGCGCCAAGTCCCCGCGCATCCATGTCTTCCTCGCCACCAGCGACCTGCACATGGAAAAGAAGCTGCGCATGACGCGTGACCAGGTCTTCGAGCAGGCGAAGCTGTCGGTGCGGTTTGCGCGCAACCATTGCGGCGACATCGAGTTCTCGCCCGAGGACGGCAGCCGCTCGGACCCGGATTTCCTTTGCCGCGTGCTCGAGGCGGTGATCGACGAGGGCGCCGGGACGATCAACATTCCGGACACGGTCGGCTATGCGGTGCCCCAGCAGTTCGGTGAATTCATCCGCAGCTTGCGCGAGCGCATCCCGAATTCGGATAAAGCGGTGTGGTCGGTGCATTGCCACAACGACCTCGGCATGGCCGTGGCAAATTCGCTCGCTGCGGTGATGATCGGCGGCGTGCGGCAGATCGAATGCACGATCAACGGTCTGGGTGAGCGCGCCGGCAACACTTCGCTCGAGGAAGTGGTCATGGCGGTGCGCACGCGCAAGGATTTCTTCGGCCTGGACACGCGCATCGACGCTACGCAGATCGTGCCGACCTCGCGCATCGTCTCGCAGATCACCGGCTTCGTCGTGCAGCCGAACAAGGCCGTGGTCGGGGCCAACGCATTCGCGCACGCCTCCGGCATCCACCAGGACGGCGTGCTCAAGGCGCGCGAGACCTACGAAATCATGACCGCCGAGGACGTCGGATGGACCACCAACCGGATCGTGCTCGGCAAACTCTCGGGGCGCACCGCGTTCAAGCAGCGCCTCAAGGAACTCGGCATCGACCTCGAGTCGGAGGACGCCTACAACAAGGCGTTCCAGAAATTCAAGGATCTCGCCGACAAGAAGTCCGAGATCTTCGACGAAGACTTGCAGGCGCTCGTCTCGGACACTTCGGTGCGGGAATCGGAAGACCACTGGAAGCTGATCCACATGAGCCAGGCCAGCGGCATGGGCGAGCGGCCCCACGCGTCGGTCGTGATCACCGAGGCGGGCAAGGAGCACAAGATCGACGCCGAGGGCGACGGCCCGGTGGACGCCACATTCAAGGCGATCGAAACCGTTGCGAAGAGCGGCGCCGAGTTGCTGCTTTACTCGGTGAACGCGGTTACCTCGGGGACCGAATCCCAGGGCGAGGTCACGGTGCGCCTGTCCAAGGGCGGCCGGATCGTGAACGGCGTCGGGGCGGATACCGACATCGTCGTGGCCTCGGCCAAGGCCTACATCAGCGCGCTGAACAAGCTGGAGAGCAAGGCGGAGAAGGTCAATCCGCAACGCGGGATCTGACTGGGCCGAGGGCCGAAATCTTAGACTTTTATACCAAAAAGTCCGCGTGGATATTAACTCTCCGGTGAGTTTATGTATCGTTAGCGGTACATCTATGAGAGCCGGATCGCGTGCCGGCGCCGGCCGGCTGCATCAGTTCTGCGTGCGCGTCATACGCGAGTAGAAGACGACCGCGACGAAGTACACGAGGCTCAAAGCGGTCTCAGCAAGCGCGAGCTGTTGCGCAAGCCCGGTATCGGCCCATCCCCGCATCACGCCTTCGGTGAAATACAGGAGGATGAACATGCTCGACCACTGGAAGGTGTAGCGCTTGCCGTGCAATATGCCGAAAAGCGGGATCAGCAGCGGCAACGTCTTCAGCGCGAGCATCGACCCGCCGGGCCGGATCGGCGCCAGCCACAATTCCCACGCGAGGCACAGGAAGATCAGCGCGACCAGGCTCGCGATGGCCGTGTTCCATGCGATGCGCACACCTGCGCTCACGCAGGCGCGGGTCGCGCGAGTTTCAACGCGACTTGCGCCAGGCGGCGACCCTGTGCAATGCAAAGCGTGCGCTCCGCATCGCTCACCGGCCGGTCGTCGGCCGCACCGGCCACATGGCTCGCGCCGTAGGGCGTGCCGCCTTCCCTGGTGGCGAACAACTCGGGCTCCGTGTAGGGCAAGCCGACAATCAGCATGCCGTGGTGAAGGAGAGGCAGCATCATCGAGACGAGCGTGGTTTCCTGCCCGCCGTGCAGGCTCGCGGTCGAGGTGAAGACGCTCGCCGGCTTTCCCGCGAGCGCGCCGGACACCCAGAGAGGCGAGGTTCCGTCGAGGAAGAATTTCATCGGCGCGGCCATGTTGCCGAAGCGCGTCGGGCTGCCGAGCGCCAGGCCGATGCAATCTTCGAGATCCTTCAGTTCGCAGTACGGCGCGCCCGCATCGGGAATAGCCGGCTCGGCGACAGTGGTGGTGGCCGCGACTTTCGGCACGGTGCGCAGCCGGGCGCTTGCGCCGGGCACGCGTTCGATTCCATCCGCGATGTGTTCCGCCATGCGCCGGATCGAACCGCCCTGCGTGTAGTAAAGGACGAGGATGTCGGAAGGCTGCGCAGGCATCTGGTGGGCGAACTCGAGGGAGAAGGCTCTTTCGGGGGAACCGTATTATAGGATGGCCCATGCCGAGTTCCCCGCCGCCGATCCGCCGCGTCATCCCTGCATTCCTTGCTTCGGTCATCCGTCGTGTCGACGAGGACAACTGCTTCCAGGCCGCGGCCGGCCTGACCTTCACGACGCTGCTCGCGCTGGTGCCGCTCTTCGCCGTGGTGCTTTCGGTGTCCTCGACGTTTCCCGCCTTCGAAGCATGGATCGAGACGCTGCAGCAATTCGTGATCCGCAATTTCCTGCCTGAAACCGGCCGCCGGCTGATCCGCACGCAGTTGACCGAGTTCGCCGAGAACGCGACGCAGCTCACGGCCATCGGCCTGGCGTTCCTCGTCGTGACCGCGATCAGCCTGATGCTGACCGTCGACGAGACGTTCAACGCACTGTTCCGCGTGCCCCAGTGCCGCGGCACCGTGCGGCGGGTGATGATCTACTTCGCCGCCATTGCGGTCGTACCGCTGCTGGTCGGGGCGAGCGTGTCGATCACCACGTGGTTCGTCGGGCAATCGCTCGGCCTGCTCGGGCAGCCGCACTGGGTTGCGGCCGGCGTCCTGCGGCTGGTCCCGTATGTGTTTACCTGCGCGGCGTTCACGCTCGTGTACTACCTGTTGCCGAACCGCAAGGTGGCGCTCAGGCACGCGATCACCGGCGGGCTGATTGCGGCGATGGCCTTCGAGTTCGCCAAGCTCGGGTTCGCCATGTATGTGCGGTATTTCCCGACTTACACAGTAATCTACGGCGCCTTCGCGGCGATCCCGATCTTCCTCATGTGGGTCTACATTTCCTGGCTCGTGGTGGTGATCGGCGCGACGATCACCGCGGTGCTGCCGGAATTCGATGCACCGGCCGGTGTCGGACGGCCGCACGCCGGTACAATCGCGCTCGCGCCCCGACCTGGAGAAACCGCAATGAGTGCAGCCGCCACCGCCGCCGCCGGTTCCGCGATCGACCGCCGCGACCGGCTGATCGTCGCGCTGGATGTGCCGACTGCGGCCGAGGCCCGCGCGATGGTCGAGACGCTCGGCGATTCCGCGCGGTTCTACAAGATAGGCCTCGAGCTGTTCACCTCCGGCGGCTACTTCGAGCTGCTCGACTGGCTGGCGAAGCGCGACAAGAAAGTCTTTGCCGACCTCAAGTTCTACGACATTCCCGAGACGGTCAGGCGCGCCGTGGCGAACCTCAAGGGCAGCGGCGCGACGTTCGTCACCGTGCACGGGCATCGCTCGGTCATGGAGGCAGCGGTGTCCGCGAAGAGCGGCGTCAAGATTCTCGCGGTCACCGTGCTCACGAGCTTCGACAAGAGCGACCTGGCCGAGATGGGCGCGGCGGGCGAAGTCGGCCAGCTTGTGCTCTCTCGCGCACGCGGCGCGGTCGAGTGCGGTTGCGACGGGGTGATCTCTTCCGGCCACGAGGCGCCGCAGATCAAGGCCGCGTTCGGTGATCGCCTCACGATCGTTACTCCGGGCATTCGGCCCGTAGCAACGGGTGCGCAGAAGACCGCCGACGACCAGAAGCGCACGGTGGATGTAGCGCAGGCTTTTGCCAACGGTGCCGACTACATCGTGGTCGGCCGCCCGATCCGGGACGCAAAGGATCCGCGGGCGGCCGTGCAGGCAATCCAGCGAACCATCGCAAGCAGTTTTCCAGCCTAGCGCATGCACTCCCTCGCGGGCATCTGCGGCTTGCTTGCGATTGCGTGGATTGCCTCCGAGGCGCGCGGGCGCTTTCCCTGGAAGATCGTCGCCGCCGGCCTTGCGCTGCAGGGCGCACTGGCCTTCCTGCTCCTTTATTCGCCGGCGGCCAAGGACGCGTTTCTTGCGCTGAACGATTCCCTGCTCGGCATCGAAAGGGCAACGCAGGCGGGCACGGCGTTCGTTTTCGGGTACCTCGGCGGAGGGCCCCCGCCTTTTGCCGTGGTCGATCCGGCTTCGACTTTCATCCTCGCGTTTCGCGCGCTGCCGATGGTGCTCGTCATCAGCGCGCTGACGGCACTGCTGTTTCACTGGGGCATCCTGCAGGCGGTGGTCCGCGCTGTTTCCTGGGTGCTGGAGAAACTCATGGGCATCGGCGGGGCGGTCGGTCTGTCGACTGCCGAGAATGTCTTTGTCGGAATGGTCGAGGCGCCCCTGTTCATCAAGCCCTACCTCGCCAAGGTCACGCGCGGCGAACTTTTCATGATCATGGTGGGCGGCATGGCCTCGATCGCCGGGACCGTGCTCTTCCTCTATGCAAGCGTCCTGGGAAAGATCATCCCGGGCGCGGTGGCGCATCTCCTGATCGCGTCCATCCTCTCGGCCCCTGCGGCCATCGTGGTTGCGGCGATCATGGTGCCACCCCTGGGGCCGGCGACCGGCGCGCATGTCGTGCCCGAGCAGCCTTACGAGGGCGGCATGGATGCGCTTACCCGCGGGACGCTCGACGGTGCAGCGCTGCTCATCAACATCATCGCGATGCTGATTGTGCTGGTCGCGCTCGTCACGCTCGTCAATCTCGCCCTCGGCGCTCTCCCGCCCGTGGCAGGTGCTCCGCTCTCGGCGCAGCGCATGCTCGGCTGGATACTTTCGCCGTTGGCCTGGATGGCCGGGGTGCCGTGGGCCGAGGCGCAGGCCGCGGGCGCGCTGCTCGGCACCAAAACAGTTGTGAATGAACTGGTCGCGTATGTCGACCTTTCGAACTTGCCTCCCGAGGCGCTTTCCCCGAGGTCGCGGCTTCTCATGACCTACGCGCTTTGCGGCTTTGCGAATCTCGGCAGCCTGGGGATCATGATCGGCGGCCTGGCCACAATGTGCCCGGCGCGGCGCGCGGAAATCGTGAACCTTGGATTGCGCTCCATAGTCGGGGGCACGCTGGCGACGTGCCTGACCGCCGCGGTGGTGGGCCTGGTCCTGTAGCGCCGTTTCGCACCGCGCATAGCCCGGGCGAAGCTCCTGGGCTGCAAAGCCTGGATCAGGGGATGGGAACGGCCGCGAGCAACTGCGCGCCGACGTCCACCCGGCGGCTGGTGTCGTGCGCCGGGCGCAGGCGGTGCGCGGCGACGCCGGGCAGCACGGCCTGCACGTCTTCGGGAATCACCTTGTCGCGGCCTTCGATATACGCCGATGCACGCGCCGAATGGACCAACCCAAGGGCCGCGCGCGGCGAGAGGCCCGAAACATAATCGGCCGAGCGGCGGGTGTGCTCGACGATCGCCTGCACGTAATCTAGAAGCGCCGGGGCCACGTGGACCCGGCCGGCTTCGGCCTGCAGCCCCACCAGTTGGGCAGGCGTGAGGCAGGGCCCGAGCGCCGCAAGCATGTCGCGCCGGTCGGCCCCGGCGAGCAACGCGCGCTCCGCATCGCGGCCCGGGTAGCCGAGCTCGATGCGCATCAGGAAACGGTCGAGTTGCGATTCCGGCAGCGGGAACGTCCCGACCTGCTCGGAAGGGTTCTGGGTCGCAATCACGAAGAACGGCACGGGCAGCGGCCGGGTCTCGCCTTCGGCGGTCACCTGGTGCTCTTCCATCGCTTCGAGCAGGGCGCTTTGCGTCTTAGGCGTGGCGCGGTTGACTTCGTCGGCGAGAATCACTTGCGCGAAAATCGGCCCGGGATGGAACTTGAAGGCGCCGCTGTCGCGATCGTAGACCGAGACGCCCAGGATGTCCGCGGGGAGCATGTCGCTGGTGAACTGGATGCGGTGGAAGTCAAGGCCCAGAGTGCGCGCCAGCACCTGGGCGAGCGTCGTCTTGCCCACGCCCGGGAGGTCTTCGATCAGCAGGTGGCCGCGAGCGAGCACACAGGCAAGGGCGAGGCGGATCTGCGCCTCCTTGCCGAGAATGATCTGGCCGGCGGTTTCGATCACGCCGCGCAGGGGCGAAGCCGTCTGGAATTTCGGTTTGAGCAGCATGGCCCGGATTGTACGGGTTGCGGCACCGCAGCGGCTAGCCGAGCGCCGGTCGGGCGCGGGGATTACGCTATGATTCGCAAACAATTTCACGAATGGTCCGCCCCGGAAACATGACCACCGCCTTCATCACCCACGGCGAATGCGCGAAGCACGATATGGGTGCCCACCATCCGGAATGCCCGGCGCGCCTTGCGGCCATCGAAGACCAGGCGATTTCTTCGGGGATCGCGCAGTACCTGGCGAGATACGAAGCGCCCCTCGCCACCGACGACCAAATCGCTCGAGTGCACCCTGCGGAGTACGTGCGCGCAATCCGGGATGCGTCGCCGCGATCCGGTACTGTGCATCTCGACCCGGATACCGCGATGAATCCGCACAGCCTCAACGCCGCGTTGCACGCCGCCGGGGCCGGCGTCCTCGCCACCGATCTGGTCATGAAAGGCGAGGTCGAGAATGCGTTTTGCAGCGTGCGCCCGCCGGGCCACCACGCGACCCGGACGCGGCCGATGGGGTTCTGCATCTTCAACAACGTGGCGATCGCCGCGCGCCATGCCGTCCATGCGCACGGCATCGAACGCGTGGCGATCATCGATTTCGACGTGCACCACGGCAACGGGACCGAAGACATCTTCGCTGGCGACCCGCACGTGCTGATGGCGTCCACCTTCCAGCATCCTTTCTATCCGTACAGCGGGACCGAGCCGGGCGCGGACAACATGGTCAACGTTCCGCTTCCCGCCGGCGCCGGCAGCCAGGCGTTCCGCGAGGCGGTCACGCGCTACTGGCTCCCGGTGCTCCACGAATTCGCGCCGCAACTGGTGATCTTCTCGGCCGGGTTCGATGCGCATGCGGATGACGACATGGCCATGCTCGCTTTGCAGGATGCCGATTACGCTTGGGTCACCGAAGAGGTCAAGCGTGCAACCGACCGCCACAGCCACGGAAAGATCGTGTCGATGCTCGAAGGCGGGTACGATCTCTCGGCGCTCGGCCGCAGCGCGGTCCGCCACCTCCGGGTGCTGGCCGGCCTAAACTAGGACACCATGAAACCCAGATCGCCATTTTCCGCCGTGCTGGTGCTTGCCACCTTTTCCCTCCTTGCCGCCGGTTGCGGGGGCGTCGCAATGCCGTCGCTCCCCTTCATGGGCGAGAAGAACATCGAGCGTTCGCGAGTGCCGGTCAATTCGACGGCCTACCAGTGCGCGGGCGGCAAGCGTTTTTATGTGCGAATGCTCGAAAACGGCGCCTCGGCCTGGGTGATTCTGCCCGAGCGCGAGTTCCGGCTCGACCGGGTGGCAGGGGAAGCCGGGCGCTTTGGCAACGGGAAGGCGGTGCTGACGGTTGGCAGCGAGGAGGTGAGCCTGGTCGATGCCCCGACGCTGAGTTTCACCGGTTGCAAGATTCCGTCGGCCGAGCCGCCCAAGCCCGAGTCTTCCAAGGCCGAGGCGCCGGCGAAGAAGTAGTCACGCCCGCCGTACAACGCGGTCGGCTACGGGACAGGCCTCTAGCGGGGTCGGCCCTTCGGGACCGCGGGGTTGAACAGTTCGATCTCCGCCTTGACCTGCTCCCGGCTGCGCTCGTAGACGATCTCGCGCCCCATGGCCGAGCCCGCATAGGCAAGGCCATTGCGCGTCGGCGTGAGACTGCACTTGACGTTGTGGATGCCTTCGCCGAGCACGACCTCGATGAATTCCACCCGCTTGTTGAGCACGACGACGTCCATCGTCTTGCCGGTGTCGGTGATGCGGACCTTGATCTTCTCGGGGTTCATGGCTGACCTCCAGCGATTGGCTTACTCTACCCTGGCCTTGGTGCGCAATTCCTCCACATGCTTTGAGATTTTCATCTGCTGCATTCCGCGCACAAGGTTGTTCTTCACTTCCGCCAGCGGCGGAATCTGCGCGCTGCGCGAATCGTCGAGCTGGATGATGTGAAAGCCGAACCGGGTCTTGACCGCAGTTTCGGTGTACTTGCCTTTGGTCAACTTGACCAGGCCGTTTGCGAAGTCCTTGTCGAACGTGGCGGGCGTCTGCCAATCGAGATCGCCGCCCTTGGCCTTGGTTCCGTCGTCCTTGGAAAGCTTGCGCGCGAGATCGTCGAACTTGGCGCCTTTTTTCAGGTCCGCAACGACACTCTTGGCTTCATCTTCGGTGCCGACCAGGATATGGCGGGCCTTGTATTCCCGGTCGCCCCGTTCAGCCTTGATGCGGTCGTATTCCTTCTGGATCTCCGCGTCGGTGAGCGGGTTGGCGCGCGCATATTCGCGCAGGTAGGCATCGACGAGCAGTTGCTGGCGCACGATTTCCAGATCGCTCAGGAAATCGGGCCGCTTCCCGATCCCACTCTTCGCAGCCTCTTGGGCGACGATCTCGCGATTGATCAGTTCCTCGCGTACGGCCGCCCGCAACTGCGGGCCGTCCTGCTGGCCTTGCTGGAGCGTCTGACGCACCAGCAGTTCGGCGCGTTGCGGCGGGATCGCGACCCCGTTGACGGTGGCAATCGGCCCGGAGGCCGCCGCCGCGAGCGCCGCCGGCACGGGCGGCGCCGGCTTGGCAGGTGCCTGCGCCGCAACCGGCAAGGCCGCGACCATTGCCAATGCCAGCGCGGCGACGCGCAAGTAGTTGGTCGGTCGGGTGTTCATCTGCTTCCTCTTTCAGGGTTGAGTTTGTCTGGCGGCCCGGGCCTCGGCCGGGGAGCGCGCTTTGATCTGCAGCGCATGGATCGGGTTGTTCATGAGGTCGCCGAGCGCGGCATACACCAGGCGGTGGCGCGCGAGCGTCGTCTTGCCCTCGAACGCATGCGACACGATGGCCACGCTCCAGTGCGTGTTGCCGCCCGGCGCGGCACCGGCGTGCCCGGCGTGCGCGGCGCTGTCGTCGGTGATTTCCAGCGATTCGGGACCGAGCGTGCCGAGCCGTTCGCGCAGGACCGGCTCGAGGTTCAGGGCCGGGTTCACGGCTTCTTCCCTCCGGGGGCTTCCTCCACGGCAGCCTCGTCGGTTGCGAACCGGGCAAGGTAGAACGCCTGGCCGATCACGAACACGAACATGAGGCCCATGCCGCCGAACAGCTTGAAGTTGACCCACAGGTCGGTGGAAAAATTGAACGCGACGTACAGGTTGGCCACTCCCATGAACGTGAAGAATCCGACCCAGCTCCAGAGCAGGCGCTCCCATGCGGGATCAGGCAACTGGAGCTGCTTGCCCATCATTGCGCGGATCAGGTTCTTGCGGAAGGCGAACTGGGCGACCATGAGCGCGGCGCCGAAAAGCCAATAGAGCACCGTAGGTTTCCATTTGATGAACATCTCGTCCTGCAGCAGCAGGGTCGCGGTGCCGAACACCACGATGACCGCGAAGCTGACCCACAGCATCGGCTCGACCTTGCGGTGGCGAAACCAGACCCAGGCGATCTGCGCGACCGTGGCGGCCATGGCCACCGCCGTCGCGACATAGATGCCGGCGAACTTGAAAGCGGCGAAAAAGAGGATGACCGGGAAAAGGTCGAAAAGGAATTTCATCTGCCGGACATTTTACCATCCGGGGCCGCGGGCCCCGGGGGCAAGGGGGGGGGCGCCTATTTCTTCTCGAACCGCAGGGAAGCCGAATTGATGCAGTAGCGCAGGCCCGTGGGCTTGGGCCCGTCCTCGAAAACATGCCCGAAATGGGCCTCGCAGGAAGCGCAATGCACCTCGACGCGGCGCGAAAAAAAGCTGTTGTCTTCCTGGGTGGCGACGTTTTCCGGCCGGGAGGGCTGCCAGTAGCTAGGCCAGCCGGTGCCGGAATCGAACTTGTGCTCCGACGAGAACACTTCGGCGCCGCAACATACGCAGCGGTACACGCCGCTTTCATGGTTGTCGTTGTATTCGCCGCTAAAAGGCGGTTCGGTATCGTGCTTGCGCGTCACCCGGTACTGGGTCGGGGTGAGTTCGGCTTTCCATTCCGCATCGGTCTTGCCGGGTTTCAATTGGGCCTCCTTTCGCGCGCGCCGGACAATTCCGGTTCTGCGCCAAGGCTGGCATTATCGGCCGGAACCGGGCGTGGCGCATCGCCCACGGCGAATTGGCGCTATGCTTCAGGTCAGGAGGGCGCATGAAGATCAAGTCACGGATCGCAGTTGTGATTGCGGCGTCGTTCGCGGCGATGGTTCCGGGGATCACAACGCTTCACGCTCAGCCTCAGGAGCCCCTGTTGCATGAGCAGTTGATCGACGGGGCGCGCGGCCTGTTCAACAGGCTTTTCGGCGGCTCGGAGGCCTCCGGTCTACCGGCGGCGGCACCCGCACCGTCTGCACCTGTGGCGCCCGTGGTTGCCGAGAAGCCCCCGGCCCAACCGGCGCCCGTGACTGCGCCAACGCCCACGGCGCTTACCCAGTCGCGTTCGCTCCATGAGGCCGTCGTGCGGGGCGATGTCGATGTCGCCCGCAGCATGCTCGACCAGGGCGCCGACATCGAGTCGAAGGACCCGGGCTCCGGCGCCTCTGCGCTGCATTACGCCGTCATGAAAGGGCGCATGGAGATCGTCGAGCTGCTGCTCGCGCGCGGCGCCGACGTCAACAGCCGCACGCGCAACGGCACCACACCGCTGCATACGGCGGCGCTCTATTCCCGCCGCGAGGTGGCCGCGCGCCTGATCGACAAACGCGCCGACCTCAATGCAGTGAGCGCAAGCGGGGCCACACCGCTTGCGCTTGCCAACGCAGCCAAAAACCGGCCGATCGAGGAACTGTTGAGGTCGCGCGGCGCGAAGTGATCCCTGCGCCGTGCGGGTTCAGGAAGAGCAGCTGACCGAGATCGTCCCCGCCCATTCCGGCGGGTAAGCCGCGAAGCGCTCCATCCCGGCCTGTTCGCTGTAGGGGTCCGCGAGGAGCCGGCGCAACTGTTCGATGAACGAGAAATCCCGGTCGTCGCGCGCCCGCGCGATCGCCTCCTCGGCCATCCAGTTGCGCAGCACATAGGCCGGGTTTACAAGGTTCATGCGTTCGCGGCGCTCGGCCGCAACCGAGTTCTCGCGCCCGAGCCTTTCGCGATAGCGCGCCGCCCACGCATCGAACCCTTCGCGCTCGACGAACTGGTCGCGCAGCTTTTCGTTGTGTGCGCTGATCGCCGTGTCGAACCCCGCCAGGCTGCGAAAAAAGATCGTGTAGTCGGTGCGGCTGGAGTGCATGAGCCCGAGGAGATCCTCGAGCAGCTTCGGATCTTCGTCATGGCTCGTGAGCAAGCCCAGTTTCGCGCGCATTAGGGTCGCGTAAGCCGTGTCGAAGGACACCTCGAATTTCTGCAGTGCGGCTTCGGCTTCCTCCATGTCCAGCAACGGAAGCAGCGCCTGTCCCAGGCAGTAGAGGTTCCAGTGCGCGACGCCCGGTTGCCTGTTGTAGGCGTAGCGCCCGCCGTCGTCCGAATGGTTGCACACATGGTTCCAGTCGAACCCGTCGAGAAAGCCGTAAGGGCCGTAATCGATCGTGAGGCCGAGGATCGACATGTTGTCGGTGTTCATGACGCCGTGGCAAAAGCCCACTGCCTGCCAGCGCGCGACCAGTTCGGCCGTGCGATGGATCACCTCGGCGAGCAGCGCGAGGTAAGGTTTCTCGGCTGCGAGCAACTCGGGGAAGTGTTCGCGCAGGACGTAGTCGGCCAGGATGCGCACCTGGTCGTACTGCTTGCGGTGATAGAAGACTTCGAACGAACCGAATCGCACATGGCACGGGGCCATGCGCGTGAGCACCGCCGAGGTCTCGGTGGTCTCGCGGTACACGGGCGCATCACTGCCGGTGATCGCAAGTGCGCGCGTGGTCGGAATGCCAAGGCCGTGCATCGCCTCGGAGCAGAGATACTCGCGGATCGTGGAGCGCAGCACCGCGCGGCCGTCGCCCATGCGGGAATAGGGCGTGCGGCCCGCGCCCTTGACCTGGAGGTCCCAGCGGCGCTCGTCCGGGCCGACGGCCTCGCCCAGCAGGATGGCGCGGCCATCGCCCAGTTGCTGGACTAAGACGCCGAACTGGTGCCCCGCGTAGATCGCCGAGAGCGGCTCCGCGCCTTGCGCTATCCGGTTTCCGCTGAAGGTTTCGACGAACTCCTGCGTGTGCGCGCAGGCCGGATCGAGCCCGACCAGTTCGGCCGCCGAGGGGTTGAACGCCACGAGGTAAGGATCGGGCAGCGGCGTGGGCTGCAAGCGGGTGAAAAACCCGGGCGGCAGGCGCGAGTAGGTGTTGTCGAAACGCAAGCCCAGGCGGCCGTCGACCTGCGGCCGCTCTTCGGCGAGGCGCCGGGCCGGCGCTGGAGGTGTCAACGACTCTCCTGCGAGCGGTCCCACAGGTTCGGCATCACGGTGTTGTGATAGCCGGAGATGAATTCGCGCGGCTTGCCGCTGGCCGGATCGAAGACATGCCGGCGCACCGCGCCGATATTCGCGCCGTACACGTGGATGCTGATCGACGCGCGGTCGGCGTAGGCGTTGGACACCACGTGGATGTCGCCTATCGTGGGCGATACACGATCGACTTCTCCCGGCTCGATGCGATGCGTGCCGCTTGCATGGAAAGGCTGGCCCACCGTGACGCCGTTGAACTCCTCGCACAACTCTGCGCCGCGCATCACGCCCACCAGCCCCCAAACGGTGTGGTCGTGGACCGGGGTCTTCTGGCCCGGGCCCCAGACGAAACTCACCACGCTGAAACGCTCCAGCGGGTCGCAGTGCAGCAGGTATTGCCGGTAGGACTCGGTCGAGGGCAGCGCGAATTCGTCGGGCAGCCAGTCGTCGTTGGCGATCAGCCCCTTGAGCAGCGTTTCCCCGTCGGCGAGCATGCGTGGTTCGTCGGATCCATGCTCCGACACGAGGTGGGTCATGTCCTGCAGGTATTTGCGCAGGCGCGCAGTGTTTCTCTCAGTGTTCTTGGGCATGGGGCGAATCCTATTGTGAAAGCCGGGGGAGCCACAAGGCCAGCTCGGGCGCGAGCATGAGGATCACGATGGCCAGGACGTAAACGACCATGAAGGGGATGACTCCGCGGAACACGTCCGTGATCGGCCCCGGGGTTCCCCGCATGCCCTGGAGCACGTAGAGCACGGTACCGTCCGGCGGACTGATGAGGGCGATCTCGACCAGCATGGTCACGATGACCCCGAACCAGATCGGGTCGTAGCCGAGGGCCTTCACCACCGGGAAGATCACCGGGATCGTAGTCACGATCATCGAAAACCCTTCCATGAACGTGCCCAGCGCCAGGTAGAACCCGATGATCAGCGCCATGATCACCCACGGCGGCACCGGAAGGCTGGAAACGAACTTGGCGAGCGCCTGCGGCACGCCGAGGCTGCCGAAGATGTAGTTGAGCACATAGGCGCCGCACAGGATCAGGCCGACGAAGGCGGTCGTGCGCGCGGTGGCCTCGGCCGACTCGTTCAGCATCTTCCACGAGAAGCGGCCCGAGATCGCGGCGAACACGATGGAAGCCACCACGCCGAGCGCGGCCGACTCCGTGGGCGTTGCGAGGCCGGTGTAGATCGTCCCGAGCACGATCAGGATCAGGATCACCGTCGGGATCAGGTCCACCAGCCCGGCGATCTTGGTCGCGAGCGGAATCTTTTCCGGTTGCGGCAACGGGTGGCGCAGTCCGTGCACCAGGATCACCGCGGTGAAGAGCACGACCACGAGGATGCTCGGGCCCACCGCGGCGAGGTAGAGCTTGCCTACAGAAGTCTCGGTGATCAGGCCGTAGACGATAAAGGTGATGCCCGGCGGGATCAGGTTGCCGAGCGCGCCGCCTGCGGCAAGCGACCCGAGCACCATCGAGGGCGAATAGGCCGTCTTCTTGAAGTACGGCAGCGCCACTGCACCCATGGTGGCGGCCGTCGCCACGCTGGAGCCGGAGATCGCGGAGAACACGCTGCACGAAGCGATGTTCGTGTGCAGCAGCCCGCCCGGCACGCGCTGGAACCACAGGTTGAGCGAGCGGTAGAGTTTGTCCGACAGACCCGCGCGCAACATGATCTCGCCCATCAGGAGGAACAGCGGGACTGCGACGAAAAGCCGAGGAACTTGCGCGCCAGCACATCGAAAGTGATGAAGAACGCGCACAGGACGAACAGCCACCCGGCGCAGCGGTTCATCACCCGCGCGAGCGCGTCGATCCATCGGTTCACCCTGCCGACGGTTGCCAGCAGGGCGGCAGCCGGCACGCTCAGTTCGCCCGGTACCTCACGCCCGTGAGGGGGGCGGCGGTCTCGTTGAAGAGATGTCGCCGCAGCGGGCTCCGCACCGTTTCACCCAGTTGGGCAATACCGTCTCGACCAGCACCTGGCGCGCCTTGGCGTTGTCCGAGTCGGTAGGCTTCAGATGCGTCATCTTCTTGTCGGTGAGCAGCGTGAAGATCTTGCAGCCGGCGGCGTTGCCCACGTTGCACTCGATGCCATCCTGCGTGAGTTTGGAGCCGAGCTTCCACTGCACTTCCTCTACCTTGGCGAAATAGTTCTCGAGGAACGTGCGCACCTGCGGGTCGAGCTTGTTCCACCACGCCAGGTTCACCATATAGCCCGAGATGCCCCACGAGGCGACCAGTGTGTAGAGGTGATTGGCCACTTCGAACCATTTCTGCGCATTGCCGGTGCCGGTGCCGGTGACCGCGCAGTCGACCGTGCCGCGCTCGAGCGCCGTGTAGACCTCGCCGAACGCGATCGCCACGGGCTGCGCACCGAGCGCGTTCAGGAAGTCGCCCTGCGAAGGACCTGCGACGCGAATCTTGCGGCCCTTGAGGTCGGCGATGCCCGTGATCGGGCGCTTGCAGAAGAACACCTGCGCCGGGAACGGACTGGTGGCGATGATCTTCACGCCGAGCTTTTCAAGGTCGCGGTTGGCCGCGCCCATCATCGCGTGGCCGGTCTTCCTCACCGCTTCCATGCTGTTGTGCAGGCCGGGCAGGTCGAAGCCGTCGAGCAGCGGCACGTCGCCCGACACCGTCGTGAGAGGGGCGCCGGCGATGTCCACCTGCCCTGAGCGCACGAGGCGGATCACCTCAGGCCCCTGCACGTTCATCTCGGGGTAACTCTTGAGGTTGAACTCGATGCGGCCGTTGCTCGCCGCCGGCATCTGCGCGCGCAACACCGGCACGTCGACCTTGCTGTATTGGGGCAGGGCGGGCGAGAGCTGGGTGACCGCGGAGATCGTGATCTTGGGGCCGGCGGGCAGGGTCTGGGCGGTGGCGGCAGTCGCTGCGGCGAGCGCAAGCAGGCCGGCGGACAAGGCAAGGCGTTTCATCGTGAGGCTCCCCAAATGGCGTAAGCGGCCATGTTACCGAAACGGTGGCGCATGGGTTCGATTTAACCGACCCCCTCATGGACCTTGCGACGCGAACGGGCCGTCCGTTGCGAATGCAAAGTCCTTAGCGATAGGCCTGAACCGCGTTCCCATCACGCGTAAGCAGGTTCATCAGCTTCGGATGCACGAAAAGTTTTTCCTTGCCGAACGCCTGCTCGCGCAACACGCCTAAGGATACGAGCGCCTTCAGATAGCGCGAGGCCGCCTGACGGCCGGCAATCCCGGCCTCGACCAGGTTGGCGATTCGGCAGTACGGCTGCTCGAAGATGGCATCGACCAATTCCCGCGTGTACATTTTCGGGAGTTTCGTCCGCACGAATTCCGTGGTGTGGGCCGCGAGTCCGCGGATCGCGCCGATCTTGCCGGTGGTCCAAACCGCGGTGTCTTCCACGCCGCGCAGCATGTAGAGCAGCCACGGCTCCCAGGCGGAGTCGCGAGTCACCGCGAGCAGCAGGCGATAGTAGTCAGGCCTATTTGCGATGATGTAGCGGCTGAGATAGAGAATAGGCAGCGGGAGGAGGCCTTGATCGACAAGATACAGACTGTTCACCACCCGGCCGGTTCGTCCATTGCCGTCGGTGAACGGGTGAATTGCCTCGAACTGGTAGTGCGCGACCGCCATCCGAACCAGCGGATCGATCGTTTCTTCTTCGCGAAGAAATCGTTCCCAGTTTCCGAGCAGGTCGCGAATGCGCGTTTCGCCCTCGGGCGGGGTGTAGATCACCTCGCCTGTGGCGTCGTTGGCGAGCGCCGTGCCCGGGATCTTGCGCACGCTCATCTCGATGCCCTTGATTTGTGCGCAGATCGCCTCGGTCGTCCGTGTCGTCAGGGGCCGTGTCCTTAGCGCCACGACGCCTTCGAGCAGGGCGCGTCGGTAACGCAACGCCTCCTTTGTCGACGGATCGGCGCCGCTGTCGGCTTGCGAATGGCGGAACAGTTTGTCGGCCGTGGTGACGATGTTCTCGATCTCCGAACTGGCCCGGGCTTCCAGCAAAGGAAGCGTATTCATCAGCATCGCGGGATTCGGAATCAACTCCGCGGCTTGCTTGAGTTCCGCAAGGGCTGCGCGTGCTGTGATGCATTGCTTCAATACGGGCTTCGTCTCCAACTCGAACGCGGGAGGAAGGCCGGGAAGCGAGTTGTACGGACGATCAGGCTGCCAGACTGCAGCCGGGGTCATGTCGTCAGAACGTCTTTTTTGCGCCATGTTTTCAGCGTATGTCGCCACTCGCGACATGTCAAGAAAACGTGTTGCATAAATCCAATTTCTGCGACATGAAGCTGATTCTATTGGATGAGGCGGATCTTAATAACTCAATTCCAATCTTACATTAAGCTGGCTAGCTGGTAAAATTCCTCAATTAAAACAACTTTTTATCTCCAAGATGAGCTGGTGCGTGAGATCAAACTGCGTGCGGTCGTCCAAGGACGGACGGTGAAAGATCTGGTCGCCGACTTTCTCAGACAGGGGCTCGGAATCTCATCCCCCGTGCAATCACAGCGGCCCCCGGCCGGATCCCTGGTCTCGATCGGGGAGACCGGATTGCCGAGCATCCGGTGTCGTCCCGATGCCGAAGCTGCACGCATGAACGTGGACGAGCTGCTTGCGCTCGAGCGCGAAACCCTGGCCGGGGAGGACTCCAAGCGTGCCGGGCTCCCTCCTTGACTCGAAAGTCTGGGTCGCGGCGATCTTCACCACGCATCCCGCCCATGCCGCTGCCCGGCGAGTCCTCGAGCAGGCAACACCTGCAGCCCCGGCGGTCTTCTGTCGCGCCACGCAGCAGAGTTTGCTAAGACCGGCATCGACTCCGGCGCTGTTGAAGGCCTACGGTGCGGAAGGCTTGACCAATCGGGATGCGTTGCTGGCACTGGGCGCGTGGCTCGCCTTGGCGCAAGTGGCCGAACGCGATGAGCCGCCTGGCACGACCGCACTCTGGCATCGCCTGGCGTCACGCGAGACCGCTTCGCCAAAAGTCTGGATGGACGCCTATCTGAGCGCTTTCGCGATCACCTCGGGATTGCGCATGATCACGCTGGATGGGGATTTTAAGAACTACGTGGCGCGCGGGCTCGATCTGGGTTTGATCGGTCTGTGACTATGTCACCGGGCTCTGGTTGTTCCTTGTGGACCCGCACACCCATCATCGCAATGGCGAGCATCCCAGGTACCGTGACGCGAGCGTTCGGCGCGAGAGTGACGCTGTAATTAGAGACATTGCATCGTGTAACTACGCGTGTTACATTGTACAATGACCAAGACCTTTCGGCACAAGGGAATCGAGGGATTTTTCCGAAAAGGCGATGTCCGCGGAATCCAGACCCGGCAGGCCGCTCGTATTTTGCGAATTCTCGATATGCTGGATGGCGCCAGCAATGCCGGGCAATTGAATATTCACGGATACGATCTCCATCCGCTGAAGGGCAATCGGAAAGGCGAATGGGCGATGTCGGTGTCCGGTAATTGGCGCATCACCTTCAAATTCGAGGGCGAAGACGCGATCGACGTCAACTTGGAGGACTATCACTGATGACTGCCAAATCCCTGCGTGACCCGAAGCGGCGTCCCACGCACCCCGGCGCGATATTGCGCGAAGACGTGCTTCCCGCGCTGCGCATGACGCAAAAGGAGTTTGCCGACCGGCTCGGTGTATCGCGGCTTACGGTGTCGGATTTGCTGCATGAGAAACGCGCACTCACGCCGGATATGGCAATGCGTCTTTCCAAGCTTCTTGGGAACGGACCCGAAATCTGGATGCGCATGCAGCAGACTCTCGATTTGTGGGAGCTGGCGCGGCAGGGTGGCTACGAGAAGATCCGCTCGCTCGAAATCGCCTAGCGGGCTGTGGCTGGATGCCGGGCGTGCTGGAGGGAGGGTGCGTCTCTATTCGATGACCTTGTCGGCGCGCAGCAGGATCGTCTGCGGGATCGTGACTCCCAGCGCTTTTGCCGTCTTCAGGTTGATTACCAGGTCAAACATGGTTGGTTGCTCGACAGGCAGGTCCGCAGGCTTGACTCCCTTGAGAATCTTGTCGACGTAGTACGCAGTACGGCGGTAGAGCGCGTGAGAATTGGGGCCATAACTAATCAGATATCCGGCATCGGCTTCTTCAGCGTTGAACCCAATGCTTGGCAGCTTATTCTTGACCGCCAATTCCGCAATCTGCGAACGTCGCTCGAGGTAGATCGAATCGGTCACTACTACAAGCGCCTGGGCGTTCTGCTTTTTCATCTCGGCAAAACCATTGTCGATTTCCTGCGCGGACGACGCTTCGATCGGTAGGATTTGCACGCTGATTCTTGGCGCCAAAGTTTGCATGGTCTGCAGCACGGCCCGATGAGACGGGTAGTCTGAATTCATCAATACGGCAAGCCGCGCCACTTTGGGCAAAATTCCATGTAGCAGATCGAGATGCTTGGGTGAAACGTCGGTTAGCAAGTTCGACGTGCCGGTAGCATTTCCACCAGGACGAGCCAGGCTCTTGACGAGACCGGAGCCGACTGGATCACCGGCGCTGATTATTACGATGGGTATGCTAGAAGTAGCTTTCCCCAAACGAAGCCAGCATGCCGGCCTGCGCTTCTTCGGCAAACATGCCGATTGCCGCCATTCGTTGCGCCACGGCCAACCGGGCTACCGTCGTGCGCTGATCGGAAATAACCGGGTCGGTGACCACCATGAGCCCTTGCGCGCGAACTGTCTTGGTGAGGATAGCTTGCAGCCCGTCCGGACCCTTGAATTCGAGTGCTTCAGTCTGGAGACCCAGTATTTGGGCGCCTTGCAGCGCCTCCTGTGCCATTGCTACGCTCGCCGATGTCTGCGAATTCCAAAGAATCGCTACACGGGAAAGTGACGGAACCAGTTCCTTGAGCAGTTGGACCCGCTTCCGTGTGAGTTCACGCGGGTTGTTGGTGCATCCTGTAAAGCTACCGCTTGGACGTGCGAGACTTGTCGTGAGGCCTGCGCCGAGCGGGTCACCCACGAAGACCATCACGATCGGAATGGTCGCGGTTGCCCTCTGGAGTGCCAATGCGGCCGTTGTAGTGTGCGCGACGATTAACGCAGGTTGAATAGCGACGAGTTCGTTGGCCAACGGCCCAAGTTTCTCGTATCTCCCTTCCGCCTCCCGGCGCTCGATGATGATGTTCTGCCCTTCGACGTAGCCCAGGGCCTTGAGCCCTTCGTAGAAACCCTCGACTTGCGGCCGCAGGGCGAACTTGCCGGCGAAAAGGAATCCGATTTTGGCACGCTCTTCGATTGCTGCGCGCGAGAGATGCGCGGCGCAGCACCAATGGCGACCAATGCGAGCAGCAAGTCACGCCTGTTCATCCGATCCCTTTTTGGTCGTCACGAGCCAGCGCAAGAACCGGGGTCGGGCGGGTGGAGAACCTGCTCAACCCCGGCAGAAGAAGTCTATCCCATGTGCCAGAAGTGGAATTCCGCTTTCGACAAAGACCAACGACTCACGCACAGATTCAATCGACCGGATCGATCGGCAGGCGCGCGGAGATGCCGAAAACCTGCTCCATCAATGCACCAGCCGCGAGCACCGCGGCATCGCCATGGGTCGGGCCGATCACCTGCAGGCCCACCGGCAGGCCCGCCTTCGTGAAGCCACATGGCAGCGAGAGGGCCGGGCAACCCGTCAGCGTCACGACGAAGGTCAGGAACATCCAGTCGATATAGCTCGTGAGTTCCTGGTCGCCGATGCGCGTGGGGTAGGCCTGCTCGACCGGGTACGGAGGAACGGCGACCACGGGGCACAGGAGCAGGTCGTAACCGGTGAAGAACGCAGCAACCCGGTGATAGAGCGCGGCCCGCTCGCGCTCGGCCCGGATGATTTCCTCCGCGCTGAGGTTGAGGCCTTTCTCGATGTTCCAGATGATCGAAGGGTTGATGCGGGCGCGCTCGGTGGCGAGCAGCTCGCCGCGCAAGGCCGCGAACAGCAGGCCGCGCTGGGTCTGGAAGGTGTCTATGGAATTCGAGAAATCGGGCGCCGCCTCCTCGACACATGCAGATCGACACGACTTCGGGGTCTACGTTCGACAAGCTGAGGTTGGGCGAGAAAGCGACCCTGCGTGGCGCCCGCGCTCGGCGCACGGCTTCGACAAACGGCACGCGCGGCGCGGGCATGGAAAGCGGGTCGCTCCGATGCTGGACCGACAGTGCGTCGAGCATCAGCGCAAGGTCGGGAACATTGCGCGCCATGGGGCCTTCGACCCAAAGCAAGTCGAACGTGGGGAGTCCGGCGCCGCGAGGCACGCGTCCCGGCGAGGGGCGCAATCCGACGACCGAGCAATAGCTGGCCGGGATCCGCAGACTGCCGCCGAGATCGCTGCCCATCGAGAGCCACTGCGTCCCGGAAGCGAGCGCCGCCGCCGCGCCGCCCGCTTCGAGCGTGTCGACCGTGTAGTCGTTGGCAAGCGCAATCGAATTCGCGAAGATCGGCGAGCCGTAGGTGGTGGGCTGGCCGCCGACGTCGTTGTAGTCCTTCGCCGCGACCGGCAGGCCGGCGAGCCAGCCGGGCGGGAGATCGGCCGGCGGCTTCTTCGCCATGAACCTGCGCGCGTTTTCGCGGGCGACGTCGAAGAAGCGGATCGGCAGCGCGTTCACCTTGCCGTCCACCGCTTCGATGCGGGCCACGGCGGCATCGATGAGTTCCAGCGGCGATATTTCGCGCTTGCGCAACCGGGCCACGGCTTCGGTGGCGGTCAGGCGGATGAGTTGTTCATTCGGATTCATTGTTGGAG
>CANKMT010000053.1 GCA_947482825.1 Betaproteobacteria bacterium | reverse complement strand
GACCTCGGTCGGCAGCGTCAGCGCCTCCTGGCCAGACATCACGTCGGTCATGGCCTGGGCATCGCCCTTGTAGGGCACTGGCGTCAGTGAGACGCCCGCGAGCGATGCCATGAGTTCCACGCCAAGGCGGTTCGATGAGCCGTTCCCGCCATTGCCGTAGTTCAGCCGGCCGGGATTTGCCCGCGCGTACTCGGGAAGCTCTTTCAGGGTTTTTGCTTCAAACGCAGGCGCGACGACGAGCACCTGCGGCACCAGGGTCGTGAGGGTGCGGGCACCGAAGCGGTTGTCGATTCGCGTCTGCGCGTGCACGGCCTTGCCGGCCTTCGCGTCGCGGATGCCTCGATCATGCCCTGGGTCCCTTCGGGCAATACCAACGCACCGACCATCATGATCGCGGAGCGCGCCGCTGCGTAGATCCTCGAGGATGCGGCCGCGTAGTCCGTCGCGTTGTCGGCGGTTTTCTCGCTTTTTGCATGAAGAGGGAACCACGGTCGTTGCGTTATGCTGGAACGCATGAAACCCGCCCCTGCGTTATTGCATCGGATTGCCGTACTCGTGGCATTTTGCGCACTGAGTTCGGCTTGCACTACCGGTTCGGTTCCCGCAATGAAAAGCGGGGAGCCGTCGGGCGAAACTCCCCTTGCGGGCCGCATCCTCGACGTGCGCGAAGGCCGCTTCATTTCGCGCGACGAACTCATGCGGCGCGCGCTCGGATCGCGATTCGTGATCCTCGGCGAAGCGCATGACAACGCCGTGCACCATCGCCTGCAGGCCGAGATCTTCGAAACCCTGGTCCGCTCGGGTCGCGCTCCGGCACTGGCCATGGAGCAGTTCGATCGAGAGCACCAGCCGATGCTCGACGCGGCGCTTGCGCGCGGCGAGCGCGACGTTGAGAGCCTGGCCGATGCCGGCCGGTTCGACCGCAAAGGCTGGCGTTGGCCGGAGTACAAGCCCCTCGTCACCCTGGCCGCCTTGCGCGGGCTTCCGATCCTCGCAGCGAATTTTTCACGCGCCGACGCGCGCGCGCTGATGAAATCCGGGCGTCCCGCGGCGGGCCTGCCCACCCTGACCCCCGAACTCAACGCAGCGCTCGAAAAGGACCTCGTCGAAGGCCATTGCGGCCTGCGGCCTTCGCCACCCCTCCTGGCAGGAATGATCGAAGCACAGCGCGCCCGCGACGCGCAAATGGCGCAGGTGCTGGCGACAACCGGTCCCGCCGGCGCGATCCTGATTGCGGGTTCAGGTCATGCGCGGCGCGATCGGGGCGTGCCTGCCTATCTCCCGCCTTCGATGCAAGGCCAACTGTTGAGCATTGCGTTTTTGGAAGTCGATCCATCAAGCCGGGCTCCAGGTGATCGGTATCGCCAACTTTTCGACCTGGTGTGGTTTACGTCCCGAGCCGATCGCGAGGATCCTTGCAAAGGACTACGGATGCCCTGAGGGAGTTAGCAGACACTTACGAATTAGGCGCGAATATTCGTGAGTCTTGACAACGATAATGAGAATGATTATCGTTACTGCATGAACCCCACTCCGCCCACGCGAAACTTGGAAGGCCTGATGAGTCCCCAAGACGAAGTCGGTCGGGTCACAAGCGGGGCCCTGTTGGGCAAGCAGCGGGAACTCGTCATCGTCCACAACGGCCGGGAATACAGGCTGCGGTTGACCCAGAACGACAAACTGATCCTGACCGCTTGATCCGCCGGGGGCTGAAATCCGCGGCGCGCAACTTCGGCGCCCGGGACGACTCCAACCGGTTCAGCTTGCAAAGCGAGAGCGTCCCGTGGCAGCCATGCTCCATTTCCGATCCATCCCCTTGCGCGCGCCCGGCCCCGGACGCGCGGGTGCGTTCGCCGCAGTGGCGCTGCACGCGGCAGTTGCCGCGGTCCTGCTTTCCTATGAGCCTGCACGCTCGGCGCTTTTGTCGGCCGCGCCGATCATGGTCGAGCTGATCACGCCCCCGGTCCCGGCGCCCAGGATCGAACCTCCCGCCAAGCCGGCGGTCGAGCCGCCAATACCCAGGCCGGTGACCAAGGCGCTCCCGAGGGCTCAACCCACCCCGCCGCAGCCGATCCTCACTGCGCCAGCGACGGCGCCTTCACCGGTGGCAGAGCCACCGCGGCCGCCTGCACTCGCCTCCCCCTCGACCGCAGCCTCCGCTGACCAGGCACCGGCGGCCGGGTCCTCCGACGGCGCACCGGCCGGTGCAAAAGCTTCGACCAGGCTGACCGAACCGATCTTCAACGCCGACTATCTCGAGAACCCCGCGCCGGCCTATCCCGCGCTCTCGCGCCGGTCCGGCGAAGAGGGCAAGGTGATGCTTCGCGTCCTGGTAAGCCCCGCCGGCCGTGCCGACGATGTGCAGGTGCGCACCTCGAGCGGATCGCCGCGCCTTGACGAAGCCGCGCGCACGACGGTGCTGCGCTGGAAGTTCGTGCCTGCCAAGCGCGGGGACGAGGCCGTGTCCGCGTGGGTGCTCATCCCGATTTCTTTCCGACTCGAAGGCTGACCGCAATGGAACCCGTCCAAACCCTTGGCTTCGCGAACTTCCTCGCGCAGGCCGACACGCTTGCGCGCGCGCTGCTCGTAATCCTGCTCGTCATGTCGATGGCCACCTGGTACCTGATCGTCACCAAGGCGCTCGCGCAGTTCATCGAGAACCGCAAGAGCAGCCGCTTCCTCGAGATGTTCTGGGACGCTCCCTCGCTCACCGCGGTGGAAAAGCAGATCAATGCCGACCACCCGGACGAGCCGTTCTCCCGTCTCGCCAAGCATGCGCTCTCGGTTTCGCGCCACATGGACCGGCCCGGCGCGATACGGTTGATGGAAGCGGGCTCATCGAACGAGTTTCTTACGCGCGCCATGCGCCGCGTGATCGACGAAGACACCGCGCGGCTCGAATCGGGTCTTACGGTCCTCGCTTCGGTCGGCTCGACCGCGCCCTTCATCGGCTTGTTCGGCACGGTGTGGGGCGTTTATCACGCGCTCATCGCCATCGGTGTGTCGGGCCAGGGCACGCTCGACAAGGTGGCCGGGCCGGTGGGAGAGGCGCTGATCATGACCGCGCTCGGCCTTGCGGTGGCGATCCCCGCAGTGCTCGCCTACAACGCTTTTGTGCGCTCCAACCGGGTCACGCTCGCGAGGCTGGATGCATTTGCGCACGACCTTTACGCGGTGCTGACCACCGGCGCCCACGTCGGTGAACCCGCGTTGGCCGTGCCGCCGAGATCCGCGGGCCACGCCGGCGTGGCCAAGGCCGGGACCTGACCATGGCCTTCGGCGGATTCAACCAGGGCAACCAGAACGCGCCGATGGCGGAGATCAACATGATCCCGCTCATCGACGTGATGCTCGTACTGCTCGTGATCTTCATCATTACCGCGCCGTTGCTGACCCATGCGGTGAAGATCGACCTGCCCAAGGCTTCGAGCACGCCGAACATGACGCGCCCGGAGCATGTGGCGATCTCGATCGACGGCGCGGGCGCGGTGTTCTGGAACGGCGAGCGCACCGATCGCGCCGGGCTGCGCGCGAGGCTTGCGTCGGCTTCGAAAATCAGCCCGCAGCCCGAACTGCATCTGCGCGCCGACAAGGCCACGCCCTACCAGGCCGTCGCCGAAGTGATGGCCGACTCGGCCCGCGCCGGCCTGACACGCATCGGATTCGTCGCCATCCCGGATGGCCGCTGAATGCGCGTGGGCAGACTGCTAGACTAGCGATTCCTTGGAGGAGGAATTACAAATGAAAATCGCGTTTCGTATCTCTGCCCGTGTTGCCGGAGCAGCCGTCCTGTTCGCCGCCTGCCAGTTTGCACAGGCCCAGGCCTGGCCGAACAAGCCCATCCGCTATATCGTGCCCTTTGCCGCCGGCGGCACCACCGATCTCCTCGGGCGCATGGTCGGCGCAAAGCTCGCCGAGGCCCTCGGCCAGCCGGTGGTGGTCGAAAACCGTCCCGGCGCTGCGGGTGCGCTCGGCGTGGATCTGCTAGCCAAGGCCGCGCCGGATGGCTACACGTTCGGCGGGGGCACGATCAGCTCGCACGCGATCAACGTTTCGCTGTACTCGAAGCTGCCGTACGACCCGCTCAAGGATTTCACGCCGATCACGATGCTCGCCACGCTGCCGAACATGCTGGTCGTGCACCCGAGCCTGAACGTGAGCACGGTGGCCGAGCTGATCACGCTGCTCAAGGCGAACCCGAACAAGTACTCGTTCGGCTCGGCCGGCAACGGCACGTCGCAGCACATGTCCGGCGAGCTTTTCAAGACCATGACCGGCACACAGATGCAGCACATCCCGTACAAGGGCAGCGGCCCGATGATCCCGGACCTGCTTGCCGGAACGATCTCGATGAGCTTCGAGAACATGACCACGGCCTATCCGCCCGCCAAGACCGGCAAGCTCAAGGCGCTCGCGGTCACCACGACCAGGCGCTCCTTCGCGGCACCCGAGGTGCCCACGCTCGCCGAGTCGGGGCTGCCCGGCTACAACATCAGCTCATGGCAGGCGATGTTCGCGCCGGCCGGGCTGCCGAGGGAAATCCATATGCGCGTCTATAGCGAAGTCGCAAAGGCGCTCAAGTCGCCCGACGTGACCAAGCGCCTCCAGGAACTCGGGCTGGACCCGGGCGGCATGGCACCCGAAGAGTTGCAGGCGCTGATCCGCGACGACATCCCCAAGCTCGGCAAGATCGTTAGGGACTCAGGCGCGAAGGTCGACTGAGACCCTACGACCGGTAGCTTTTAGGGAGGGGGTACGGGGGCACCGCCAGGTGCCCCTGCTCCG
Source organism: Betaproteobacteria bacterium (assembly GCA_947482825.1). Classification (GTDB taxonomy): domain Bacteria; phylum Pseudomonadota; class Gammaproteobacteria; order Burkholderiales; family SG8-39; genus SZAS-79. The sequence continues at coordinate 32,553 of CANKMT010000053.1, read as the reverse complement.
ATACCGCCAGGTGCCCCTGTTCCGATCCTCGGCGGAGGGACGCCGTCTTCCATCAGCGCTTTGAGGTTGCGCACGTGGCCGAGGTCGCCGTTTGCGTTGAACAGCCCGTTCAGGAACTTCACCATGAAGCGCGCATAGACGGGCATCTTCGAGTGGCCGAGGTCCACGGAGTGCGAAAGCACCGTGGTGTCTTCATCAGCCTGGATCTCGTAGGTCTCGAGGATCCAGCCGCCCGGTTTAAGGTCGCCGCCGATCATCTTGCATACCAAGCGCTTTTCGGGCAGGAACTCGACGAGTTCGGCATCCGCAAGCTGCCTCGATTTGCGCAGGCGAAGCGCGATGCGAAAGCGCCAGCCCGGGCCGGGCGGCTGCATCGACATCGGCACGATGTCCTCGATCTTCGGATTCCATGCGGGCCAGCCGCGGGGCTCGCAGACCCACTGCCAGACCAGGGCCGGCGGCGCCAGGATTCGGGCGCGGCCCGTGGTGAATTGCGACATTGCTTTCCTTCTGCGACTACTGGGCGGGCGCAGCCTCTGCCGGGTCGAAGTCGAGCTCGACCTTCGCGTTATTGGGATCCATGAAGAACAGCTGCCAGGTGCCATAGGTGGGCAGCTTGCGCAACTCGTAGTCGAGGCCGTGCGCCTTTAGCTTCGCCACCGTGCCGGCGAGGTCCTGCGCGGTGAAGGCCATGTGATCGAGCACGCCTTTGACGAGGTCCTTTTTCTCGCGTCCCGCGATCACGTGGAGGATCGCCTCGCTGCCGCCCTTGGCATAGAGCCAGGCGCCGGGAAACTTGAAAGGCGGACGCGGCCCGGGCGAGAAATCGAGGTGCTCTTTGTAGAAGGCGAGCGTCGCCTCGAGGTCGTCGGTGAGGATCGTGAAATGGTTCATGCCGGAAACAGCCATGCGAACTCTCTCCTGTTATGCGCGGGCTGGCGCGGCCGCGGCTTGGGCGCCCTGTTTCGTGCGCTCGAGCATCGTCATTGCCGAAGTTACCAGCGTGGCCATGTCGCCGAGGTTGGCGGGCACGATCAGCGTGTTGTTGGTGCGCGCGAGGTGTGCGAATGCGTTTACGTAGGCCTCGGCGATCTTGAGGTTCGCCGCGCTCAATCCGCCGGGGCCGTTCATCGCCTCGGCCACCGCCTGGATCGCCGCTGCGGATGCCTCGGCGATCAGCCGGATGCGCGTGGCCTCGCCTTGTGCGCGGTTGATCGCGGCAGTCTTGTCGCCTTCGGACTTCAGGATCGCCGCCTGCTTTTCGCCATCGGCAACGTTGATCTCCTGCTGGCGCTCGCCCTCGGATTTGGCGATCAGGGCGCGTTTCTCGCGCTCGGCGGTGATCTGCTGCTGCATGCTGCGCAATATTGCCTCGGGCGGGGTGAGGCTCTTGATCTCGTAGCGCAGGACCTTGATCCCCCAGTTGCGTCCGGCTTCGTCCAGCGATGCCACGATCTGGCGGTTGATCACATCGCGCGATTCGAACGTCTTGTCGAGCTCCATCTTCCCGATCTCGCTGCGCAACGTGGTCTGCGCAAGCTGCACGATGGCCGTGATGTAGTTGGACGAGCCGTAGGAGGCGAGGCGCGGGTCCATCACCTGGTAATAGATGACGCCATCCACGCCGAGCTGGGTGTTGTCGCGCGTGATGCAGACCTGCTCGGGCACGTCGAGCGGGACTTCCTTGAGGCTGTGCGTGTAGGCGACGCGCTCGAAGAACGGAATGATGAGGTTGAGGCCGGGCTGCAGGGTTTCGCTGAACTTGCCCAGGCGCTCGACCACCCACGCCTGCTGCTGCGGCACGATGCGCACGGCCTCGATCACAAAAACCACGATCACCGCAATCAGGAAGATCGGGATGGCGTAGCCCCTGGTCGGTTCGAACGTCGCCGCGATAATCGAGACGATCACCGCGCCTATCAGTTTCGGAAACATGCTTCCCCCTTGCGCTGGTTGTGTGGCGACGTCAGGCCGGGCGATGCCTGCTCACTTCGAGCCGGTGACCCTCGAGCTTCAAAACATAAAGCAACGCGCCCTCCTGCAGGGCGCCGGTCCCATCCACATGCGCGTCCCACGACGCGCCGCGATAGCGCACCCGCGCAAGGCCGCCGCCTTCGTCGACCCAACTCTCGAAATTCGCCGGCTGGCCGGCGTCCACCGAGGCCATCTGCTCCTTGGAATTCCTGGCGCGGTGCATATGCACCCCGTAACATCCTGCCGCGGCCAGAAGGGCTGCGGCCACGGCTTGCGCCCCGAAGCCCTGCCCGGCGTAGGCGACTGCCGCGCCGCCGAATGCCGCAACGCCGAGCATCAGCAGGTAGAAGCTTCCGCTGAGCAACTCGACGATGACCAGGCCGAAGCCCGCCACCAGCCAGATGAGGTACGTTTCCATGAAGGGCCCTAGTGTCCCTCGCGCCGCGGCGGCGCGCAACTTAGAATGGCGGCCATGGAAAGTAACCACATCGAAAGCGCCGAAGCCGGCTATCGCATCGGACTCGAACTGCACAGCGCGCGCGTTGCCGCAGGCTGGCGGGCGCTCGGCCGCAAGATAGGGTTCACGAACCGCAGCATCTGGCCGCGCTACGGCGTCTACCAGCCGATTTTCGGATTCGTTTACGACCGCACCGTTACGCTTGCTCCCGAAGGCAGCGCGACGATCAGCCTCGCGGGCCTGGCCCAGCCGCGGATCGAGCCGGAGGTTTGTTTTGGGCTCAAAGGTCCGCCGCCGCGCTCGAAAGATCCGGCGGAGATCCTTTCGGCGATCGAATGGGTCGCCCATTCGATCGAGATCGTGCAGTGCGCTTTGCCAAACTGGCAAATGAAGGTCGGCGACAGCACGGCCGCCAACGGGCTGCACGGCGCGCTGGTGGTCGGGCCGAAAGTCCCGGTGGCCGGGATCGATGACCTGGCAGACAAGCTGCCCGCGCTCAAGGTCGCCCTGTTGAAAGGCAAGGCGGTGATCGACCGGGGCCTGGGATCCAACGTGCTCGACAGCCCGTTGCTTGCTCTCGCGCACCTGGTCGAGTTGCTCGCCGCGCAGCCGCAGTTCGCGCCGCTTGCGGCCGGCGAAATCATCAGCACCGGCACGATGACCGATGCGGCTCCAGTAGCGCCAGGCGAATCGTGGTCGACGCAGTTCGAAGGCGATCTCCTGTCCGGCCTGAAGATCCGCTTTGAGTAACGCGAAGAAGCAGGCCCTGCCGCTGGCGGGGATCACCGTCGTGGCCCTTGAACAGGTGATTGCCGCACCGTTCGCGACCCGCCAGCTCGCCGAGCTTGGTGCGCGCGTCATCAAGATCGAGCGTCCCGGGGTCGGCGATGCTTCGCGCGGCTACGACACCACGGTCAAAGGACTGTCCTCGCATTTCGTGTGGGTCAACCGCTCAAAGGAAAGCATCACGCTCGATGCCAAGCACCCCGAGGCGAAGGCGATCCTCGCCAAGCTCGTCGCAGGCGCCGACGTCTTCGTCCAGAACCTCGCGCCCGGGGCGGCGGCGCGCCTGGGCCTTGGGGCCGAGGAACTTCGCGCGAAGCACCCGCGCCTGGTCTGGTGCGGCATTTCCGGCTATGGAGAGAACGGCCCCTACAGCGCCAAGCGCGCCTACGACCTGCTCGTACAGTGCGAAACCGGCCTGCTTTCGGTGACCGGGACGCCGGAGACACCGTCGAAGGCAGGGATCCCGATCGCCGACATCGCCGCGGGCATGTACGCGTTTTCCGGCATCCTCGCCGCGCTCTATCGGCGCAAGGAGACCGGCGAGGGCGCCACGCTCGATATCTCGATGTTCGAGTCGCTGGGCGAGTGGCTCGGCTTTCCGGCGTACTTCACCGCCTACGGCGGCAAGCCCCCGCCGCGCACCGGGGCCGCACATGCCACCATCGTGCCCTATGGCCCGTTCACGGCCGGCGACGGGAAATCCGTGTTCCTCGGCATCCAGAACGAGCGCGAGTTCGCCCGCTTCTGCGCGCAGGTCCTCGGCCAGCCCGACCTGCCGAAAGATGCCCGTTTCGCATCGAGCAGCGCGCGCAACGAGAACCGGCCGGAAATGAAGGCTCTCATCGAGAAGGTTTTCGCCGGCATGACCGGTGAAGACATCGTCGAACGCCTGGAAGCCGCCGGCATCGCGAATGCGCGCCTGAACACGATGCAGGAATTCTGGGACCACCCACAGCTCGAGGCGCGCAATCGCTGGCGCGAAGTCGATTCTCCGGCCGGCCGGCTGGACGCTTTGCTTCCGCCGCTCAACATCGCGGGACTCGAGCCGAACATCAGCGCGGTGCCCGGGATCGGCGAGCACACGCGCGCGATCCTCGCGGAGCTCGGCTACGACGGGCCTGCGATCGACAAACTCTCTTCGGAAGGCGCGATATGACCGCAACCGGCGCGACGCTGGAATTCGAAGCTTTCGTCGCCAAGTCCCTCGCCACTATTGACTGTCCTGCCAATTTTGTTCTGGAACCGATACATTCAAGGCGTTCGCTTGAAACACCGTAAGAAAGCGGCGATCGGATCGTAATAGCGGTCCGCCACCCGCTCCTTGAGCGGAATAATGGCGTTGTCCGTGATGCGGATCTGCTCCGGGCACACCTCGGTGCAGCACTTGGTCACGTTACACAACCCGATGCCGGCGCCGTCCTTGAGCAGCGGCAAGCGGTCGCCGGCATCCAGCGGGTGCATCTCGAGCGCCGCAATGCGCACGAAAGAGCGTGGCCCGGAGTAATGGGGCCTGAGATCGGCATGGTCGCGCACGACGTGGCAGGTGTTCTGGCACAGGAAGCACTCGATGCAGCGGTGGAACTCCTGGATGCGTTCGACATCCTCCTGGTACATGCGCCGCTTGCCGTCGGCGCCCGCGGGCACCGGCTGGAATGAAGGGATACCCGCAGCCTTCTCGTAGTTGAAGGAAACGTCGGTCACCAGGTCCCGGATGAGCGGAAACGAGCGCATCGGGCCAACCGTGACCGGCTCGCCGGTGGGCAGGCCGTCCAGGCGCGTCATGCACATGAGCCGCGGAATGCCGTTCACCTCGGCGCTGCACGAGCCGCACTTGCCCGCCTTGCAGTTCCAGCGTACCGCGAGGTCGCCCGCCTGGGTGGCCTGCACTTCGCGCACGGCGTCCAGCACGACCATGCCCTCGGCGGCGTTCAGCCGGTAACTTTTGAATTCCCCGCCGCCGGCGTCGCCGCGCCAGACCCGGAGGTGGACTTCGTTCGCACCCACGTAGACTGCTCCTCGAAAAATTGCTTCAACTCGTCGGGCACCATCAGTTTGCGAAATTCTTCGGGCATCGCATTTACCGCCTCGCGCGTCATGCGCAGGCCTTCGAGCGACGAACGAAGAACGATGCTGGTCGCACCGAACTCTGCGCTCGGCGCCGGAAAATCTTCCCGCGCATGGCACCCCCGGCTCTCTTCGCGCGCGAGCGCCGCCAGCGTCGTTGCCTGCGCAAAAGCCAGCATCGATTCGAGGTCGAGCGCGAGATGCCAGGCCGGGTTGTAAAGGCGCGGGCCGGCGGCCGAGATCTTCGCTGCCCGGCGGCGAAGACGCGCGATTTTGTCGCGGGCCTGCTCCAGCCCTGACCTAGTCCGGAAGACCCCGACATGAGCCTGCATGCACTCCTGCAGTTCGCGCTGGAGCAGGTAGGGGTTTTCACCTTTGCTGCGCCCCAAGGGCGCTTCCACCAGCCGGACGATTCGCGCGACATCCTTCGACTCGCCCGCCGAAACTTTCGCCGGCGGTTCTGTGCCGAGCGCATGCAGCGCTGCATGCATTCCGGCGCGGCGGCCGAATACCAACAGGTCGGCCAGCGAGTTGCCGCCGAGCCGGCTCGCTCCGTGGACGCCGGCGGCGACTTCGCCGGCCGCGTACAGGCCCGGCACCGAAGTCGCGGCGGTCTCGGCCTCGACGCGCACGCCACCGATGGAGTAATGGCACGCAGGCGCGACTTCGATCGGCTCGCGCGTGATGTCCAGGCCCGCGAGCAGCGCGAAGCGGCGACACGTGGAAGGCAGGAGCCTGCGGATCTCGTCGGACGAACGCCGCGTGGCGATATCGAGGTGCACCCCGCCATTCTTGAATCCGCGGCCCGCGCGAACCTCCGCATCGATAGCCCGGGTAACCACGTCGGCGGGCAACAGTTCGGGCGGCCGGCGTCGGTCTTGCCGGGTCGCGTACCAGTCGTCGGCCTCGGTTTCGGTGGGCGCCGTCTCGCCGCGAAGCCGCTCGGGAATGTAATCGAACATGAACCGCCGGCCTTCGGCGTTGCGCAGCACGCCGCCCGCCCCGCGCACCGCTTCGCTCACGAGCGTTCCCTGCGCGCTGCCGGGCCCGGTCATGCAAGTCGGGTGGAACTGGACGAATTCCATGTCGGTGAGCGCGGCGCCGGCCTGGAGGGCGAGGTTCACGCCGTCGCCCGTGTGTTCCTGCGAGTTGGACGAAACCTTCCATGCGCGCCCGCCGCCGCCGGTGGCGAGCACAACGGCATTGCTGCGAAAGTGCGCGAATTGCCCCGTGGCGCGCCGCAGCGCCAACGCGCCGCTGATCCGCCCCCCGCGGGTCAGAAGCTGCTGGACGCTGCACTCCATGTGCACCTCGATACCAAGTTGCACTGCGCGCTGCTGCAGCGTGCGCATGATCTCGACGCCGGTCCGGTCACCGGCGTGGGCCAGGCGCGCATATCGATGTCCGCCGGCATCCTGCTGGCGAATCAGTCCCTCCGGCGTGCGGTCGAACACCGCGCCCCAGGCCTCGAGTTCGAGCACGCGCCCGGGGGCCTCCTGCGCAAGAAGACGGGCCATGCGCCAGTCGTTCATCGAACCGCCACCAAGCATGGTGTCGCGAAAATGGGCTTGCCACGCGTCTTCGCCATGCACGTTGCCAAGCGCCGCGGCGATACCGCTTTCGGCCATCACCGTGTGCGCTTTGCCGAGCAGCGATTTGCATAGCAGCGTCGTGCGGGCGCCGGTGGCGGCGGCTTCGATAGCGGCCCGCAGACCGGCCCCTCCGGCGCCGACCACGAGCACGTCGCTCTCGTGGGCCGTGATGTTTGCTTCGCTCAAAACAACCTCGGATCGTTCAACAGGCCCACGGACAGCAAACGCACGTAGAAGTCGGCCAACACGACCGAGGCCAGGCTCACCCATCCGAATTCGCGGTGCTTTTCGTTCAGACGGCTGACGATCTTCCATGCGCGCGACCGGATCGGCGCGCCGTGGAAAGAGTCGAGGTGCCCGCCGCAGGCATGCCGGCACGAGTTGCAAGACAAGCAATACAAGGTCAGCAGCGCCGCGTTGGCGCAGAGCACGAGCGTACCGAGGCCCAGGCCCCAGCCGTCGGCAAACCGGAACGCGCGAAGGGCGTCCCACCAAAGGAATGCGAGCACCGGAAGCGTCAGGTAGAAAAAATAGCGGTGCACGTTCTGCAGCACGAGCGGGAAGCGCGTTTCTCCGCGATAGTCCCTTGCGGCATCAGGGACCGCGCAGGCCACCGGAGAGCGAAAGAGCGACCGGTAGTACGCCTTGCGATAGTAGTAGCAGGAGGCGCGAAAGCCGCCCGGCACCCAAAGCACCAGCAGCGCGGGCGAGAGGGTCCACCAGGCGCCCACCAGCGGCACGCTCACATGCGTGCACCTGGCTGCGACGCAGGGCGAATAGAACGGCGACAAATAGGGTGCGGCGTAGTAGTTCCCGTTCTGTAGCGCCGCCCACACTGCGTAGGCGACGAACGCGACGAGGGCAATCGCGGTGAGAAGCGGCGCGGCCCACCATGCGTCGCCGCGTTGCGCCGGATGGGGCTCGAGCCGGATGACCCTTGCGTCCACTTGTGCTGGCGCCGCGACTGGCTACTTCTTCAGTCCAAGATCGTTCAGCAGCACCCCGAAGGTCTCGTAGTTCTTCGTGAGCCGGTCGCGGCTCTCCCTGGGTCCGAGATATTCGAGCGGCATGTTGGCCTTGGCGGTCTTCTCGACCACTTCGGGGTCCTCGAGCGCCTTTCGGAACGCCAGGTGAACAGCCGAGACGATCGCATCGGGCGTCCCCTTGGGCGCAAGGAGCATGTTGTAGAAGCCGGCCTCGAGGTCGACGCCCTGCTCCTTCAAGGTCGGCACGTTCGGCAGGCTCGCCAGGCGCTTCGCGGCGAAAAGCCCGAGCGCGCGAACCGCACCGGCCTGAATCTTGGGGCCGGCCGCGGCGAGGTCCGCGCCGCCCGCATCGATCTGCGCGCCCATGATCGAAGTGACGATCGGGTCGCTGCTCTTGTGCGGAATAAAGGTGAACTTGACGCCGTAGAGCTTTTCCATCTGCACGAACGGCAGGTGGATCGTGGTCCCGGGCGAGGTGATGCCGATCTTGAGGCGGCCCGCCGGGTTCTTCTTCGCGAAGTCGATGAAGTCCGCGGCCGACTTGAACTGCGAGTCGGGCGACACGATCAGCAGGTTCGGGATGTTGGAGATCTGCACGATCGGGACGAAATCGTCCTGCTTGAAGAGCACAGTCGCGGAAGCGACGTGCGGCTGCACGGTCAACGTCGCCGTGCTGCCGATCGCGAGCGTGTATCCATCGGGCGCGGCACGCACGAACTGGTTCATCATCACCGTGCCGCCCGCGCCGGGGCGGTTGGTGATCACGATTTTCTGCCCGAGGATGCGCGAGGCGGCGCCCTCGGTCAGCCTGATCGACAGGTCACTGCCGCCCCCGGGCCCGTAGCCCACGAGCACTTCGATCGGACGGTTCGGATAGGGTTGCGCTTGCGCACTTGCGAACGGCAGGAACGCCCCGAACAAGATCGACGCTGCGAACAGTGCCCTTGGTGAATGCCTCATACGTGCCTCCTTGGGTGACGAAGCCTGCGCTCCTGGAAATTTCACCGGCCGTGGCGAGCACGACCGGCGCGATGCGTTTGATGACTTCCGGGCCCAGCCGGTAGGCCGGCGCCGAAATGCCCACGGCGGCCACCACGCGGCCCTCGTGGTCATGGATAGGCGCCGCCATCCCGACCACCTCGCCGTGGAACTCGCTTCGGTTCAGGGAGTATCCGCGTTTTCTCGTCAGGGCGAGGTCGCGATCGAGATCGGCGGGCTTGGTCAGCGTGTTCTCGGTGTAGCCGCGAAGCGGCCGCGCAAAAACGCGGCTCACGATGTCGGGCTGGAAGGCGAGCATTGCCTTGCCGGTGGCAACGCAATACGACGGCGCACGCACCGTGGCCGCGTTGTCCGCGCGCACCGTCTGGCGGCCTTCGACCCGGTCGATATAGATCACCCACGCCGGATCGACCGTATCGAGGATCCCGAGGCGCACGGTTTCCCCGCACTCGCGCATGAGCGCCTCCACATGCGGCCGCGCAAGGTCGCGCAACCCCATCTGCTTGATTGCGAGCGAGCCCTTTTCCCACAGGCGCACACCGAGACGGAATTTCTTCGACTCGGGGTGCCGGTCGACCCAGCCGCCCTCGAGCAGCGTGATCATGATGTGGTGGACGGTCGGCTTGGGCATGTCCACGTGACGCGCAAGGTCCGCGAGCGTCCACTCGGGCGCCTCGGCCGTAAACGCGTCGATCAGGAGGAAGACTTTCTTGAGAGAGCGCAGCACGCGCCGGACTCAGGCCAGCCGCAGGAATTCGCAGGCGTTCTCCGAGCGCAGGCGTTCCTTGTCGGCCTCCTTGATGCGCGGATTTTTCTCGAGCAGCTTCACGTCGCGAAACTTCATCGCACCGCCCGGGTCGTCATGCGGGTAGTCGGTGGCGAAAAGGAAGCGGTCGGCGCCGATGAGGTCGATCGCATCGGGAAGCTCTGGCTCCTCGGTTTCGATCGTGAAGAAGAAGTTGTTGCTGAAATAGTGGCTCGCGGGCTTCTTGTTCTTTTCCAGGTAGACCTCGAGCGGCTCCAGGGCGCGGGCGCGCTGGAGGTTCTGGTCGCCGTGCGCAGGCCCGCGGCCACGGAAAAAGGGCGTCGCGTCCTCGTTGTCGTAGTCGACCACGGCGGTGCCGAAGCTCTTGTCGAGCCGTTCGATCAGCGGCTTGATGAACGCCGTGCCCGCCTCGGTGTAGACGAATTTGAGCTTCGGGTACGTGTCGAGCAAACCGCTGGTGAAGAGCGAGACCAGGCTCATCTGCCCTTCGTTCGGCGCGAAGAGGTCGAGCCCGTCTTTCTGGAACCAGACGTTATTGCTGAGGCGATGCCCGTGCTGGACGGCGTGCAGGTAGACCGGCATGTCGAGGTCGGAGGCGGCCTTGAAAAACGGCCAGAGCTGGCGCTGGCTTCCAAGAGCCTCGCTGTACGCGTGCGTCTTCACCGGGAAGACCTTGTCGATCGCCACGCCGCTGAACCCGTTGTCGTTCGCCCAGGCCATTTCCTTGATCGCTGCATCCGGATCCTGCAGGGCGATGAGCGCGATGCCCGCGACATGGCGCGGATACTTCTTCTGCAGCTCGAGCACCGAGAGGTTCCAGGCATGCGCCATCGCGATGGCAAGTTCCGGTTCGATCAGGTAAGACCACCAGCCGGAAAACTGCGCCAGCAGGCAGGTACGCTCGATGCCGAGCTCGACATAGTCCTTGATGCGCGCCTCCATGTCGCTCATGCCCAGATAGTTCGAGCCGGTGCCGGGCGCAGACAAAGGCGTGGAGCCGGGCACATGGGGTGGGCGGCCCGGGAAGTCCAGTCCGGTGTACTCGCCCTTGGCGTCGAACTTGAGGTGCGGACGCAGCGCGTTCAGCGCGCCAGGCACGCGGTCGAAGGCATCGCGTGGCATGAAGTGGGTGTCGCAGTCGATGATCATCCAAGCCTCCGGGGAGGAGTGTTTACGTTGGTTTCCAGATATTCCACAATGTTGAATGCTATTCAGAATTTTTCATTGCGTGTAACTTTATCGCAGCGCCCCGCCCTGTCAAGGACGCGGCCGCAACGCACGCGAAGGGAACAAGAACCATGAGCGATGAAGGGACCCGCCGCGTAAGAGTCGCGGCGGAAAGCGATCTGTTCGACGGGGCAGGTCTGGCCGTAAAGGCGGGCGACAAGGCCATCGCGCTCTTTCGTGTCGAAGGTCGTTTCTATGCAATCGACAACGCGTGCCCCCACCGCGGCGGCCCGCTCGCCGAAGGCGACGTGGAAGGCCATATCGTTCACTGCCCCTGGCATGGCTGGACCTGGGACGTGCGCACCGGACTCAACCCGCGGCAGCCGGCAAGCAAGGTCAACTGCTTCGCGGTCAGCGTCGAGGACGGTTCGGTGTTCGTAGACATCGGCGAGGTGCCTGCCACCGGTTAGGCCAAGAGCGCGGTGAGGTCCGCACCCCGCGCGCCGCGATCCAGTTCGGCGATGACGCGCACCAACGCGGCAACCTGTTCCGGGGTGCGCGGCACGACCGCCTGCCGTGCGCATTCGTCGAGCTTCGCGCGCAATTCCACCGGCGAGAACGGACGGCGCGGATGTCCGCGCGCCAGTTCGACGCGCTTTTCGAGCGCACGCCCGTCAGTCATGCGGACCGTAACCTGACCTTCGCGCTGCGGATCGACGTCGACGCGCACCTTGCGGGAAAAACCGATGACCGCGGCTTCGTGCAGGGCGGCCTCTTGCAGCTCGGCCACGCCGAACGCATTTCGGCAGACCGCCGACGCGATCACGTACTGCATGCTGAACTGGGCATCCACCTGCGGGCAGCTGCGGGGTGCATAAGGGTGGTCCACGAGCCCGGCCGCATGCTTTGTGGCCACACTCACCGTGATCGACTCCACGCCATCGGGCTCAATGCGCTGCTCGCGCATCAGGTCGAGCATTGCGTCGAGCGGTTCCTGGCTGTAACTGCAGCAGGGAAAGGGCTTGAGCGCGATCTCGAGCATGCGGAACTCGCTGCCCAACCCGCGGGTCAGCGCCTCCGGGGCGTAGTCCGCGCCATAGTGCGAGGGATAGAGACCGTATCGGCCGGTAAGGATGTCATGTGCCCCGGTCACGCCCTGGCGCGCAAACGCGACCGCAGATACGGCGGCTTGCGCGCACAGCCCGGGCTGCAACCGCTGGATCAACGTTCCGTCGAGCAGGCCCTGGCGATTTCCGGCCGACAGGCTGTACGCAATTCCGAGCGCGTGCCGAAGACGCGCTGCATCGAGGCCTTGAACCTTGCCGGCGGCCAGCGTCGCGCCGAAGATCCCGAACAGTGTCGTCGTGAGCCACGGATGGCCGCCGCGATTGGTCGCCGCAAGCGTCATGCGGCAGGCCAGTTCGAGCCCGAGGACATGTGCGGCCAGCAAATCGCGCCCGCTCGAGGCGGCCGAGCTTTCGGCGGCGGCGAGCAAGGCCGGCACGACAACGACGTTCGCATGCAGGCCCGTACCTACTTGTGTGTCGTCATAGTCCATCGCATGGGCCATTACGCCGTTGGCTAGCGCCGCCATCGGGGCCGGCACCCTGAGTCCATGCACGGCTACAGTGCTTTCGGCCCGGCCGCCCCATTCGCGCACCTGCCTCACGATCTCCGGCGCTCCAGGCGCGCCGGAGCCGGCAAGGATTGCGGCCGAAGTGTTGACGAGATAGGTCTTGGCGGCTTCGACGGCCGCTTCGGGCAGGTCCTCGAAGCGGGTTGGCGCGGCCCAGTCGAGCCATTGGCCGAGAACGTCATTCGCGTCGCGGTCCCCGTTCATGCATTTGCCTGTTCGAGGGCGAGATTGCGCAATGCTTGCGGCGGCTCGGCGCGCGGCGCAAGCACCGGGGCCATGGCGCCGTGCCCGCCGGCAATCACGACGTTCACGCGTGCAAGCACCGGGTCGGCAGCGAGGTAATCGTCGCGCACGTGCGCACCGCGCGACTCGCGCCGCTCGAGCGCCGAACGGACAACCGCTTCAGCGACAGTCAAGAGCGAGCGCAGGTCCAGAGCGCACTGCCAGGCCGGATTGGAAGCCGCCCCGCCGGGGGCGGCGATCCGCGTGGCGCGTTCGCCGATAGCAACGATGCCGCTCAAGGACTGCGCGAGTCCCGCCTCGGTTCGGACCAGGGCCGCGCCTGCCTGCATGAGTTGCTGGAGTTCGCGCTGCAGCTGGTGCGGGTTTTCCCCGCTTTCGCGGCTTAGCGGGCCGCGCGCCGTCCGATCCGCGAGCGCGACCTGCTCCAGGTCGAGGTCCGCCTTGGGCATCTCCCGGGCAAACCGGGCCGCGCACTGGCCGGCGCGATGCCCGAAAACGATGAGCTCCGAAATGCCGTTGCCGTTCAACCGGTTTGCACCGTGCAGGCCGCCAGCGGTCTCCCCCGCGGCGAAAAGTCCCTGCACCCTTGCGGCGCAGGTGTCCGGATCGACCCGCACACCACCCATCATGAAGTGGCATGTGGGCGCGACTTCCATCGCCTGGGTGCCGATGTCCACGTCAGCCAGGTCGAGGAACTGCCTGTACATGTGCGGCAGGGCCTTGCGGATGTAATCGGCGGGACGGCGCGATGCGATATCGAGGATTACGCCCCCGTTCGGGGTTCCCCGTCCCGCGCGGATTTCGCTCTCCATCGCGCGCGAGACTTCGTCGCGGGGCAGCAGTTCGGGCGGCCGGCGGGTCCTGAGCGGGTCGGCGTACCAGCGGTCGGCTTCTTCCGCAGTTTCTGCGATCTCGGCGCGATGACTCTCGGGCACATAGCGGAACATGAAGCGCTCGCCGGCCGTATTCAACAACACGCCGCCGAAATTGCGGATGCTCTCGGCCACCAGCAAGCCGCGCGCGTTCTCCGGAGCCACCATCCCTGTCGGGTGGAACTGCACGAACTCCATGTCCATCAGGTCGGCACCGGCGCGATGGGCAAGCGCATGGCCGTCGCCGGTCGAATCATAGAAATTCGAAGTGATCGCGTAAGCTTTGCCGATCCCCCCCGTGGCCAGCACGACGGCGGACGCAACGAACGTCAGCGCCACCCCGCTCTCGCGCCGATAGCCGAACGCGCCGGCAATGCGTCCCTGGGCCGTGATCAGTTCCACGATGGAACATTCAGGAAACAAGTCCACACCGAGCTCGGACAGGCGAACCTGCATGACGCGAAGCATTTCCAGGCCGGTGCGGTGACCAAGCCGCGCAAGGCGCGCATGCCGGTGACCGCTGCCCTCTGCGAGGCGGACGTCCCCGTCGCCTGCACGGTCGAAAAGCATTCCCATGGCTTCAAGTTCGCGAACGCGCAGCGGCGCCTCCTGCGCGAGGATCTGCGCCATCCTCCATTGGTTCACGTGACGCGCACCGCGCACAGTGTCGGCGTAGTGCTCTTTCCAGGTGTCGGCACCAGCGCCCCCCGCCTCGCCCTCGCCGAGCACCGCTGCGAGCGCGGCGCCCATCACCGTTTGAGACTTGCCGAGGAGAGATTTGGAGACGACGGCCACGCGCGCGCCCGCTTCGGCTGCAGACAGCGCGGCGCGCAGGCCCGCCCCGCCCGCGCCGATCACGAGCACGTCGTAGCTGCGCGGAGATTCGATCTCAGGCATCCCGGAAAATCTCTTCCGGCGCCCAGGCGCGCCGCGTAAGTCCCTCGGCCGCGAGCGCTGACCCGAAGGCTTCGAGGGTCGGGCGATTGGCCTCGACGCCATAAGGCCACAGGTGCGGACCCATCCGCCGGCGCGCATCTTCCACATAAGCGGCAAGCCAGGGCAGCGGGTAAGTAGATACATCGAAGTTGAGAAGGCCCTCTTCGGCGGCGGCCTTTGCCGACTCGAAGCGGGCCATCAACAGCCGGATCGCGCCGGGCGAGCGCTCGGCGAACGCCCGCGTGACGACGATCGTATGCATGATCGGAAAAATGCGGGTGCGCTCGTAGTACGCCTTTTCCTCGGCACCGAAGTCAGGAAACAGGCGGCGCAACCGGCCGTCCCCGAAGGCGGAGGGCGTGCGCCCCGACAGGAGGCAGTCGATCTCCCCCGAGGTCGCCATCGCTTCCAGCGCCGCTGCGCTTCCAACGATGCGGGGCGAAACCGAATCCGGGTGCGGTGAATCCTCGCCGACGAACCATTGCAGGTTCTCAGGCGGCACACTGTAGTGCCCGGCGAGCATCGCGCGCACCCAGACCGCAGTCGTCATCGCATAGCGCAGGACGCCCACCTTTGCACCGCGCAGGTCGGAAGCCGACTTCAGCCGGCTGTCTGCCGGAACGTACAGCGCGGAGTGACGAAACACACGCGAGGGGAAGACCGGCAGAACAATGAAGCGCTGGTCGCCCTTGTCGGCGAGGATATATGCGCTTGCCAGCGACATCTCGGCGGCATCCCAAGGCGCGTCGCGCAACATTCTGGGAAAGACGTGCCCCGGCTCCAGCGCTTCGTAGCGGATATCGAGGCCATCGGATCCAGCGCCGGCCAGACCAGCGAGGTGCGCGTATCCGCCAGCTGCGACGGTGACGATCAATCGACGTCGGCGGCCGCGACCATCGCGCGGCGGCGCCGTCCGATCGCGGGAATCGCGGCGCTCAGGATGAGCGCGGCACCTGCGGCAAGCAGCACCAGCGGGATGGGCCGCGTGACAAAGATCGTGAAACTGCCGTCGCCGAGCAGCAGCGACTGGCGAAGCGATTGCTCCAGGATCGGGCCGATCACGAACGCCAGCACGAGCACGGCCGGCTCATAGCCATGGCGCTTCATGAGGAAACCGATGACGCCGAACACGGTCATCATGTAAACGTCGAACAGGCTGTTGTTCATGCTGTAGGAGCCCACGGCACAGAAGATCAGGATCACCGGAAACAGCACGCGGTACGGGATCCTGAGGACCTGCACCCAGAGCGCGATCATCGGCAGGTTGAGCACCAGCAGCGCAATGTTGCCGAGGTACATGCTTGCGATGACGCCCCAGAAGAGGTCCGGGCGCTCCTTGATCAACAAAGGTCCCGGTGTCACGCCGTGCACCATCAGCGCTCCCATGACGATGGCCATCACGATGTTCGACGGAATGCCGAAAGTGAGCAACGGCACGAAGGACCCCACCGAGGCCGCGTTGTTGGCCGCCTCGGGTCCGGCAACGCCCTCGATCGCGCCTTTGCCGAAGATCTCGGGCGTTCTCGACAGGCGCTTTTCGATTGCATAGGACGCGAACGACGAAACGATCGCGCCGCCGCCGGGCAGCGCACCGAGCAGGAAACCGATGATCGTGCCGCGGCCGATCGGCGCGCGGCTGCGCCTCCAGTCCTCGCGCGAAGGCAGCAGGTCGCGCACGCGCGTCTGCACGAGCACGCGCTCTTTGGGCGAGGCAATGTTCGAGAGCACTTCCGAGACGCCGAACAGGCCCATGATCATCGGCCCGATGTCCAGGCCGTCCATGAGCGTAGGCACGCCGAAGGTGAAACGGAACGCACCCGACACGACGTCCTGCCCCACGGTCGAGAGCAGCAGCCCCAGCCCGACCATCACGAACGCCTTGAGGAGGGACCCGGAGGCCAGGAAGACGACAAGCAGAAGGCCGAGCAGCATCAGCGCAACGTACTCGGGGTAACTGAAGCGCAATGCGAACTGCGCGAGTGGCGCAGCGATCAGCGTAAGCGCAAGCACGCTCGCGGTGCCGGCGATGAACGAGCCGAACGCAGCGATGCCAAGCGCCGGGCCCGCCCTGCCTTGCCTTGCCATTTCGTGGCCGTCCAGGCAGGTGATGACCGAGGCGGCTTCGCCGGGAATGTTGAGCAGGATCGAGGTCGTGGACCCGCCATACATGGCGCCGTAGTAGATGCCCGCGAACATGATGAGTGCGCCGGTCGGGCCCATCGAGTAGGTCAGCGGAAGCAGCAGCGCCATCGTCGCAACCGGGCCCAGTCCCGGCAGTACGCCGACCAGCGTGCCGACTGCGGCGCCCAACAGGCAGAGCATCAGGTTGCCGGGCTGCAACGCTACCGCAAACCCGTTCGCAAGCAGGTTGAGCGTATCGCCCATCGCTCAGAGACCCAACGGGCTAGTGGGGAAATTCACGCCGAGCAGCCTGACGAAAAGCAGCCAGAATCCCGCCGCACCAAGACCCGCGATTGCAAGCGATCCGCGCCACGAAGTGCGCGAATCGAAGCGGCTCAAGGCCAGCATCGTAAGGAAGGTGCTGATCGCGAACCCGAGCCACGCCAGCATCACCGCATAGGCAAGCAGTGAAATCACGCACATGACCGCCTTGGGCCAGTTTGGCACCGCGAGGGGCACGGGCACATCCTGGCGCCATCCGGCCCGCAACCGCAAAGATGCATTGAGGACGATCGCCGCTGCGCAGGACGCGATGAGGACCCCGCCCCAGAACGGAAAGAAGCCGGCGCCGGGTTCCGCGAGCGTGCCCAGGCCGAATCCGCGCGCATGGACTGCGGCCACCGCTCCGAGCACGCCGAACAGCAGTCCGCTGAAGATATCGGCCTTCAATCGGCGCGCCCGCGCTCGCTCATTTCTTCTTGAGCCCGAGCTCGTCGAGCAGTTTGCCGAAGGTCTCGTAGCTCTGGTTGATCGCGCGCCGCGCATCCTGCGGTCCGAGATAGGCGATCGGCAGGTTCAGGCTCTTCGAGCGCTCGATCACCGCGGGGTCCTCGAGCGCCTTCTTGAAGGCTTCATGAATGACCCCGACGATCCTGTCCGGCGTGCCCTTGGGCGCCAGGATCACGTTGTAGAACCCGAAGCTGATGTCGGCGCCCTGCTCCTTCAGCGTGCGCAGCTCGGGGAAGGTAGGAAGGCGCGTATCCCTGTACAGCGCAATCCCGCGCACCGAGTTGGAGGCCATCTTGGGCCCGGCGGCCGCAATGTCCACACTGCCGATGTCCACGTGCCCGCCCAGAACGGCAGTGACCACGTCGCCGTTGCTCTTGTGCGGGATGTAGCCGAACTTGATGCCGAATGCTCTCTCGAGCTGGATCGCGGCGAGGTGGCTGATCGAACCGGTCGGGCTGATGCCGACCTTGAGTGCCCCCGGCGTACCCTTCTTTGCGGCCGCCACGATTTCGGCCATGGTGTGGAAAGGGCTGTTCCCGGGGACCACGAGCAGCGCCGGAACGCTCGTGAATTGCACCACCGGGAGGTAGTCTTCGCGCGTGTAAGGCGCGCCCGGGTTGTGCGGTACTGCCGCCAGGTTGCCGGTGGAGCCGACCACCAGCGTGTAGCCGTCGGCCGGCCCCGTGACCACCTGGTAGATCGTCGCGGTGCCGGTCTTGTTGACGATCACGACCTTCTGGCCGAGGTTCTTCGAGACCGCTTCCTCGAGCATTCGAAGCGACAGATCAGTGCCGCCGCCGGCGGCGAACGGCACGTAGATGGTGACAGGCTTGGTCGGAAAATCCTGCGCGCTGGCTGCGGCGCAGGCAAGCACCATGAACAGTGAAGCGAAGATTGCGAAGCGTTTCATGTAACCCTCCCCTTATAGTAACCGCGCGAGGCGCCCCGTCAGCAGCAGGAGTGCCTCGAGCAGGTAGTAGTCGCCCCACACAAGTTCGTGACAGGTCGACATGCCTTGGTTTCGTTGCCAGCATCCTTCGGTGAGCATGCCTCGCGGCCGAGGATCGCCCGGGTGCGTCGGCACGAGGTAGTTGCCGACAAGCGCACGCACGATTTGCGCGCCGGCCTGTGCGTATTTGTCGGCTTGCGCGGCGTCTCGGGCCAGGCGGGCGAGCTTCAGTAACGCACACGCCGTCATCGCCGTGGCCGAGGTATCGCGCTCGGTGGCCGGGATAGCGGGGTCGTCGAAGTCCCAGAACGCAACGCCGTCCGCTGGCGCCTTGGCGATCCACCAATCGGCGGCCCGCACGGCGGCATCGAAGAAGAAACGGTCCTGCGTCCAGGCGTACGCCTGTACGAAGCCCATCAGACCCCAGGACTGCGCACGGGCCCAGGTACTCGTGTCGGCCGCAAAGCCGCGCGGGCTGTACAGACGCAGGGTTGCGCCATTGTCCGGGTCTACAAGCGCCGCTTGGTAGAGGGAACCGTCGGGCCGCTGGCACAACTCTATGTGGCGCCTCACGTGCTTGCGAGCGACCTCGGCAAGTCTCGGGTCGCCGCCCTCGCGGGCCGCCCACCAAAGGAGCCCCATGCCAGGCACGCCGTCGATGTTCGTCTCGCCGTTCGCGTCGCCCGTGAGCGATCCGCTGTCGTGACCCAGCGGGATGAACCCCGAGCCCTGCACGAACCGGGCCGCAAGCGCCGCAGCCCCGCGCCTGCCCAGTGAGGCACCTAGCGAATTTCTGTCCAACTGTGCACCGAGTGCCGCACCGTAATAGAACACCAGCCCGTTCAGCACGTTGTCGCGCGCAAGGCGTACCTCGAGCCTCGCCAGCGCCGCCTCGGCGAGCGCGCGGTACTTGCTGTCCGCGGTGGCCTGCAAGGCGAGCCAGAGCTGGCCGACCCAGAATCCGCCGGTCCAGCGACCGTCCGGGGCGGTCATCCAGACGCCTCCTACGGGATCGGCCGAGAGCGGGAACTGGGTGCCTATCGCAGCCGCGGTGACGTCGATGCGCCTGAGCATGCGCCTGATCGCGTCGGCAAACAGCGCGGCATCGCCGCCCTCGGCGACCTGCTCGCAGTGCTCCGGCGCGCAGCTCATCAGTGACCGAAGACGGGAATGATCCGGTCGCGGAAAGTATCGAACGATAGCTTCGGGTCCTTGGCGTGGATATTGATGATGAGCTGGCTAACACCGTCGACCTCGATGATCTCCTTCACCTTGGATTCGACCTCAGCCGGAGTTCCTACCACGGTGAGTTCCTGCATGAGCTTGTCCCCGAGGACCGCGAAGAGCTCATCGGCGAGTTTGTATTCCATATTCTGGTGGCCGACCGCGTCCAGGACGCGCTTCTTCATCTCCTCGGAAATCAGCGGTTCCTTGAAACCGAGCACCTCGTGCGGCACGCGCACCGCGCCCTTGAAGAGCGTGCGGCTCACCTGGGGCAGCAGTTCCTCCACCGCCTGCTTGCGGGTCTCCGCGACAACGCAGTGGGTCCAGGCGCAGATGTGGAGTTCGTTCGGGTCGCGTCCGACGCGCACCGCGCCGGCACGGATCTTCTCGATTGCATACCGCAGGAAGTGCGGCGAACCGCCGGGGCTGATGATCGCGCCATCGCACTCCGCCCCGGCGAAATCGAACGTCTTCGGGCCTTCGGCCGCCATTATCACCGGCAGGCGCTTCTTTGGCGGCACCGGCAGCTTGAGCTTCTTGCCGTTGTATTCGATCTCCTGGCCTTCCAGCAGCTTGCGGATGATGCGGATCTTTTCGGTGAAGTCGGCAAACCTCGCCGGCTTCTGGCCGAGGAACTTGACCGCGCTGTCGCCCAGGCCGATGCCCATCTTGACGTGGCCGTCGGTAAGCGCTGCAAGCGTCGCGAACCCGTTTGCAATCACGGCCGGATCGCGCGTCACCGGGTTGGTCACCGCCGTGCCCACGCTCAGGCCGGGCGCCGCCATCGCGCAATAGGACATCGCCACGTACGGCTCCGCGAAACGCGGCGAATCGTAGACCCACACATGATCGAAGCCGCTCGCCTGGGCGTTGCGGGCGTAAGGTTGCAGAATGGACGGATCACGCGCCCGCAAGCCCAGTCCGAAGTTGATCTTTTTGGCGCTGGTCATCAGGTCCTCGCTTGTGCGCCAGGCTCGACCCTGGCATCGCCCGGTCCGGGCGCGGGTCGGATCTTCCGTTCAGAACCCGGTGTTCAAGATTGTGAAACGGTAGTCCACGTCAAAGAATACTCTTATGATGATTGCGGGTTGTCAAGCGTGAACCAGCAGCCCGAACAAGTTGCAGCGCCCAACCAATCGGACGAGGTGGCCATGCCCGAAATTCGCAAGATCATCGTGACCCGCGAAACCGTTTTCTCGGAGCTGCACACCGCAGCGCCGCGCCCCGTTGCGCGCGCAGCGGCGATCGCCGTGATCACAAACCCATTCGCGGGTCGCCGGGCCGAGGATCTCGCCGAATTGTTTCGCGCCGGCGGCGAGCTCGGCGAGCGCCTGATGGCCGAACTCGCGCAAGCGCTGGGCGCCCCTGCGGTTTCGTACGGCAAAGGCGCGATCGTCGGCGTCAACGGCGAGATGGAGCATGGCGGCGCCTGCATCCACCCGATGCTCGGCAAACCGATGCGCGCCGCGATCGGGGGCGGGAAGGCAGTCATCCCGTCGAACGTGAAAGTCGGCGCGGCCGGCACCCAACTCGACATCCCGCTTGGCCACAAGGACGACGTCTGGTCGTTCGACCATTTCGATACGATGACCGTATTCGTGCCGGATGCGCCGCGTCCCGATGAGATCGTCGTTGCGATGGCGATTGCCGATGGCGGCCGCATTTCACCACGTTGCGGACAGGGGCCTGTGCGCTGACGCGCGAATCGCATTCCCGCTTGGAATCCCGGGGATACCCGGTTAGGCTCGGTTAGCACCCTCTCCCAGGATCCACCAGATGACTACCCCCCTGAGACGCGAAGCCGAATCACTGGTCATGGCGCTCGAATCCCGGCCTCTTGCGATGCTCATGCAGGAAGCTTGCCGCTTGCGCGAGGAAGGCCATGGCCGCGTCATCAGCTACTCGCGCAAGGTGTTTATCCCGTTGACGCGCCTGTGCCGAAATGTGTGCGGTTACTGCACGTTCGTGCGAGGCCCCAAGCAGGTGGACCACGCCTACCTGCGCCCGGAAGAGGTGCTCGAGATTGCGCGGCTGGGCCGCGATGCGGGATGCCGCGAGGCCTTGTTCACGCTCGGCGACCGTCCCGAGGCGGTGCATGAATCGGCGCGTTCGGCGCTGCGTTCGCTCGGCTATGACTCCACACTCGAGTACCTTGCCGCGATGTGCAAGCTGGTGCGCGAACAGACAGGGCTCTTGCCGCACACGAATCCCGGCGTCTTGGGCGAGGAGGAGATCCTCGCGCTCCGGGAGGTGAGCGTTTCCCAAGGCATGATGCTCGAGAGCATCGCCGAACGGCTTTGTGCCCCCGGGGGGCCGCATCACGGTTGCCCCGACAAGGTGCCCTCGGTGCGCCTGGCTGCGATCGAGGCGGCAGGCCGCGCGCGCGTTCCCTTTACGAGCGGCATCCTGATTGGCATCGGCGAGACGCGCCTTGAGAGAATCGAAGCCTTGCTCGCCCTGCGCGACCTGCAGGCGCGCCACGGCCACCTCCAGGAAGTGATCGTGCAGAATTTCCGGGCGAAGGACGACACCCGGATGCGGGGCCATGACGAGCCCGGGTTCGACGATCTGCTGTGGACTGCGGCGGCCGCACGCCTGGTACTCGGGGCGGACGCGAATATTCAGATCCCGCCGAACCTGAGCGCAGCGCGCTTTCCCGAACTGCTCGCTGCGGGAATCAACGACTGGGGCGGCATCTCGCCGGTGACCGACGACTACGTAAACCCCGAACGCAAGTGGCCGCAGATCGATCTGCTGGAGCACGCAACACGCGAAGCGGGCCTGATTCCGGTCGAGCGCCTGGCCATTTATCCCGAATACGCGCGGGCCGACGCAGCCGGAAACTGGCTGGATCCTTCCCTCGTCCGACCGGTGCTGGATGCGATCGACACCGGGGGATTTGCGCGAGTGGATTCCTGGAGCCCCGGCGTTGCAAATGCTGTTCCCCCAGCGCGCGCCCACCGGCCCGGCCCAAGAGGATTCACCCCATCGCTGGATGTCCTGCTGGACCGTGCGGCCGCAGGCGAGCGCCTCGGCGAGAACGACCTCACCCGACTTTTCTCCGCACGTGAGGATGAAGCCGAAGCAGTATTCGCCGCTGCGGACCAGTTGCGAGCGAAGGTGAGCGGCGAGACTGTCCGCTACGTTGTGAACCGCAATATCAACTACACCAACATCTGCTCGCTGCGTTGCCGGTTCTGTGCCTTCTCGAAAGGCAAGACGGCGGAGACCCTGCGCGGCAAGCCCTACGACATCGCGATGGAGGAGGTTGCCCGTCGCGTCACGGAGGCCTGGCAACGAGGCGCTACCGAAGTGTGCATGCAAGGAGGGATCCATCCCGCCTACACCGGCGAGACCTACCTGGCCCTGCTGCGCACGGCCGTGGAGGCAGTGCCGGAGATGCACGTGCACGCCTTTTCGCCGCTCGAAGTCACTCATGGCGCGCGGACCCTCGGCATGAGCGTCGCGGGTTTCCTTGGCCGATTGCGCGACGCAGGCCTGGGTTCGTTGCCCGGCACCGCTGCCGAGATTCTTGACGACGACGTGCGCGCAAGGATCTGCCCCGACAAGCTCACGACCGCCGAATGGCTGCACGTTGTCGAGACGGCCCACCGTGCGGGCATCCGGACCACGGCCACGATCATGTTCGGGCACGTGGATACGCACGGCGCGTGGGCTCGCCATCTGCTGGCGATTCGGGACCTGCAAGAGCGCAGCGGCGGTTTCACCGAATTCGTCCCGCTCCCCTTCGTGCACATGGAAGCCCCGATGTACCTGCGCGAAGGCGCCCGGCGCGGCCCGACCTGGCGCGAAACGCTACTGATGCATGCGGTTTCGAGACTCGCGCTCCACCCGCTGATAACGAACATTCAGGTATCGTGGGTCAAACTCGGCCGGGAGGGCGCAGCTGCCTGCCTCGGCGCGGGCGCCAACGACCTGGGCGGCACGCTCATGAACGAGAGCATCTCGCGCGCCGCGGGTAACGAGCATGGGGAGGAACTTGCCCCCGAAGCCATGACTGAGCTGATCAAAGGCATCGGTCGAACGCCAGAGCAGCGAAGCACCCTTTACGGGCCGGTCGACGCAGACCGGCGTCGCCGCAGTCTCGGCGCGCCGGCCCTCGCCCCGATCGTCCTCACACCGCCCGCCCGATCCCCGCGCGCCGGCGCACCTATGGAAGCCTGAACATGACCCCGACCACAAACCCGCAGACCATAGCCGTGATCGGCGGCACCGGCGCCGAGGGCCGCGGGCTCGCCATGCGCTGGGCGGCCGCAGGCCATCGGGTGATCATCGGGTCCCGCGACGCGGGCCGGGCCGCGGAGGCCGCGAAGGCAATCGCCGCAGCCCTGCCGAAGGCTAGCGTGTCAGGCGACGAAATCCTTGCCGCCGCTCAGGCGGCGCAGGTTGTCGTGCTCGCGGTGCCCTATGCGGCGCAACTCGATACGGCGCGCCGCATCGCGCCGGCGTTGCAGGGCAAGATCCTCATCGACGTCACGGTGCCGCTCGTGCCGCCCAAGGTCTCGCTGGTGCAATTGCCGCCCGAAGGCTCCTGTGTGGTGCGGGTGCAGCGGGAGCTCGGCGAGGGCGTACGCGTTGTGTCGGCATTCCAGAACGTGTCGGCCCACAAGTTGAGCGATCCTGCCTATACGATCGCATGCGACGTTCTGGTGTGCTCCGACTCCAAAGAGGCGCGCCAGGCAGTCATTGCGCTGGCCTCCGACGCAGGATTGCGCGGGATCGATGCCGGACCGCTGGGAAACTCCGCGGCGGCCGAAGCGATGACTTCGCTGCTCATCTGGATCAATCGCACTTACAAGATCCCGGACGCGGGCCTCGCGATCACCGGAATCGCCTGAGCCGCGGGCAGGCCGCTTGGGTACGCCAACCCGGCTCGAGCTGATCGCCCTTCAGGGTATCGGCGCAGTAAGCGCGGGCGATGACCTCGGCGCAATCGTCGAGGCATCGCTAGCCGCAACCGGCCTCGCGCTGCGCGACGGCGATGTGATCGCGGTGGCTCAAAAGATCGTCTCGAAATCGGAAAATCGCTATGTCCTGCTGGAAGACGTCGTCCCATCGGCACGCGCCCTCGAACTTGCGCCCAAGTGCGACAAAGATCCGCGCCTCGTTGAAATCGTGCTGCGCGAATCGCGCGCGGTGCTGCGCGCAGTTCCCGGCGTGATCGTTGTCGAAGACAATCGCGGCCTCGTCCTCGCGAATGCCGGGATCGACCGCTCGAATGTCGATCTCGACGCAACCGGTCGCGAACGCGTCCTGCTACTGCCTTCTAACCCGGATGAGAGCGCCGCGGGCCTGCGCAAATCGCTTGCCGCAAGATGCGGCGCCGACGTAGGGGTCATCATCAACGACAGCCTCGGCCGCGCATGGCGGCTCGGCACGGTCGGCGTGGCCATTGGAGTGGCCGGCCTGCCCGGGCTGCATGACAGGCGCGGCGAGGCGGACCTCCAAGGGCGCCCCCTCCTCATCACGGAAGTGGGTATGGCCGACGAACTGGCTGCGGCAGCGTCGGTGGTCATGGGCCAGGCGGCTGAGGGACGGCCCGTCGTGCTGATCCGGGGCGTGACGTGGCCCCGCCGTGACGGCAACGCGCGCGAACTGCAGCGCCCGCAAGCGAAAGACCTGTTCCGATGATCCTTGCGCTTGCCGGCGGGGTGGGCGGCGCAAAGCTCGCAGACGGCCTCGCGAACGCGCTCGGGCCGGACGAGCTTGCGATTGCAGTCAACACCGGGGACGATTTCGAGCACCTGGGCCTGCATGTGTCCCCCGACCTCGACACCGTGATGTACACGCTCGCCGGCCTGGCGAATCCCGCGACCGGATGGGGACAGTCGGGAGAAACCTGGTCATTCATGGACGCGCTGAAAAAGCTCGGGGGGCCGGACTGGTTCAGGCTCGGCGACCGGGACCTTGCCACCCACGTGGAGCGAACGCGACGCCTCGCCGACGGTGAGTCGCTTTCGTCCGTGACGCGCCTGCTGTGCGAAAAACTCGGCCTGCGCTCGATGCTCCTTCCAATGTCGGATGCACCAGTGCGCACCCGCGTGCGCACGGACGAAGGCTGGCTCGATTTCCAACACTATTTCGTGCGCGAGCAATGCCGCCCCGCATTGCGCGAGGTCCGGTACGATGGCGCAGAGAGCGCAACGCCTTCGGCAGGACTGGCCGATGCGCTTGCCGCGCCAACCCTCGAAGGCATCGTGATCTGCCCCTCTAACCCTTATCTCAGCGTGTCGCCTATCCTTGCGCTGCCAGGCGTACGGGAGTCGATACGCGCGTGCGGCAATGTCGTAGCCGTTTCGCCCATCGTAGGAGGGGAAGCAATCAAGGGTCCGGCCGCGAAGATCATGAAGGAACTGGGCGCTGAAGTCTCTGCGCTGGGTATTGCGCGCTGGTACACGGGCCTCGTGACCACCCTCGTCATCGACCGTGCCGACGAGGCGTTGGCGCCGTCGATCGAAGCGCTGGGCCTGCGAGCCGTCGTGAGCGAGACCGTCATGCGCGACGCGACCGATCGCATCCGGCTGGCCGGGGAATGTGTGGCGCTCATCCGGGCAGGCAAAACGTGATTGCGCGCCGGCGCATCCATGCGCTGATACCGGTCAAGAATCCGGCCTTCGGCAAGAGCCGGCTCGCTCCGGTGCTGGACGCGAAGGAGCGCCGGGCGCTTTGCCAGTTCCTCGCCCGGCGAACATTGGACATTTGCGCCGAAGCGTTCGGAGCGCAGATGACGATAGTCGTCACCTCGGCCCCCGATGTCGCGCGATATGCAACGCAGGCGGGCGTGCAACTCGTGCCGGAGGACGCAGGCGCAGACGACCTGAATGCTGCGATCGCGCTCGGCATCGGGCGCGCGCGCCTCGATGGCGCCGATGCGGTTCTCGTCGTCCCGGCCGATCTCGCGTTGTTGGACATCGCCGAACTGCGCGCGGCCGCGGAAGCGATCCCCGCTGCACCTGGGTGCCTGATCGTGCCGGATCGCCGCGAAACCGGCACCAACCTGATCGGCCTCGCGCCGCCGGATGCGAAGTTGCTGTCTTTCGGCGAGCTCAGCAGCCGCCGCCACGCCGACCTGGCGGCGCGCGCCGGATACAAGGTGCGCTTCCATCGAAGCGCGGCACTTGCGCTCGATCTTGATACTCCGGAGGACTACGCGGCGTGGCGACGCGGCTGGGCAAGGACGGAAGAGGAAGCCGGCCCGCGCGCCTGACCGATCACGCAGTTCTGCGCAAACCTAGCCCGCGCAGGCCGGCAGCATCAGCGCCTGAAGAACGTCGCCCGTCGAGCGATTCTGGACGAAGGCCGCGACGCCGGACTGCCTGGGGTTCGCATTGGGCAACAGGGGTAAGGTGCGCTTCACCTTCGCCTTCAAGTCGGCACCGAACTCGATCGGCCCGACCCATTCGCGCACCACGTAGTCGTGCGGCAGGGTCTTACCGCGGTTCTCGCCGGCCGATACCTGGCTGGTGAGCTTGTTTTCGAAAGCGGCAAGGTAGATCGCGGCGTCTTTGCGCTCTGCAGCGGAAAGAAGTTCTGCGCTTAAGGTCACTTCGACGCTGGTCCGGCCCATTGCGTCCAGCGTGAGGCCAATCTTCGCCCCGGGCGGCTGGCGGTTCATCTTCTCGACCGCCGTCCCGAAATCGCTCGTCCCCCAGCGCCGGAAATCCTGTCCCTGGAGCACGACCTGCGGCGTATAGATGATCTTCGCGCGCCTCAGTTCGGCCAGCCGTCTTTGCCGGGTGGCGAACTCGCGCTTGGCATACGGGTCCTTCCAACCGATGTAGTCCCGGTAGTCCACGTGCAAGGCGAGCGGCACGACCTTGTCCGGGGTATAGCCCTGGGATTGAAGCGAAGAAAGCCACCGGTCGGCTGGCGGGCAGCTGTCACAGCCCTCCGAGGTATAGAGCTCCACCAGCACGGCGGTGCGCGCGCCGCTTTGCGCGCTGCACTGCCCCGCCATTGCGGGAAACGACACGATCGACGTGCAGAGCGTGGCGGCGATGATCCGGGTGAAGTGCATGGTTCGCTCCAGGGCGTTCTGCATTTCGCAGAGTTGTACGCTTGGTCGCGTACGCGGTCAAAATCCTTACGCCGCGACTTACAATGACGGCCTCCCGTGTCCGCCCTTCCGATCTTTCTTGCTTCGCTCACCTGGAACTACGGCCTGGGAATGACCTCGGTCGTGGTGCCGCTCTACGCCTACTCGCTGGGCCTTTCGGGCCTCGAAATCGGCGCCTTGTTTTCGCTACCCGTGTTCGCGCAGGTGGCCTTCAACCTGATCGGCGGCGCCTATACCGATCGCATCGGCGGCCGCAAGATCATGCTGTCGACCTGTGCGCTGCTTACGGCAGGCGCCGTGGTCTTCATTTTTGCGCGCAGCTTCTGGGTGCTGTTCGCGGCGCAGCTGCTGATGATTCTCTCCCGGGCTGCGTTCTGGCCGGCCACCTGGGCACTGGCAAGCGAGTTGCCGGGTGGCCGCGGCAAGCAGCTTGGGCGCCTCAATGCGATTACGAATATTGGGCAGATCGCGGGAACCGTAACGGCCGGATTCATCCTCGCTGTCGGCGGATTTGTGCCTACATTCGTCATGATGGCCGCCATGGGAATCGTCGCTTTTGCATGTGGTTGGCCAACCGCCCAAGCACCAAGAAAGCCGGTCGAGCCGGGACGCAGCGTGTTCGCCAACTACGTGCCGTTGCTTAAAAGGCGCGTCATCCGTTACGCGGTGCTTTGCGCCTACGTTTCCGCCGTGCCGTTTTCGCTTGCGATGTCGTTTTATCCCCTTCTGTTCCAGGATTTCGGCTATGGATCCGAAACCTCGGGCGTCCTGATCGCCCTGCGCGCGGTCGGTTCGATCGCCGCAGGCCTGGTCGCCGCCCGGTTCGTAAAGACCGGGCCCAACCGATCGCCTGTCCTCGCCGGGGCGCTGGTGTCCATTTCGTTCGGATTGGTGCCCGCGATCAACCATCCCGTCGCGATCGGCTTTCTATTGTTCGTCGTGGGAATGAGTTCCGGCGTCATGACCCTTTATTTCCAGATCACCATGAGCGAATACGCAAGCAGCGCCGAGCGCGGTTCGGCGCTCGCGCTTGGCGGCCTCGGATGGGGACTTTCGCACCTCACCACGCCTATCGTCATGGGCTATTTGTCGGACACTATCGGGCTCGTGCACAGTTTCTACGCGCTCGGCGCCTTCGCCCTTTGCTGGAGCATCATGCTCGCCCTGATCCAGCCATGGGCGTTCGCCCAACCCAAGCAGGAGTGATGAACCCATGCGGCTCTCAGTGCTCGACCAATCTCCGATCATCAGCGGCCACACGCCGAAGGAAGCGATCGAGGAGACGCTGAAGCTCGCGCGCACGGCCGAGAAGCTGGGGTACTCGCGCTACTGGCTGGCCGAGCACCACGCGATCGGCGCCCTCGCCGACCCTTGCCCTGAGATCCTTCTCGCGCGCATGGGCGCGGAGACTTCGACGATGCGCATCGGCACTGGAGGCGTGCTGCTGCCCTACTACAGCGCGTTCAAGGTCGCGGAGATTTTCCGGATGCTGGAAGCCCTTTACCCCGGACGGATAGACCTGGGCATAGGCCGCGCACCCGGCGGCGACGGTCGCACCGCGCAGGCCGTCGGCGGGGGAAAGTTTCCGGACGCGGATCGCTTTCCCGAGCAGGTCTGGGAGCTGGTTGGCCATCTCGACGGCACGCTTCCCGACGACCACCCGTACAAGACGGTGCGTGCAATGCCCGAAGTGCCGACTGCCCCCGAAGTGTGGCTGCTCGGCTCTTCGGACTACAGCGGGTTGCTCTCCGCGCAACTCGGCCTGCGGTTTGCGTTCGCGCATTTCATCAACGCGCACGGCGGCGACGCGGTCATGCGCGCCTACCGCGAGCGATTCCAGCCATCTATTCGCGAGAAGAAACCGCATACGATCACCTGCGTATTCGTCATTTGCGCAAAGACAGACGACGAAGCCGAGCGCCTCGCGCGCGCCATCGACCTGCGGCGCCTGCACATGGCGCAGGGCATCGACTCCCCGGTGCCCACGCTTGCCGAAGCCGAAAGACATCGCTTCACTCCGCAGGAACAGGCTTATATCGACAGCCAGCGCCCAAGGGCGGTCATCGGAGGGCCGCGGAAATGCCATGACGAACTCGTGCAACTGGCCGAGCGCTACTGCGCCGACGAACTCATGGTCCTGACGATCACCGGCGACTACGCATCGCGGCTCGAGTCCTACGAAAGACTCGCCGACGCCTTCGGGATCGAAAAGCAGGCGGGGGAGTAGAATCCGCCCCGGGAGTCGGCCAGGCAGCCGCTGGGTTCCGGGGGCAACCCCGGGGCCTGGAGGAAAGTCCGGGCTCCGCAGAGCGGGATGCCGGCTAACGGCCGGGCGCCGTGAGGCGACGAACAGGGCCACAGAGACGAGTCCGTCATGACGCAAGTTGTGGCGGGGTGAAACGCGGCAACCTCCATCCGGAGCAACACCAAATAGGCAAGCGCTTGAGGCCGGCTCGGCCAAGCTTGCGGGTAGGTGGCTTGAGCCGTGAAGTAATTCACGGCCCAGAGGAATGGCTGTCACGGCATCGGGCCTTTACCGGCCCGGTTTCGACAGAACCCGGCTTATCGGCCGGCTCCTTTTTACCGTTCTTTACCCTGAAAACGGGACAAATAGATAAATGTCCGCTTGCATAGGGTCTTGGGCGGACACATAATTTTAGACACCCTTCCCCATGGCGACCCCCGGGCCGCCCGCCGCCGATGCAGCACAGGCTTAACCAGAACGACGTTACCAATCGCGTCAATGTCGAGAGCGCACCGCAGGTGCGCGACGCGGTTCTGGATATCTTTGCCCATCGCTATCCCGGCGAAAACTTCACGCAAGTGGCGCGCACCTTCGACGATGTGCACGCCCTCTTCGAGGGGCGCTTCCCCGGCTATCTCGCCTGCGACACGCTTTATCACGATATCCGCCATACGCTCGACATGACGCTCGCCATGGCGCGGCTCATCGACGGACACGACCGCATCTGTGCGCCACAGGACAGGGTCGGGCCACGGCGCGCAGCGCTCGGCGTGGTCATCGCTCTGCTGCACGACATCGGCTACCTCAAGCGCGCGTCCGAAGCCGACGTGGAAAACGGCGCGATCTTCACCAAGATCCACGTCTCGCGCAGCTCGGATTTCCTCTTCAACTACCTGCCCAAGATCGGCTTCGGCGACGAGGCGGTGACCGGTTCGCGGATCGTCCACTACACCGGCTACGAACTGAACGTCGAGGACATCGATGTGCGCGACCCCAAGGACCGCCTGATCGGCTGCATGGTCGGCACCGCGGACCTGATCGGCCAGATGTCGGATCGCCTCTACCTGGAAAAATGCCGCGACTTCCTTTACCAGGAGTTCGTCTACGGCCGCGTGGCGCGGGAAACAATGCCCGATGGGCGCGAGGTCGTCCGCTATTCCTCGCCGCAGGACCTCATCATCAAGACACCGGGCTTCTACGAATACGTTGCCCGCACGCGCATCCGCGAAAAACTCGACGGCGTCGACGATTTCGCGGCGGCGCATTTCGACGGCCCGAACCTGTACACCTCGGCGATCGAAGGCAATTTCAGCCACCTGCGCGAGTTGCTGGAAACGGCGGACTTCAACCGGCTGCGGCGCCTGTGCTATTCGCTCTCTGCGCCCGTCCGGCGCGCAGCATAAGACTATCCATCGGGTTTTACTGCGGCGCAGCATAGCGCGCCGCGGTGGTGCGCTGCGCGCTTCGTGTGCACCTTCGCAAGCGACACCCGCGAGTTCGAACGGCCGCGCCCACTATGAGCGCGGGCTGGCACGGCGGTTGCTGCCGGTGATGCAGGGACGCAAGTCAAGCCTGACGAAACCGAAAGCCAAGGATGATCGCTCCACTGCTTAAACGCATCGCCGGACACAGCAATGAACCGATGACCGAGGCCGAGGCGTTCGACCTCTTCTCGGAGCTGCTCGATGGGGGCATGCCTGAGATGCGCTGCTCGCCAACCATTTCGGCGTGCCGGTCGTCGTCCACGGCCCGCTCGAGGGACACGGCCGCATCGGCAGCGTATCGATCTTCCGCGAGCTCGGCGTGCTCGCCTGCGCCACGCTCAAGGACGCGCAGGCCGAACTCGCCGAAGGGCGCATCGCCTATGTCCCGACCGCGCTCGTCGCGCCCGCGCTGATGCAGCTGATCGCGTTGCGCAGCCGCCTCGGGTTCGAGAACTGCGCGCACGCCGTGGCGAGCCTGATCGACCCTTTCGATGGCCTCGGGCTCAAGCTCCTGCCGACCGATGACGA
This sequence comes from Betaproteobacteria bacterium, assembly GCA_947482825.1. GTDB lineage: Bacteria > Pseudomonadota > Gammaproteobacteria > Burkholderiales > SG8-39 > SZAS-79. The sequence continues at coordinate 658 of CANKMT010000053.1, read as the reverse complement.
CGCGCAGTCCGCGTGCATCGGGCGCGTGCTCCTCGATCACGGCGACAGCGCGGCTGCCGGGCCATGCAGACGCGAAGAGCACCGCGCGCTGGATCGGCGATGCGCTGGCGGGCAGGGAGCCGCTGCCGCCGCCGATCACGAACCTGCTCGCCTGCTGCCTGTTTGGCGCGGGCTATACGGACGACTTCAACCAGGCGAAGGCGATTGTCGCAGTGCGCACGCACAGCCTTGCTGTGGCTCGAGGGCGCGGCCGGACGCTTATTCCTCTTTCGCTTGCAGAGACTGCCAGAGATCGATGAGCATCATCGCGATGCCGATCAGGATGATGCAACCCAGCGCGACGTCCTTTAGCTTGAAGACCACCGGGGTCAGAAAGGCGATCATGAGCGCGATGGCCACGATGGCGGCGAAAATCTTGATTCCCATGTTCTGATTCTCCTCTGATAGCTCTTCAGCCCACCTGGGCCCGTGAAACAAGCCAGCGCGCCGTGCGCAGCAAACGCGCGTCGTCGTCGCGCCGGCCGACAAGCTGGACTCCCAGCGGAAGACCGTTCGTGCCGCTCATCAGCGGCAGACTGATTGCCGGCATCCCGCATAGCGTCCAGAGAGTGCAAAGCGCCGGGTCGCCGGTCGTGGCGAGCAATGGCGCGGTCCCCGG
>CANKMT010000052.1 GCA_947482825.1 Betaproteobacteria bacterium | reverse complement strand
GCCCCGCCTGCGGTGCGCTTGGCTGGGGATCGCCGTTTGGGCGCGGCTTGGGTGACCTTGGGCCAGAACTCCGCAAAGTGCTGCCGCGCATGCTGCGCAAACAGTGAGACGGCGGGGCGGGCCGCCACCCGCTTCAGGCGCAGGCTCACGACGAGGATGTTCGGCAGATCCTCCGCGATCGGGACCGCCACGATCCTCTTGCCGTCGTAGGTCCACGGCAGCCTGGGGATGGCGTTCAGGATGCCGAACCCCAGGCCGCGCGCCGCGAGGCCGCGCACCATCTCGTAGGATCTTGTGCGGCGCACAACACGCGGCTCAATCTTCACGCTGCGAAAGAGTGACAGGAAATAGTCCCGTGTGTGCGGCAGGTCGAGCAGGATCATCGGGGCGCCCGCGAGTTCCTTGAGGCTGACGCTGCGGCGTCGCGCCAGCGGATGGTCCTGCGCGAGGATGATGCGGGGCGCCAACTCCGCAAGCACTTCGGCCTCGAATTCGTCCGACAGCCCGTACGCGTAGGTCAAGGCGACTTCGCTGCGCCCGCCGCGCAGTTGCTCCAGCACTTCGGCCTGGTTGCCTTCCTCGATATTCACGGAAACCTCTGGATACCGCTCGGCGAATCCCGCTAGCAGCCCCGGCAGCAGGAACGGCGCGAGCGTGATGAAGCACCCCGCGTTGACCTCGCCTCGCTGCGCGTCGCCCATGGTGTCGGCGAACTGTTCGACCTCCCGGGCATGGGCGAGCAGGCTGCGTGCCTGGACCAGCAGGCGGTCGCCCGACAGGGTCAGCGACAGCCCCTTGGCGTGGTGCCTGACGAACAACTGCACCTTGAGGTCCGCCTCCAGGCGGGCGATGGCCGCGGAAATGGAAGGCTGCGACACCCGGACCTGGTGTGCGCCGCCGGTGACGCTGCCGGTTTCGGCGGCGGCGACGAAGTAACGCAGCGCGCGCAGCGACAGGCGGCCGATGCTCCGGGGGAGGGGATCTTGCATAGCCTTATCCTATACAGTTAAGCTGTAAAAAGTATTTTATCCGATGCAGTTGCGCGGCTACCTTTACTGCTTCTCATTTCCCTACCCTCGGAGCCACTGCCATGCTGCGTACCGGCGAGCAATACCGCGAAGGAATCCGTGACGGCCGCGAAGTCTGGATCGACGGAGAGCGCGTCAAGGATGTCACCACCCACCCGGCGTTCAAGCCGATCGTGGACGTCAAGGCGCGCATGTATGACATCCAGCACGAGCCCGCCCACAAGGATGTATTCGGTTACAGCGAGGGCAAGGATCGCAACCCTCTGCTGCTCAAGCTGCCCCATACCCAGCAGGACTGGTGGGACAAGTGGAATGCGCTTGACGTGTTCTTCAAGGACATCAAGGGCGTCGTAACCCGCGTGGGCGATGAGACGATCGGCGAGATGTGGTCGCTGTACGACGGGCGTGACGTCCTGAACAAGATCGACCCGCGCTTCGCAAAGAACATCGACAGCCACATTGCGAAGGTGCTGCAGGACGACCTGTTCCACGTCTCGGCCAATACCGACCCCAAGGGCGACCGCTCCAAGCGCCCGCAGGACCAGGATCCGGACATGATGTGCCACGTGGTGAAGGAAACCGACGCCGGCATCATCATCCGCGGGGCGAAGTACGAGACCGCAGCCGCCTACGCCGACCAGGCCTTCCTCAAGCCCACTGTCGGCGCGTGGTCGGACGAAAAACTTTCCGACTATGCGCTGGGCTGCATCGTCAAGATGGGCGCCCCGGGCGTGAAGCACATCTGTCGCTCGGGCTTTGCCGGCCGTGGTTCGAAGGAAGACTACCCGCTCAGCAACGGCTACGACGAAGTCGACACCCTGATGATTCTCGACAACGTCCTGATTCCCTGGGAGGACGTCTTCTTCCACCGGTTTACGGAAGGCGCCCGCTATATCCGCGGCACGCTGCACCGCTATTCGGCTTTCCCGTACGTGCTGCGCATCCTCTACACGGCCGACATGATGATCGGTGCAGCCATGTGGAACTGCAAGCAGACGGGCCTCGACAAGATGCAGTCGGTGAAGGAGAAGCTTGCCGACATGGTGGCCTACCGCGAAGGCATCCGCGCACACCTGGCGGCGGCCATCGCGTTGTCCGAAAAGAGTCCCGGTGGATTGGTAATGCCCAACCAGTCGCTGCTGTACGCCGGCCGGATCCATGCCTGCGCCAACCTGCCGCAGATCATGCACATCGCGCGCGAACTCTGCGGCGGGCAGCTTTGCGTGACGCCGAACTACTCGACCTTCGTGTCGAACGACACCAAGTCGTGGATGGACAAGTTCTACTCGCTGAATGACAACTGGATGGCCGACGATCGCCGGAAACTGCTGGCCTTCGCGCGCGATCTGCTGAATTCGGACTACGCCGGCCATCGCCTCACTTTTGTGCAGTTTGCCCAGGCGCCGCACTTCAACCACCTGGCCGCGCTGTACGGTTCGTTCGATTTTTCCGGGCCGCTGGACCTGGTCAAGAAGTTCGCCGGGCTGTCGGACAGGGTTGACGCGCCCGTCCAGGCCCTTCCGGTCGGCATCAAGTCGGCGGCATGAGAATTGCTTAGGGGATCACCATGGTTCACACACGCATCCGCAAGTTCAATACCAAGAGCGTCTGGAAAGGGCAGGACATCGACAACGACCTGTGCATGGCCGTTCGCGCCGGTAACATGGTGTTCGTCCGGGGCCAGACCGGCATGGACCTCAAGGGCAAGATCCACGGCATCAACGACCCGGCCGCGCAGACCGAAAACGCGATGCGCTGCCTCAAGATCCTGCTGGAGGAAGCCGGGTCGAAGTTCGAGGACGTCTGCAAGATCGTGATCTACGTGACCGACCGGGCCTATCGGGAAGCCGTTTACCGTGTGGTGGGCAAATGGCTGAAGGGCGTGCACCCGGTCTCCACGGGGATCATCGTGCAGGGGTTGGCCCGGCCGGAATTGCTTATGGAAATCGACGTGTTCGCTGTCATCCCGGATGCGCCGGCAAAAGCCGCCAATGCGGCAAGGAAGCCGGTGACGAGGAAGGCGAAGAAAGTGAAGAGCGGCGGTAAGTAGCGGCGTAAGACCCAATCAACGTTTCTCTGAGGAGGGATTTATGTTTAGATCGGTCATGGGGCTATCGAAGGTGCGCACGTTCGGCGCTTCACTCACGTTTGCATTGGTTGCAGGCACGTTCGGCACAGGCGCTTCGGCGCAGGAACCGTTGCGCATCAGCATCTGGGGCGGCAGCTGGAAGGATTTCGCCGCCGAGAACATCGGCAAGCGCTTCACCGCCGAGACCGGCGTGCCGGTCGAGTACATCACCGGCGGCACGATCGACCGGCTGAACAAGGCCAAGCTCTCCAAGGCCAATCCCGAGACCGACCTGATCTTTACTACCAGCCACGTGGGCTGGCTGTATGCGTCCGACGACCTGTACGAGAAGCTCGACATGGCGAAGCTTCCGAACGCCAAGACGCTCTTCCCGGAGGCGATCATCAGCCCGTTCCACGTAGGGACATGGTCTTACGTCTACACGATCGCCTATCGCCCGGACCTCGTTCCGGCGGACATCAAGTTCACCTCCTGGAACGACCTCTGGAACCCCAGGCTCAAGGGCGCGATCGGCCTGCCGGACTTCGACCCCAGCCACATCATCTATGCCTCCGCATTGCTGTCGGGCGGGAAGACGGCCAAGGACTGGACGATGGGCCAGAAGAAGCTGCTCGAACTGAAGCCCAACATCAAGGCCTTCTACAACTCGGACGCCACCAGCCAGGAGAAGATCGGCTCGGGTGAGACACCCGTGCAGGTCCTGCTGTCGGGCAACGCGTACCACATGATGAGCCAGGGCATCAAAATCAACCTCGTGGTTCCCAAGGAAGGGGCCATCATCGGGGTCGATACCGTAGGCATCAACAAGGGTACCAAGAAGGCGGACCTCGCGTACAAGTTCATCAACATCGCGCTGGATCCCGCTACCCAGACCCTGGTGGCCAACAAGCAGAAGATGGGGCCGGTCAGCCCGCAGGCCAAAGTTGACCCAGCGATCGCCAAGCTGCCGGGCATGTTCACCACAGCCCAGCAATGGAAGGACCAGGCCATCGTCATCGACCACAAGCAGCGTTCCGAGCTGCTCGGCGAATGGCGCAAGTGGTTTACCGAAAACCTGATCGCCCGCTGAACGCCTTGCGCCGGCGCGGCGGCCCGCATCGGGTCCGCTGCGCCGGGATCAATCCGCCTGCCTGATGCAAGACCGGCGCCCAGCCTATTTCGCCTGGTTCATCCTGCCCTCGGTGTTTCTTGCCGTTGCGCTGGTGGCTTCGCTCGCTTCACTTTTCCAGTACAGCTTCCGCGAATACATTCCGGGATCGATCAAGGTCGGCGATTTCACGCTCGCCAACTTCGGGCGCATGGGCAGTTGGGTCTACCTGCGGGTGTTCATCGACAGCCTGCTGCTGTCGGCCTGTACCGCGGCTGCAAACCTCATACTGGGCTATCCGCTTGCCTATTCGCTTGTGCGCTCGAAATCGAGCCTGCTCAAGTCCACCATCCTGATCACCACGATCGTGCCGATGTTCACCGGCGACATCGTGCGGACCTACTCGTGGCTGGTGGTGCTGGGCAAGAACGGGTTCATCAACGGCACCCTCAAGGCGGCGGGGATCATCGACACGCCGCTCGAACTCCTCTACACGCCGCTCGGCGTCACGGTCGCACTGGTGCAGTACTCACTGCCAGTCATGGTGATCATCCTGGCCGCGGCCATCAGCCATATCGACGTCGCCTATGAGAAGGCGGCTGCGAGCCTCGGCGCGGGGCCGCTCAGGGTCTTCTGGAACGTGACCCTGCCGCTGACCATGCCCGGCATCCTCTCGGGCACGGTGACCATCTTTGCCTGGACGCTCTCGGCGTTTGCCACGCCCCAGCTCGTCGGCGGCGGCAAGGTGAACATGATTTCGAACATGGTCTACCAGCTGGGATTCTCGAATTTCGATTTCCCGTTTGCGGCCGTGCTGAGCATGGCCGCCCTGGCACTGATCTTTGCAATTCTGGGTCTCATGAGCCTGGGCATGCGCCGCCTCGAACGGGTGGGGTTGCACTGATGGACAGGCTCCTGCGCGTGCTCTACGGGGTGCTGATCGGCGCGACCCTCATTTATGTCACGCTGCCATCCCTGGTCGTGGTGGTGACGGCATTCAGCGACAAGGCCCTGCTCATGTTCCCGCCCACGGGCTTTTCGCTCAAGTGGTTCGAGCGGGCGTGGACCTACGATGATTTTCGCAAGGGGATGGTGAACGGGCTGATCATCACGGCATGGGCTTCCTGCATTGCACTGGCCGTTGGCACCATGGCTGCCTTCGTCATCGAGCGGTTCGAATTCACCGGCAAGCGCACGCTTGAGGCGGTGCTGCTGTCGCCGCTGGTGATCCCGCACTTCACGCTAGGCATCGCGATGCTGATCCTCGCCTCGGAGATCAGCCTGTCGCGCACCTTTTCGCTGGTTGTCGCCTGCCACGTGATCCTGGTGCTGCCGTTCGTAATGCGCAGCGTATATGTCTCGCTCAAGAACATCGACCCTGCCCTGGAGCGGGCGGCGGCCAGCCTGGGGGCATCGCCTTTCCGGGTGTTCATGAAAATCGACCTCCCGCTGCTCGCCCCTGGCCTGGCCGGGGGCTGGCTGTTCGCGGCGATCCTGTCGTTCAACGAATTCACCGCGACCCTCTTCGTCACCGGGCAGAGGACGCAGACACTCCCGGTGGCGATGTATACGTATGTGCGCGAGTACGCGGATCCGACCATGGCCGCGCTGTCCTCGATGCTGATTGCCGTGACCGTGCTGTTCCTGGTTGCCGCGAACCGCTGGCTGGGCCTCGAGCGCATCCTGTCGATCGAAGCGAGGCACTGACCCCGCAGCACAAGAATGGAGACGCAATAATGGCAACGAGCAACACATCACGTATCCCTCTGGCCGGACCTGACGTCTGGCTCGGCACAGAGCTTGCACAGCGCACGGACTGGATCCATGTGCTGACGTCTGAGGAAATTTCAGACCTGCAGCGGGCCATCCGTGTGGTCCGCGAGGCGCGGGCCGACATGTATACGGTTACGGCTGAAAACTTTCCGCTGCCCGTGCTTTCCCGGCGGTTTGCAGCGATCTCGCATGCGCTCGAGCATGGCTGTGGGATCGCCAACATCCGGGGGATCCCGACGGACACCTTCTCGATGGAGGACCTGCGCTGGGTGTTGTGGGGGATAGGTGCCCACTTGGGCACGGCGGTCTCGCAGAACAAGACGGGCGAGTACTTTGCCGAAGTGCGCGACTATGGCGAGCAGCTCGGCCGCCCCGACTCGCGCGGCTACCGCACCGCGTCGTCGCTCCGTTTCCATACCGACCGGTGCGATGTCGTGGCGCTGCTTTGTGCCCGGCAGTGCAAACAGGGAGGCGAGAGCCGTATTGTCAGCACGCCGGCGATCCACAATGCAATGCTGGAGCGCCGGCCGGAACTGCTGGACGAGCTTTTCGGCAATTACCACCACAGCCGCCAGAACGAACAGGCCGAGGGAGAGTCGCCGTATTACGTCAACCCGGTGTTCGGCGTCCACAAAGGGCGCTTCACCAGCCAGTACTCGCGCTCCTACGTCGAGTCGGCGCAGAAGTTCAACGGCACGCCGCGCCTGCGCAAGGAGCAGGACGAGGCGCTCGACATGCTTGCGGCGCTTGCGGACGAACTCTGCCTGCAGACGCGCATGGCGCCCGGCGATATCCAGCTCCTGAACAATCACGTGACCTATCACTCACGCACGTCGATCGTGGATTTCGACGAACTTGAAAAGAGGCGCCTAGTCTATCGGCTCTGGTTATCCATGCCGGATAGCCGTGAACTGCCGGCATCCTACGACGTGCTCTGGGGGCCGACGGCCGCAGGCGCCTTGCGCGGCGGCGTGACCCCGGCCAACGGTCTCAGGACGCTCACGCAGTGGCGCGATTCCGCCGCGCGCGCGGCATGATCGAGGCCCGCCCATGATGACAGACACGATCAGCGTTTCGGTCGAAGGCGCCGTCAAATCATTTGGCGGTACCCCGGCGGTCGACGGTGTTTCGCTCAAGATCCGCAAGGGCGAATTCCTGACGTTGCTGGGTCCGTCGGGCTGTGGCAAGACGACCCTGCTCAACCTCATCGCGGGCTTCCTCGAGCCGGAACGGGGGGAGATCTTCATCGATGGGGAGGCTGTGACCCATGTCCCGCCCTACCGGCGTTCGATCGGCATGGTGTTCCAGAGTTACGCGCTTTTCCCGCACATGACCGTCGCTGAGAACGTCGCCTTCGGCCTGAAGATGCACAAGGTGCCGGCCAGCGAAATCGGCCCGCGAGTGGCCGAGGCACTGGAAATGGTCCGGCTGCCCCAGATGGGTCCTCGCACGCCCCGGCAGCTTTCGGGCGGACAGCAACAGCGTGTGGCGCTTGCGCGCGCTCTGGTCATCAAGCCGAGCGTGATCCTGCTGGACGAGCCATTTTCCGCAATCGACAAGAACCTTAGAGCGGACATGCAGGTCGAGCTCAAGCGCATCCAGAAGCGGATCGGGATCACGACCCTGTTCGTCACGCACGACCAGTCCGAGGCGCTCTCGCTCTCCGACCGTATTGCGGTGATGTCGCATGGGAAGATCGAGCAGCTTTCCGGGCCCGCGGAGCTGTACAGGAACCCCGCCTCCAGCTTTGTCGCGTCGTTCATCGGGGATATCAACCGGATGCCCTGTACGGTCATCGGTATCGAGGCCGGCGAGGTCGTCCTCAAGGCGAACGAGCACGTACTGAGATTGCCCAAGGAGCATGGCGCCGTCGATGTGCTGGCCGCAGGCTCGGCTGCGCTCCTGTTTGCGCGCCCCGAGGAGTTGGCTCTCGTGCCCGCCCAAGGTGTCGAAGCGAACCTCGGCGAAGGGGTCGTGGACACGCATGTGTATCAGGGTACGCACGTGGACGTGTATGTGCGCTTTGGCGACGGACGCGCGGTACGCGTCCGCCATCCCGGCTTTGAGGCGCTGGAGCGCTTCCCGGCGGGAACCGCGGTCGGCGTGCACGCAAACCTTGCCCAGGCTTTCGTATTCCCGGAAAAGTGAGGACCTTATGGCCCATACCAAGTCATTCCTGAAGCTGACCCACGAAGGTGCCCTGGTCGCGCTCGATGCGGCGAAAAGGAAAGCCGAGTCGCTCGGCGTCGCCCAGAACATCACGATCGTGGACGATGGAGGCAACCTCCTCGCATTCCTTCGGATGGACGGGGCAAAGACGCTGTCGATTCGAACTTCACAGAAAAAGGCCATGTCGGCGGCTTCGCACCGCCAGCCGTCCGGCCAGCTGATGCCGGACCTCGAGGTGAAGCTCGCCATCGCAACCGCCGGCGGCCTCACCAACCTGGAGGGGGGCTTTCCCATCATCCTCGACGGGGTCTGCGTGGGCGCGATCGGCGTGGGTTCCGGCACTGGCGCACAGGATTGCGAGTGCGCGCGTGCAGGGTTGGCGGCGCTCGGCGCGCAGGCGTTCTAGGGCGGCCGCCCGGCGCGCAGTACAATCCCGCCGTACTGCGCCGGACTCCTGGCGCCCGGGACCTTCCTATGGCGGTATCGTTCGACGGCAAGCTGGTGGTGGCCATCTCCTCGCGGGCCCTGTTCGACTTCGAGGAAGAGAACAAGGTTTTCGAGCGGGGCGGCGACCGGGCCTACATGGAACTCCAGCTCGAGCGGCTCGAAGAAGCCGCCAAGCACGGTGTTGCCTTCCCGCTGGTCAGGAAGCTTCTCGCCTTCAATACCGAGGATGCGCAGCGGGTTGAAGTCGTGATCCTGTCCAAGAATGATCCGGTATCGGGTTTGCGCGTCTTCCGGTCGGCCAAGCATGCGGGCCTGAAGCTTGAGCGCGGCGTGTTTACCCGTGGGCGCAACGCCTACCGCTACCTTGAGGCTCTGCACGCCAACCTGTTCCTGTCGGCCAACGAAGAGGACGTCCGCGGCGCACTGGATGCCCACTTTCCCGCAGCCCGAGTGATCCCCGAGTCGGCCCAGCCCGGCGAGCGGCACGCGGACGAAGTCCGGATCGCTTTCGATGGCGATGCGGTCCTGTTTTCCGATGAGGCCGAACGCGTGTACCAGCGCGACGGGCTTGACGCGTTCCAGAGGCATGAGACCGAGCACGCGTTGAAGCCGTTGCCGCCCGGCCCGTTCAAGCCGCTGCTGGAGGCTCTGCATCGCCTGCAGACGGCAGGTGCGTCGGTGCCGATGCGTATCCGTACAGCACTGGTGACAGCCCGCAGCGCGCCCGCCCACGAGCGCGCGGTGCGTACGCTGATGAACTGGAATGTCGGCGTGGATGAAGCCATGTTCCTGGGTGGACTCGACAAGAGTGCATTCCTTTCCGCGTTCCAGCCGGACATCTACTTTGACGACCAGCGCGGGCATGTGGAGTCGGCGCAGAAGCACGTAGCCACCGGGCATGTCCCGTTTGGCGTTTCCAACCAAAAGATGCCGGGCTGAATCCGCAGGAGGGGCTATCCCATGAAGGCAATCCGGATTGTTTTCTATGCGGCAGGCGGCCTGGTGCTGGTCGCACTGCTCGCCATTGTTGCTGCAGTCCTGGTCATCGACGGCGCTTTCGTCAAGCAGCGCGCCGAGCGGCTCATGAAGGAGGCGCACCAGAGGTCGCTGTCGATTGAAGGGACGCCGAAGCTCACGCTGTTTCCGGTTGCAGGGATCGAGCTCGGCAAGGTGCGTTTGTCGGAACACGCGAGTGAGAAGGAGTTCCTGTCGCTGGACTCCGCGCGTATTGCCGTGAGGGTCATGCCCCTGCTGTCCGGCACGCTGGAGGTGGAAGCGCTTTCGGTTGCCGGGTTCAAGGCCAACCTGGTGCGTGCAAAGGATGGCCGGATGAATACCGACGACCTGGCGGGCAAGGCCACTGACCCGAAACAAGTCGAGCCGCACTCCGAGCGGCACGGCAAGGCCGGGAAACTGCGCATCTCTGAAGTGAATATCCAGGGGGCAGGTGTTTCGTTTCGCGACGAGGCAAGCGGACGGACGGTGTCAGTGACGGACGTGAATCTCAAGACCGGACGCCTCGCCGACGGGGAGCCGGCGCCCGTTTCCTTTTCCGCGCATGTGAAGGGCACCAATCCTTCGCTGGACGTTAAGGCCAGCCTCGCGGGGCGGCTAGGCATGAATCTGCCCAAGGAGTCTTTCGAGATCGCAGGCCTCACCTTCGAGGCAAAGGGCAATGTGGACCGGGATGCGCTCACCGTAACGTTGTCGGCGCCGCAGGTCAGCATTACGCCCGCAAAAGCGTCCGGGTCGGCCGTCACGGGCGGCCTGGCGCTGAAGGGGCCGCAGCGCAATGTGGACGTGAAACTCCGGATCGCAGCACTGGAAGGGAATGGATCGGCCTTTTCCATATCCTCCATCGCGCTGGACATTGATGCTTTTGCTGAAGGCAATGGGGTGAAGGGGCGCATCGAGACGCCGGTCAGTGCCAGCCTTTCGGAACGGACCTGGTCTTTGCCGAAGTTCGTGGCGGATCTGACTTTTTCAGGCGCCGCGATTCCGCAGAAGGCGGTGACCATCCCGGTTCATGCCGAATTCAAGGCCGACCTCGCAAAGCAAACGGGGTCGGCGGATATCAAAACAAAGTTCGACGAGTCGAGTATCCACGCAAAAATTTCCGCATCGAAATTTGCCCCGCTGCACGCAACTTTCGACATCGACATCGACAAGCTCAACCTCGACCGCTACATTGCGCCGAAGCCTGCGGGCGAGTCAAAGCCGGACGGAAAAATTGATCTGGCGCCGCTGAAAGGCCCGACGGTCTCCGGCAAGGTGCAGATCGGCGCGCTGAAAGCGAATGGCGCTTCCGCGGGGAACATCAAGGCCGAGATCAAACTGGCCGGTGGCAAGCTGGATGTGTCGCCTTACTCGGCGGACCTGTATGGCGGGCGGCTTGCCGGCAGCCTTTCGGTGGACGCGAATTCCAACCGGTTCGAAATCAAGGATACGGTGACCGACGTCACGCTGGGCCCGTTGCTGCGCGACGTCGCGAAGAAGGACATGCTCGACGGCCGCGCCACCCTGAACCTGGATGTCACGACTGTCGGCGCGACCGTGTCGGCGCTGAAGAAAGGACTCTCCGGAAGCGCGAAGATCGAGGTGAAGGATGGCGCGATCAAGGGCATCAACGTCGCTGAAAGCGTTCGCAGCTTCAAGCCAGGCTCTGGTGCCAAATCGTCCCAGACCGCGGGGGAGAGCACCAAGCAGACCGATTTCACGGAAATGAGCGCCAGTTTTACGATCAAGAACGGTGTCGCGCACAACGAAGACCTGAAGGCCGCCTCGCCGTTCCTGCGGCTGGGAGGCGCGGGTAACATCGACATCGGCAACTCGACGCTCGACTACACCGCCAAAGCGACGCTGGTGGCGACCGCCAAGGGGCAAGGCGGCCCAGCTGACGTTGCCGGAATCACCGTGCCGGTAAAGTTGTCGGGTACGTTCGACAAGCCGAGCTGGAATATCGACTATTCCGGGGTGCTCGGTAGCCTGGGCGGCGCGGCAGGTGGTGCGGCCGGCAAGATTACCGACACCGTGAAGTCCACAGCTGGCGGCGTGCAGGACAAGCTGAAGGGCTTGTTCGGGAAGTAGCCTGCCGGATCAAAGGTCGCCGATGCGGCCTTCCTGCACGGCGTGACAGGCCGCGATGCGTCCGCCTGGGAGTTCCAGGGGGACGGGTCGCTCGGTACGGCAACGCTCGTTGGCGTGCGGGCAACGGGGGTTGAATGCGCAGCCGGGCGGCGGGGTGAGCGGGCTTGGCACCTCGCCGGCGACCGGCGTGCGCGATTTGCCGCTCATCTCCAGGTCGGGAATGGCGTCGATCAACATGCGCGTGTAGGGGTGGCGCGGCCGCTCGAACAAGGTCTTGGCGTCTGCGACCTCGACCAGCCTGCCCAGGTACATGACACCCACGCGGGTGGCGACGTGGGCAACGACCGCCAGGTTATGCGAGATGAAGAGGTAGGTCAGTCCCAGGCGCTGCTGGAGGTCTTTCATCAGGTTGAGGATCTGCGCCTGCACCGACACATCGAGCGCCGAGGTCGGCTCGTCGCATACTAGGAATTCCGGGTTCGACGACAGGGCCCGCGCTATCGAGACCCGCTGCCGCTGTCCCCCGGAAAACTCGTGCGGGAATCTTTCGCCGTCCTCCGGGGCGAGTCCCACCTGGGTAAGCAACTCCGCTACGCGCGCCGCCAGCGCCTTTGCATCCGGCGCCAACCCGTGCGCGACGATGGGCTCGGCGACGATATCCCGCACGCGCCAGCGTGGGTTCAGGCTGGCGTAGGGGTCTTGGAAGATCATTTGCATGCGCCGCCGCAGGGGTGCCGAGCCGGGATCGGCCAGGTCGGCACCGTCGAAAAGGATGCGGCCGCGTGAAAGTGTGTACAGACCTACGATCAATCTTGCCACGGTCGACTTGCCACAGCCCGACTCACCGACCAGCGCAAGGGTTTCCCCGCGGCGAATCGAGAAGGAAACGCCGTCGACGGCCTGCAGGCTGCGGCGCGGCTCGCCCTCCAGCACCCGGTTGAGCCAAGGGCGCGAGACGTCGAACTCGCGGCCGACGTCAACGAGCTCGAGCAGCGTCTCAGCGGGCATACAGCCAGCACGCCGCTTCGGTAGCGCCCGCCGGCATGGGCGAGGGACGGTCGTGCATGCACCGGTCAAATCGTTTCAAGCAGCGCGGGTTGAATGCGCAGCCCGGAGGGATCGCGTTGAGGCGCGGCATTGCGCCGTCGATCTGCGCGAGGGTTTCGCGGCCTTCGCCGAGCTTCGGGATCGAACGCATCAGCCCGCTCGTATAGGGGTGTTGCGGCGCGTGGATCACGTCTTTGACCGGGCCGATCTCGGCGAGGCGCCCTGCGTACATGACGGCAACCCGGTCGGCGGTTTCGGCGATAACGCCCATGTCATGGGTGATCAGCATCACCGCGGCCCCGTTCTCGCGCGCAAGCTTCCTGAGCAGTTCGATGATCTGGGCCTGGATCGACACGTCGAGCGCGGTGGTTGGCTCATCCGCCACGATCAGGCGGGGCCGCGCGCAAAGCGCGAGCGCGATCACTACCCGTTGCCGCATGCCGCCTGAGAAATGGTGGGGGTAGTTGTCGATGCGGATCTCGGGGGCCGGAATGCCCACCTCGGCCAGCAGTTCGACCGCCCGATCGCGCGCCTGCGCCTCGTTCAGGTCGAGGTGCACAAGGATCGTTTCCACCAGCTGTTCGCCGATCGTGAAGAGCGGGTTCAGCGAGGTGAGGGGATCCTGGAAGATCGCCCCGATCCGCTTGCCGCGGATCCTGCGCATTGCTTCAGGGGAAAGGTTGTCGATCCGCTCGCCCTCGAGCCTGATCTCGCCGGCGGCAATGCGGCCCGGCGGCTCGAGCAGGCCGATGATGGCCATCCCGGTCAGCGACTTGCCGGCACCCGACTCCCCGACCACCCCGAGAACCTCGCCGGGCGCGATGTCGAAAGACAGGTCGTCGACCGCGACCAGCGTGCCCCTGCGCGTCGGGAACTCGACGCGCAGGTTGCGCACGGAAAGCAGGGATTCAGTCATTGGCGACTGGCGCGACACATGGGCCGATGGCAGCAATTTGCCATGAAACCCGCTTCAGACGGGGACTTATCCTGAAAAGTGGCAGCAATGGTTCAGCGCAGTTTCGGGTTGAGCGCATCGCGCAGCCAGTCTCCAAGCAGGTTCACGGACAGCACCAGCACGATCAGCGCCGCGCCCGGAAAGACGGTGATCCACCATTCGCCTGACAACAGGAAATCGTTGCCGACGCGGATCAGAGTGCCGAGCGAGGGCTGCGTCGCCGGGACGCCCACGCCGAGAAAGGAGAGCGTGGCCTCGGTGATGATCGCAGTGGCGATGTGGATGGTCGCGATGACGAGCACGGGACCCATGACGTTGGGCAGCACGTGGCTGAGCATGATCGAGGCCTGGCTGCGGCCGATCACCCGGGCGGCCTGCACGTATTCCTTGTTGCGCTCGACCAGGGTGGAGCCGCGCACGGTGCGCGCGTACTGCACCCAGCTCGAAACGCCGATCGCGAGGATCAGCACGTATATCGCGATCTGGTCGTGCGCTTCTCGGGGCAACACGATGCGCGCCACCCCGTCGATGAGCAATGCAATCAGGATGGGGGGAAAGGACAGCTGGATGTCGGCCACTCGCATGATGAAGGCGTCCACCTTGCCACCTACGTAACCCGATATCAGGCCGAGCGTGACGCCCAGCACCATCGAAAACAGAACGGATGCCACGCCGACGGCGAGCGATATTCGCGAGCCGTACATGATCGTCGAGAGAAGGTCGCGGCCCTGGTCGTCAGTGCCCAGCAGAAAGCGGGATTTTCCGCCCTGGGACCACGCCGGAGGCGTGAAACCGTCGGTGAGGTTGACCGTTCCGCTGTCGAACGGGTTGTGGGGTGCGAGCCACGGCGCGAAAACCGCGCCGCAGACGCAAACCAGGGTCAGGAGTGCGGCCACGATGACCACGGGCGAGCGGCGGAAGCTCCAGGCCAGGTCGTGGTCCCACGCCCGGCGCAACCTGCCCGCCGCCGCACTCATCGTGCCGCCCGACCCATGCCGTGCACGGAGTACTTCCGCCGGGCCGGGATCACTCGATGCGCGCGAACCGCGACTCGGGACGATCGTCGGCCTTGTGGATCGTGCTCACGTTCCTTTTCATGGCCCAGGGCCTGAGCTGGTGATGGAGCGGAACGTAGTAGTAGTTATCGCGTGTGATCGTCAGGGCCTCGCGCAGCAGCGCATCGCGCTTGGGCACGTCGGTTTCCGTCTTGGCCGAATCGATCAGCGCATCCAGTTTCGCGTCGCTGATGCGGCCCAGGTTGAAACTGCCGTCCGCGCCAGTGGTCTTGGTGCGCATCAGCGATTGCAGCGTGTAGTTCGCATCGAAAGTCGCAACGCCCCAGCCGAGCATGTAGGCGCTGTGGTCGAGCTTCTGGATCTTGGAGATGAAGCTGGCCATGGGCTGGGCGTTCAGCTTGACCTTCATTCCCACGCGCGCCCACATGCCCACCAGCGCCTGGCAGATCTCCTCGTCGTTCACATAGCGGTTATTGGGGCAGTCGAGCCCGAACTCGAAGCCGGCTGGGTAGCCGGCCTCGGTCAGGAGCTTCTTGGCGCCCTCCACGTCCACGGGCACGACCTTGTCCATATCTGCATTGTGGCCATGCACGCCCGGGGCCACCATGATCGCCGCGGGGATCGACAGGCCGCGCATGGTGATGCGCTTGATCGCTTCCCGGTCGACCGCCATGTTCAGCGCCTTGCGCACGCGCATGTCCTTGAAGGGGTTCTTGCCCTTGATGTTGGAGTAGAGCAGTTCCTGGCTGAACTGGTCCATGCCGATGAATATCGTGCGGACCTCGTGGCCGTCGAGGACCTTGAGTTTCGGGTCGCTGCGCAGCCGCGTGACGTCCTGCGTCGGGAGGTCGGTGACCAGGTCGACGTCTCCCGCGAGCAGCGCGGAGACGCGGGTCGCGTCAGCCTTGATCGGCGTGTAGATCACTTCGGTGGCATTGCCTTCGATCTTGTCCCACCATGCGGTGTTGGCCGCCATGACGATGCGCTTGTCCGGTTCCCAGAGTTTGATGATGTAAGGGCCCGTTCCATTGGCGTTGCGCGACGCGAAAGACTCCTCCTTGGCGACGTAGTTCTGCACGTTCTCGGACTTGTTCTTCACCGACCAGGCCTTGCTCATGATGCGGAAATCCACCAGCAGGCGCAGCAGCACGGGATTGGGACCCGAAAGCACCATTTCGACGGTATGGTCATCGACCTTCTTGACTTCCTTTACGCCCGAGACGTAGATCTGGTTGGTGCCCTGCGGCTGGATGATGCGGCCGTAGGAGAACACGACGTCATCGGCGGTAAAAGGCGTGCCGTCGTGGAACTTGACGCCCTTGCGCAGGGTGAAGCGCCACTGCGTGGGGGAAACCTGCTGCCAGCTCGTCGCGAGGGCGGGCTCGACCTTGAAATCCTTCGTATAACGCACCAGGCCTTCATAGGAGTGCTGCAGGAGCCCGTGGGTGGTCGCGTGGTTCTGCGAGTGCGGGTCGAGGGTAAGGATGTCGTTTTGAGCGCCCCAGCGAAGAGTCGCGGCATGGCTCGGCGCTGCAGCGATGGAGGATGCGACAGCTGTGGCGAATGCGACGGCGGAAAAAAGGCGTGAAATTTTCATATTCATCTCCACTTGATCCTTACTTTATGGGCAGCGATTCCTCGACCAGCGCGGCAAGATAGCCCGCACCCATCGGGATCACGTCATCGTTGAAATCGTAATTCGGGTTGTGCAGGAAGCAGCTCATGGGGCCGCCACCCTGCCCGAGGAAAACATAGGCGCCCGGCCGCACCTGAAGCATGTAGGAGAAATCCTCGCCCCCCATGGTCGGGTCCGCATCGGTGACGACGTTCTCGGTGCCGAATATTCTGCCGCCGACCCGGGCCGCAAACTGCGCCTCGCGCTCGGTGTTGATGGTCGCCGGGTAATTGCGGTGATACTCGATCTGCGCCGAGCCGCCCATGGCGCCTGCGACACCGGCAACGATCTCCTTCACGCGCTTTTCCGCGAGGTCGCGGGTTTCGGGACGGAAGCTGCGAACGGTCCCGCGGAGCATGACCGCGTCCGGGATCACGTTGTTTGCGCCAAGCTGGCTGGTCTGCATGGAGCACACGCTGACGACAACGGCATCCACGGGGCTGACGTTGCGGCTGGCGATGGTCTGCAGGGCGGTGATCACATGCGCTGCCACCACCACGGGGTCCACGGAAAGATGCGGCATCGCCCCATGGCCGCCCTTGCCGCGGATAGTGATCTGCATGTCGTCGGTCGCGGCCATGACCGGGCCGGGGCGTACCGCCATCTTGCCCGGCGGCAGGCTCGGCCAGTTGTGGAGCGCATAGATTTCGTTGGCCGGAAAGCGTTCGAACAGGCCATCTTCGATCATCACCCGGCCGCCGCCGCCGCCTTCTTCCGCTGGTTGGAAGATAAGGTACGCGGTGCCGTCGAAATTGCGGGTTTCGGCCAGATACCGGCCCGCGCCCAGCAGCATGGTGGTGTGGCCGTCATGGCCGCACGCGTGCATGCATCCTGGATTGACTGATTTGTACGGCATGGTATTCAGCTCGTGCATCGGCAGGCAGTCCATGTCGGCGCGCAGGCCCACTGCCCGGCCGCTGGAAGATTTGCGGCCCTTTACCACGCCGACCAGGCCCGTCTTGGCGAGCCCCCGGTGCACCTCGACTCCCCAGCCCTCGAGCTTGGCTGCGACGAGGTCGGAAGTGCGCTGCTCCGTAAATCCGAGTTCGGGATGGGCGTGGATGTCATGCCGGATTGCGGTCAGTTCGGCGTGGAAGGCGCGGATGTGCTCCACGGGCGTGTCGAGTTTGAGGGGTGCGTTCACGGGTTTCTCCTAATGTGCCGCGGCAGCGCGGTCGAGGCGCAGGCGCGGATCCACAGCATAGTAAAGCAGATCGACAACGAGGTTAATTACGACAAAAATAAGCGCGATCAGGCAAAGGTAGGCGGCCATGACCGGGATATCGGCCACGCCGACCGACTGGATGAAAAGCAGCCCCATGCCGGGCCACTGGAACACGGTCTCGGTAATGATGGCGAAGGCTATGATCGACCCCAGTTGCAGGCCCGCAATGGTGATCACGGGCACCAGGGTGTTTTTCAGGGCGTGGCGGAAGTGCACCGAACGGTCGGACAGTCCGCGCGCACGCGCGAACTTGATGTAGTCGGTGCGCAGGACCTCGAGCATCTCCGAGCGCACGAGGCGCATGATCAGGGTCATCTGGAACAGACCCAGCGTAATGGACGGCAGGATCAGGGATTTCAGGCCGGAGGCCGTCAGGAATCCCGTCGTCCACCAGCTGATCGCGACGGTGTCGCCTCGCCCGAACGATGGCAGCCAGCCGAGCCATACCGCGAACACGAGGATCAACAGGATGCCGATCAGGAAAGTCGGGAGGGAAACGCCGATGAGCGATACCGCAAGGAAAACCTGCGACAGCCACGATTTGGGCTTGAGCGCCGCATAGACGCCCATCGGGATACCGACGGCCAGGGCAAGAAACGCTGCGACAAGGGACAGTTCGAGCGTCGCCGGAAGCCTTTCGACGAACAGCCGCGACACCGGTTGGACCTGGCGCAGGCTCAGGCCGAAATCGCCCTGCAATGCGCGCCCGACGAAATGCGCGTATTGGACGTAGAAGGGCTTGTCGAGGCCTAGAAGGTGCGTAATCCGGACGCGATCTTCGGGCGTGGCATCCTGCCCGAGCATGAACAGCACCGGGTCACCAACGAAGGTGAACAGCGAGAACGCGATCAGCCCGACCGCAAGCATCACCAGAACGGACTGTCCAATGCGGCGCAGAACGAAGGCAAGCATTTTTCGGTAGGAAATCCAGAATGCCACCGGGTAGGGGCTGGTTCATGGTGCCGAAATCGTAGTGCAGAGTCAAACCTGCACTTAGAATCCGCGGGTGACCGAAAAAGACGCCGCTTTCGCCCGGAAAATCATTGCCTGGCAGCACCAACATGGTCGTCACGGCCTGCCCTGGCAGGGTAGCCGCGATCCGTACAGGGTCTGGCTATCGGAGATCATGCTGCAGCAAACCCAGGTTGGTGCGGTAATCGGGTACTTCCAGCGGTTTTTGGACCGGTTTCCCGACATCGGTGCGCTCGCCCGTGCGAGCGAAGATGAAGTGTTGCAACTCTGGAGCGGGCTGGGGTACTACGCCCGGGCCCGCAACCTGCACAAGGCTGCCCGGGCGATAGTGGATTCGCCCGGGGGGCGCTTCCCTTCTACTGCGGCGCAAATTGAACTTTTGCCGGGGGTTGGCCGGTCGACGGCCGCGGCTATCGCGGCATTCTGCTTCGGTGAGCGCGCTGCGATCCTCGACGGAAACGTAAAGCGCGTGCTTGCGCGCCGTTTTGGCGTTGAAGGCTTTCCCGGCGCGTCGAAAGTCGAGGCTGAACTATGGGTGCTGGCCGAACGCCTGCTGCCGAATATTGCGGCGCCGGAGGAAATGGAGGCCTATACGCAGGGCTTGATGGATTTGGGCGCGACTGTGTGCACCCGGAGTGCCCCGGGGTGTGCCCTGTGCCCGGTAGCGACCGAATGCGTTGCACGCGCAACGGGGCGGACGGCGGAGTTGCCTGCGCCACGCCCGAAAAAGGCCTATCCCACCCGGGAGGCGGCGTGGTTATTGCTGCGCTACCGGGGCCTCACAGTAATGGAGAAGCGCCCCGCGCCTGGAATCTGGGGCGGCTTGTGGGTATTTCCCGAGTTCGGTGGCGAGGACCCGATACGACATTGCCTTGCCGAATTCGGTTGCGAGCTTTCCTCGCACAGGGAACTGCCGCTCCTGAGGCACGGCTTTACCCACTTTCGCCTCGAGATCCGGCCCATCGTCTGCGAAGTCGTGAAGCGAGAAAGGCGTGCCGAATCTCCCGGGAGGGCGTGGTTCCCGTTGAAGGAGGCCGCTTCGGAAGCGGTGCCCGTTCCGGTCAGGAAACTGCTGGCTATGCTCTAGCCGGCAATCCTGTGCTGAAGCAGGAATTTGTTGAGGATCTCGATTCGCTGGCCTGCGTCCACCAGTTCGAGGAGCTTTTGCTTTGCGGCGAGCGGAACCGGCAGGATCTCGGTCAGGCGTGAACTCACCCACGAACTTGAATCGAACAGGTACGGCTCGGCGACGATCTGCGGCCCGTGCTCCTTGATCACCGCCTTGAGGACGTCTGCACAAGCGCTAAATTCAACTGCGAGGTCCGTGTCCGCATCCTGCGGAAGGATCTCGACGCGGGCGCGAGTCAGTCCCGCCTCCGTGACGTGAGAGTCCAGGATCCTGAACCGCTGCCCACCCAGTGTCTTGACCGACAGCACGCCGAGTTGCTTCATATCCCATTCCACGATCTTTGCCGTGCACCCGATCTGTTCCGGCGTCGCAGGGGCACCCACTTCGCGTCCGCTGCGAATGAGGCATACGCCAAAGGGTACGTCGTCGCGCAAGCAGCCCTTGGCCATGTCCATATAGCGCTGTTCGAATATGCGCAGCGGCAGCAGCCCTCCGGGGAACAGGACTGCGTTCAGCGGAAAGATCGCGATATCCTCCGGACTGGCGCTCAATCCGAAGGTTCCTTATTGGCAAGCCCCCGATGCCTGACCAGCACCGGCCAGGTCTTGCCGAATTCGGCGGCAAGCTTTTCCGCGAGGTATACGGAGCGGTGCTGTCCCCCGGTACATCCAATTGCGACCGTGACGTGGTAACGGTTGTCACGGACCATGTCCGGCAGCCAGCGGGAAAGAAAACTGCGCACGTCCTCGTACAAACGGCCGACGGCATCCTGCCCTTCAAGAAACTCGACTACGGGCGCGTCGCGGCCCGTAAGCGCGCGCAGCCTGGGCTCGTAGTACGGGTTGGGGAGCATGCGCGCGTCGATGACCCAGTTTGCGTCCAGCGGAATGCCTTCCTTGAAGCCGAAGGACTCGAACAACAGCATCATTGACCCTGAGTGCAGGCCAAGGAGGTCCTTGATCCAGTGGCGCAGCGCCTTGGGTTGCAGGTCGCTGGTGTCGATCCTGTGGCCGAGTTCCGAAATCCCGCTGAGCAGTTCGCGCTCGCGCTCGATCGCCTCGGCAACGGTCAGGTTCTGGCCGGCCAAGGGGTGCCGGCGGCGGGTTTCGGAGAAGCGGCGTAGCAGCGACTGCTGGCTTGCTTCCAGGTACAACAGCCGGGAATTGATTCCGCGGCTGCGCAGCTCGGCGAGGCTTTCCGGCAACGCAGAGAGCGACACGCTGCGTGCATCTACGCTTACGGCCAGGTATTCCTGGCCGGCCTCGGAGAGCATGCGGACAACTTCGGTCAGAAGCGGGGCGGGCAGGTTGTCGACGCAGTAATAGCCGGCATCCTCGAGCACCGTGAGCGCGATGCTCTTGCCCGAGCCGGACAACCCACTGACGAGAACGAGATGCATGGTCATGCGTAAAGCTTATAACGAAACCGGTCGCTGCGTCGCGGTTTGACCGGAGTGGCTACTCGTCTTCGCCTTTGCCGTCGTACTCGATGGCCTGCCTTTGGCGGGTGACGAATTCCGCAGTGCTGTCGATGCCGCGCAAATGCAGGATGTAGTTGCGGACAGCCGCCTCTAGGAGCACGGCGAGGTTGCGTCCGGCAGCAACCGGGATTACGACCTTGCGAACGGTGTGGCCCAGGATGTCCTCGGACTGCTCCGCGAGCGGCAGCCGCTCGATTTCCGTGCCGCCCGGCGAGGGCTTTGCCAGATGTACGATCAGTTTCAACCGCATCTTGGGTCGCACAGCGGTCTCGCCGAAAATGGTGCGGACGTTCAGCAAGCCGAGTCCGCGCACCTCGATGAAATCCTTCAGCACCGGCGGGCAGCGACCTTCGAGGATCTTCGGCGCAACCCGGGAGATTTCGACTACGTCGTCGGCGACCAGGCCATGTCCGCGGCTGATGAGTTCGAGCCCGAGTTCGCTCTTCCCGACGCCGGACTCGCCGGTGATGAGGACTCCCAGCCCGAGAACGTCCATGAAGACACCATGGCGCGTGGTTTTCTCGGCGAGGGCCTTGGCAAGGTAGCGAGCCAGCGTCTCTATCACCCGCGGCGCGGCCAGCGGCGTGGCAAAGAGCGGGGTATGGGACTCTCTCGCGCCAGCCAGGATTTCTGTAGGGGCGTGCACGCCGTCCGCTACGATCACTGCAGTCAATGGACCGGTAAACAGCTTTGCCACGAACTCCGTGCGCGCGCCGGCAGCGAAGGCATTGAATATCGATGCCTCATAGTCGCCCAGGACCTGGACGCTGTTCGGGTGTGTAAGGTTGAGGTGCCCGATCAGCGCCGCGGAAGCAGCGGCTTCGCGCTTGACCGCGGTACTGCCGTCCTGGCCTGCTATCCAGGTCAGTTCGAGCGGTTCGCGGTTATCGTCATGCAACCGCGTGACGTTGACCTGCAGCATCGGGTTGCCATAGTGAGATGAGTTGGTGAACCGCCGCAGCATCGGCTGCTGCGAGCATTGATTCCCGCAGGGGGCGATCGCTGAACATCTGCGCAAGCTCGGAGAGGATTTGCAGATGTTTTTCCGTCGCTTGTTCGGGGACGAGAAGCGCGAATACCAGGCTCACGGGCTTGGCGTCCGGGGCGTCGAACGACACTGGCGCGGCAAGGCGGATGAAAGCTCCCAGCGCGTCCTTCAGACCCTTGATTCGGCCGTGAGGAATGGCGACTCCCTGTCCGAGCCCTGTTGAACCAAGGCGCTCCCGGGCAAAAAGGCTTTCAAACACAACGCTGCTGGCGACCCCGTGGTGGTTCTCGAAAAGCAGTCCCAAGTGCTCGAACAGGCGCTTTTTGCTAGATACCGGAATATCGACAGCAACGTTGGAGAGCGGAAGGAGCTTGGCGACAAAGGTCATTAGGCGGGCCGCAGGAGGGTTTGGCCCCGGCAAGGGACTGGCTGCGAGGCGGCGAATTATAGCCCAACCCTGCAGCAGGGCTCTACAAGGACTTTCGCAGATTTACCGGGGGTATCTGCAGTGATTCCCGGTACTTGGCAATGGTCCGCCTTGCGACCACGATGCCTTGTTGCCCCAGGATTTGCGATATGCGGGAATCCGAAAGCGGTGCTTTCGTATCTTCACCCGATACGAGCTGCTTTATCAGCGCGCGAATTGCGGTCGCCGAGCAGGCGCCCCCCGTCTCGGTAGCGACGTGGCTGCCGAAGAAATACTTCAGCTCGTATGTGCCGCGTGGCGTCGCCATGTACTTTTGCGTGGTGACCCGGGAGATCGTGCTCTCGTGCAGGCCGAGGGTCTCGGCGATTTCACGCAGCACCATGGGACGCATGGCAACTTCGCCGTGTTCGAAGAAGTGCCGCTGGCGGTCGATGATGGCCTGGGAGACCCTGAGGATCGTATCGAAGCGCTGCTGCACGTTCTTGATGAGCCAGCGCGCCTCTTGGAGCTGGCCGGGCATTGATCCGGTGGAGTTGCGATTGCCCGACAGCAGCGATGCATACAGGCGGTTGATGCACAGCTTGGGCATCGCCTCAGGGTTCAGGCTCGCGCGCCAGATGCCCTCTATCCTGCGCACGACCACATCCGGGATCACATAGCGGGTTTCGACATTCGAGAACGCCGAGCCTGGGTGCGGGTTCAGCCGCAGGATCAGGCGCTGTGCGGCGCGCAGGTCGTCGTCGTTCGCCCCGGTGAGTTGCCTGAGCCTGGAGTAGTCGCGCTGCGCGAGGGATTCGAGGTGATGCTCCACAATGGTCGTCGCAAGTTTTGCGATGCGCGTATCCGTGTCCGTCTCGGGCATCAGCGCCCGGATCTGCAGGAGCAGGCATTCGCTCGGGGAGCGTGCGCCGACGCCGGCGGGCTCCATGTTCTGCAGGTGCCGGAGCGCGATGCCGAGGTCCTCCATATCCGCGTCCGCCTCGGGAGGCAGGAGCAGGGCGATTTCCTCGAGCGGCTGGGTGAGGTAGCCGTGATCGTCCACGGCGTCAATCAGCATCCCGATCAGTGCCCGGTCGCGTTGCGGAAGGTTTGTCAGCGACAACTGGTCGTTGAGGTGCTGCCGGAGTGAAACGGTCTCCGGGGCAACGAAAGCCCGGTCCCCGTCCTCGTCGTCATCGCTGCCAGTGCGGGGCGTTTTCGAGAAATCCGGTTGCCATTCATCGGGGCCTGCATCCTGGGACTCGCTTGCGGGCGCTGCAGGAGCCTCCGTAGTGCCGGGCACCAGCGGGTCCTGGGATGAATAGGTGGTGGAGGGCGTGAGGCCGTCCTCCGCATCCTCCCGCTCGAGGACCGGATTCTCCATGAGCATCTTCTCGATCTCCTGGTTCAACTCGACCGTGGACAGTTGCAGCAGCCGGATCGACTGTTGCAACTGCGGAGTCAGCGTTAGGTGCTGGGAGAGCCGGAACTGGAGGGTCGGCTTCATCGAGACGCGATAATTGGGCGCAAAGTTTGGGGTCTGTTGTCCGCCGTTCGGCCGGGCGGTGATCCGGCCCCGGCCCTGGATCAGCCTACATGCGGAAGTTTTCGCCCAGATAGACCCGGCGAACGCTGTCATTATAGACAATTTCATCAGGATGCCCTGATGCCAGTACGGCGCCGTCATTCATGATGTACGCGCGATCGCAAATGCCGAGCGTTTCCCGGACGTTGTGGTCGGTGATCAGGACGCCAATTGAGCGCTCTTTCAGGAAGCGGATGATTCGCTGGATATCCAGCACCGCGATGGGATCGACGCCGGCAAACGGTTCGTCCAGCAGGATGAACGATGGGCGCGTACCAAGGGCGCGTGCGATTTCAAGCCGCCTGCGCTCCCCTCCTGACAGGGCAAGTGCCGGGTGCTTGCGCAGGTGCGTGATATTGAGGTCGGTCAGCAGCTCCACCAGGCGCACCTCTATCTCCTCTCCGGCGAGCCCCTGGAGCTCAAGTACGGCCTGTACGTTTTCTTCGACAGTCAGTTTGCGGAAAACGGAGTTTTCCTGCGGCAGGTAGGAGATCCCGAGGCGGGCGCGGCGATGGATGGGCAGGTGGGTCAGTTCCTTGCCATCGAGGTGGATCCGCCCTGCGTCGGCTGCGACCAGCCCGACAATCATGTAGAAACAGGTGGTCTTGCCGGCGCCATTGGGGCCGAGCAGGCCGACGACTTCTCCACTGGACACTGACAGGGAAACATCCTGTACGACCGTGCGCGACTTGTACCGTTTGCGCAGGCTCTCAGCGGAGAGTGCGCTCATCGCGCGGGCGTCTTGGGGGCGGAGGTGGCCTGCTCGTCAGGTTTCGCCTTGGGCTGGATCACGGCACGCACGCGACCCTCCGGGTTTGCTGATGTGGCGACGCTCTTGCCGCCGAGGACCGAGAAGAACTCCGACCGCTGGTCGACCGATATCGCGTCGCCGCGGACTTCGTCTTTGTCGCGAAGGATGCGGGCCTGCTCACGAAGGTCGATCCTCTCTTTCTTGTCGTCGATCTCGATGGTGAGCGCCTCGCCGTCTATCCATTCGTCCTTGCCGTCACGCTTCTGGCGGAAGCGTGCGGGGTTCCCAGTGGCGATCGAAATCTGGTAGCCCTCTGGATCCTGCCTGACGGTAATTCGTTCGGCTCGCACCAGGATCGTGCCCTTCGTCAGCACGACGTTTCCCTCGAAAATGCTGATCCGCCTGGCATCGTCCGAGCTCATGCGGTTTGCCTCGATGTTGGTCGGCTTGTCCTTGTCCGCCTTTTCCGCATTGGCCGAATCGGGGGCAAGCAGGGCCGTCACTGAGGCGACCAAGGTGCAGAATGTCCGAACGGCCTGGATTGTGGAGTTCACTTCCTGTTCTTCCTTTCCTCGAATCGGCCGCGCACCTTTTCGTGCAGGAGGAGCAGGCGGGCCGCGTTGTCGTACTCCATGCCGCGAGCCGTAAGGGAGCGCCCCACCTCGGTTATGGCGACGTTCCGGTCCGTCAGGACCAACGAACGGCTCCTGACGACATGCAGGAAGTCCGTCTGCATGCGCATTTCCGGTTGCAGGGGGATTTCCTTTCGTACCACCAGAACGTTGTCGTACAAGAACGTGTCCTCGCCATCCTGACTGAGTGCCCCGCGGTCAGCCACCAGCGTCATGGGCGCTTCGCCGGGCTTGGTACTGAATACGCGCGGTCCGTCGAGGTCGGTCGAATCGTCGTCCGGATAATGTACCATTTTGCGGGCGGAGAGCGTGGATTCCGCAAGGCCACCGGGACCGTATCCGGTGATCTTGAAGTTGTTGACGATGTAGTCGGGATCGTGCCTGTGGAGCGACGGGTGGGTTTCTTCCACGCGCGCCGTTCGTTCAAGCCAGAAGGTCAGCAGCCCCAGTGCGAAGAGGAGCAGTAGCGGGAAAAGGCGCGCGTGGGACAGCTGCATGGCTGGTCAGGCGAGATAGGGCGCCAATGCGGCGTCGAGTTTGCCCTGGGCTTTCAGGATCATTTCGCAAACCTCGCGCACGGCGCCCGCCCCTGCCGGCTGGGTAGAAATGAAATGTGCGTGGCGTTTTACTATCTCCGGAGCTTCGCACGTTGTCGCGGCGAAGCCGCATCGAGTGAGCACGGGCAGGTCCACCAGGTCGTCGCCCATGTATCCGCTGGATTCAGGGGCCAGGCCCAGTGAGGCGGTCAGGCCGAGGAATGCAGGACGCTTCTCGGCAACGCCTTGCATAACATGGCTGATCCCTAGATCGCGCGCGCGGTGCGAGACCACCTGAGAGCGTCGGCCTGTGATGATTGCGATTTCGATTCCGCTCGACATGAGCATCCGTATCCCAAGACCGTCAAGGGTGCTGAATGCCTTCATTTCCGCCCCGGAGTCGGTGTAATACAGCCGCCCGTCGGTCAGAACGCCATCCACGTCGAATATCATCAGCCGGACCGACTCCGCCCTGCGCAGCGCATCGTCCAATCAGACCACCTTTGCGCGGAAGAGGTCATGCATGTCCAGGGCGCCAACCAGAACGCCGTCCTCGCCTGCAACGAGAAGCTGGTTGATCATGTGTCGCTCCATGAGTTCGACGGCTTCGACTGCGAGGGCTTGCGGGCCGATGGTGCGCGGGGCCTTGCTCATGAGGTCAGCGATTCTGGCACTTTTGAGGTCGGTGATTTTTTCTACCGTACGCCTGAGATCGCCGTCGGTAAATATCCCCGCAATGTGACCCGCGGTGTCCACGACCGCGGTCATTCCCATCCTCTTGCGCGAGATCTCTAGAACGGCAGTCGAAAGGGTAGCCTCGATTGGAACAGTCGGTATGTCGGCATCGCGCCTCATCACGTCGTAGACCCGCGTGAGCAGCCGGCGCCCGAGGGATCCGCCCGGATGCGAGCGCGCGAAGTCGGCTTCCGAAAAGCCGCGTGCATCAAGCAGGGCGACAGCAAGTGCGTCGCCTAGTGCCAGCGTGGCTGTGGTACTCGCTGTAGGCGCGAGGTTCAAAGGGCAGGCCTCTTGAGCGACGCCAGCGTCGAGATGCACATCGGCCTCCCTGGCAAGCGTGGATCCGGCTTCGCCGGTAATCGCGATCAGCTTGGCGCCCTGCCGCTTGACCAGCGGGACGATCGCCAGCAGTTCGGACGACTCGCCCGAGTTGGATATGCAAACGAAGATGTCTTCCGGTCGGATCATGCCGAGGTCGCCATGCCCCGCCTCGGCGGCGTGGACAAAAAACGCGGGTGTGCCGGTGCTGGCCATCGTGGACGCGATCTTGCGTGCTATGTGCCCGGATTTTCCGATCCCGCTCACCACCACGCGGCCCTTGCAGGCCAGAACCAGGCGCAGCGCCTTCAGGAAGCTCCCGTCAATGCGGCCGATGAGGGCGCGCACCGCGTCAGCTTCGATTTCGAGCACCCGTCGCGCCAGGGCGAGGGACTTTTCGCCCGAATCTTGGATAGTCTCGATCGCTGCGCTTATCATAGTCACGAAGTGTAGCCCACCGCGCAGTCCAAGGCATAGCCTGAGGAGCACGTTCCCCCAATGGAAGCAGCAGGCGTCTCCCTACAGCCGGTCCTCGTCCTGCTTGCCTGCGCGGTGCTGGCGGTTGTCGGGTTTCGCAGCCTGCAATTGCCTCCCATGCTGGGATATCTGGTCACCGGCGTCGTTCTCGGGCCACACGCATTCGGGCTGATTCCGGATACCAGCGAAACGCGGCATTTGGCCGAGTTCGGTATTGTCTTCCTGATGTTTTCGATCGGGCTGGAATTCAGCCTTCCGAAGCTGATGGCAATGCGCAGGGTGGTGTTCGGCCTTGGCCTGACACAAGTGGTTGCCACTATGTCCGTCGGTCTGGCACTCGGCATTGCATCCGGTGCCTCGTGGCAAGCCAGTCTCGTTTTCGGGGGGGCGATTGCAATGTCTTCGACCGCGATAGTGTCGAAGCTGCTTGCCGAACGGCTCGAGCTGGATACTCCTCACGGACGGGAAATCATTGGCGTGCTGCTGTTCCAGGACCTCGCCGTGGTGCCTCTCCTTATCGTCATTCCGGCCCTTGGGCGGCCACCGGAGGAGATTGGCGTTGCCGTTGGGGGCGCACTGTTGAAGGCGGCGTTCGTACTCGGTGCGCTCATCCTGGTGGGTCCCCGGCTGATGCGGTACTGGTTCAATGTCGTGGCTAAGCGAAGATCAAACGAATTGTTTGTTCTGAACGTGTTGTTCATAACCCTCGGGCTTGCATACTTGACCTCCCTGGCGGGCCTGTCGCTTGCGCTGGGCGCCTTTCTCGCCGGCATGTTGATTTCTGAGACCAAGTATCGCTACCAGGTTGAAGAGGACATCAAGCCGTTTCGCGACATATTGCTCGGGTTGTTCTTTGTGACGGTAGGCATGTTGCTGGACCTGCCAGCCGTCGTGGAGCGGTGGTGGGTCGTCGGGGCGGCCGTCTTGCTGATCGTGCTGGCAAAGTTCGCCCTGATCGCCTTGTTGGCGCGGCTGTTCGGGGGAACACAAGGTACGTCGCTGCGTACGGCGCTGTCCCTTGCGCAGGCAGGGGAGTTCGGATTCGTCCTGATGAGCACCGCCGGAGGGGCGGGATTCGTGTCGACAGAAATGTCGCAGGTTCTCCTGGCGGCGATGATCATTTCGATGCTGCTGAGCCCATTCATTATTGGGGCAAGCGACGCGATTGTGATGCGATTTTCCGCTTCAGAGTGGATGTTGCGCTCGCTGGAACTACACCGCATCGCGGTTCAGTCCATCGAGTCAGACCGCCACGTCGTGATCCTGGGGTATGGCCGCAACGGCCAGCGGCTGGCACGCCTTCTCGAAGCGGAGGGGATTCGGTACATCGCGCTGGACCTGGATCCTGAGAGAGTGCGCGAGGCTGCGTTGGCGGGCGATACCGTCGTTTTCGCAGACTGCTCGAGGCGCGAAGCGCTAACCGCGGCTGGCCTCGCCAGGGCAGCGGCTGTAGTGATTACGTTCGCCGACGCGGATGCCTCCATCCGGGTGCTTGCGAACATCCATGCACTGAATCCCGCGATCCCGGTGATCGTGCGCGCAAGGGAAGAGAGCGAAATTGATCGCTTGCATGCCGCGGGGGCGTCGGAGGTGGTGCCTGAGGCCCTGGAGTCCGGCCTGATGCTGGCTTCGCATACCCTGGTATGGATCGGAGTGCCGCTGTCGCGGGTGATGCGCAGGCTGCGCCTGGTTCGAGACCAGCACTATGGCCTCATGCGCGGGCTTTTTCATGGCGCCGACGATATGGGTGAGGGGGGCGATTCGGCCCAGCCGCGGCTGCATTCGGTGACGTTATCACCCGCTGCAAGCGGTGTCGGAAAGCTCCTGTCGGCCCTCGCGCTGGATGCTATTGGCGTGGAGGTAAAGGCGATTCGTCGCATCGGGCAGGGCAAGCTTTCCCCGGACGCCGACCTGATGCTGGAAATGAACGATGTCGTTGTCCTGCTGGGTACTCCTGAGAGCCTGGCCTCAGCAGAAATTCGCATCCTGCAAGGGTGAACGGTTTTCAGCGGTAGCGTTTGACTTTAGGGACGTAGTGTCGATTCCAGGATTTTTTGTGCCGATGCCGGTGCAGAGCCAATGGCCTGAAGGGTTGCGTTTCGGCGTTTTGGAAATGTCTTGAGCGTGTGGCCAAGAAGTGAGCGTGCCTCGGACTCCCGTCCTGCCAGCGCAAGAAAGATGCATTGCCGGAGGGCGACTTCGTGAAGTGGCCAGGTTCGGAGTACCCGGGTTCCTGTCGCAATCTTCTCTTCTATCGCGACCTCGGTGATGGGTACGGACAGAAACCACCAGAGTTCAGTACGTGGGGCCAACAACCCCCCCCGCAGTCCTGCTAGCGTATCGAGTTGACGCTGGAATTCCGCGTCTTTGGCGAGCGAACGTCCAGCATAGATCGGGCTTGCCAAGTCAAACCTGAAGTAATCGCGCAGGCAAATTGCCAGAAGTATTGCACCCCCAATGGCACCGGAAGTAATAACTGCCCGGAAGGCGATTGGGCGAATGCCAACAGAGTTTGTGGAACTGATGCCGAGAAAAAGGGCGGCCAACGCCAGAAAGTGCGCATACCAGAAAGGGTATTCCAGCAGCGCGTGAAGAATTTCCACACTCACGCAGGCCGTCAACCACCAGCCCACCGGCGTCGGGGCTCGCAGAAAATCTGGGATTGCACTACGAAACCAGGTCCAGATCGCGATGCAAACCAAGGTTGCCCCAACCAATCCGGTTTCCGAAAGAAGCTGAAGTACCAAGTTGTGTGGCGATGTCCAGATTTCACCGGCAGCCAACTCGGGTGGCAGGCCCAGTCCGAAACCTGCGCCGGCAAATTCGCCGGGTCCGACCCCAAACCAAGGCGACGTCGTAAAAATTCGGATGGCGAATTGCCAAGCTATGAGTCGCAGGCCAAAAGACTCGTCTTTGGTTGTATCCCAGTCCAGACCTGAAGAGCGATCGAAGCTGCCTTCAATCCTGATCCCGAGGAAATTCAGGCAGATCGGGACTAGCCATTGCATAAGAATGCTGGTCAGGCCCAACACGATGGCAATATAGCCCACTTGCCGGTCTCGCATGGCTTTCCCGCGGAGTACCGCTATCCAGCCGAGCACTGCGAAAACTACCGAGTACAACATCGAACTGCGAGAGCCTGACAACGATATTCCGACCATCAGCAGGCAGGCAGCAGCAATCCCTGGGGCGATGCGGATCCTTTCTCTGGCGACTTGATAGGCGACGCATGCAATTCCCAGCGAGAGGTAGTTTACGTACAGGTTTGCCTGGCCGATATTTCCGGTCGCACGCGCTCCGCTCAGGTAGGAAATGAAAGCGTCGATCGGGCGCGGAATGCCGATGACCTGGAGTACTCCTGAGATTGCGTTGAGCATTGCTCCCGTGAGGATCAGGGCGGCGATCATGTCGCATACGCGGTTTTGCCCGAAATGGTCCTTCAGATCCCGGCCCAGAATAATCAGCAGCGCGGCAAAGGCAACGTATACGGCCCAAAGAAGCGGGCCTTGTGGGTAGGCTGCCAAGCCGGATACTGAGTACCAGGACAGATATAAGGCAAATGCGCCGAGCCAGAGCGCAATCGTGGGGATGCGAGGGTCCTGATTTCCCCGGTGGAGTGAAGCAAGGCCAATTGCACCCGCTCCGAGGGCCAATGCTATCCATTCGTCGTAGAAGGTTCGCAGCGGGGGAAAGTGCCGAGGGAGCAGGAAAGGGATGCAGCACATCGCGGCGACAAGCAGCAAGCTCGCAGCCCGTGGGTCCCAGCGGCGGGGTGGTGAAAAGGTGGGCATGAACTCCCCGAAATCAGCCAGTCTGACCCTCAATGGAAAAAGCCAGCCCGAGGGCTGGCTTTTCGATCTGCCGGGTATCGCCCCAGCTTAGATCTGGCGGCACATCACGTAAATGTTCGTGCCGGTTTCGGCGTAAGCCGCACTGGTACTCGCGATGTTCGGGTTAGGAGCGGATTGCAATTCTGCGCGTACGCCTCCCGTCGAGCTGACACCGTCATCCATCGATGTGTCGATGGCGAT
Source organism: Betaproteobacteria bacterium (assembly GCA_947482825.1). Taxonomy (GTDB): domain Bacteria; phylum Pseudomonadota; class Gammaproteobacteria; order Burkholderiales; family SG8-39; genus SZAS-79. The sequence continues at coordinate 6,486 of CANKMT010000052.1, read as the reverse complement.
AGCTACTTTGTCCGGGATGTTTGCGGAGCAAATGATAAGTGATGAAAAGCCGTTCATGACCGTAGCAGCGGCAGTACCGTCGCCAGTCTGCACCCCAATTTGTCCGGCGAACGCGTTGGTAGGTTGGGACGATCCGTTGCCTGCCACAAATCCGGCGCGACGGAGGTGATCCCACCAGAGCCGTGATTCGTCGGCTACGGTCGCGGAGTTGTACCTACCAAGAACGATGCCGTTTCCGTTTCCTGCAGTGGCGCCGCTCCAGCGTGCGGCACCATCATCATCGCCCGGGATCTTGCGATAGCGATCCTGATAACCGTGATAGGCCGCTGAAATGCCAGAAAAATCGGCCATAGCGTTCTTGATCTTGGCTTGGACGATCATTTCCTGACCTTTAAGAATGCCACCAAGCAATAGACCGATGATGACGAGGACGATTGCGATTTCTACAAGGGTAAAGCCTGTTTGACGCGATTTCATGGGATGTTCCTTTTGGGTCCGATCAGATCTGGCGACAAATGACGTAAATATTGGTGCCCGTTTCCGCGTAGGCTGCGCTCGTGTTTGTGATTGTCGGGTTCGGGGCAGACTGGAGTTCAGCCCGTACGCCGCCAGTCGCACTCACCCCATCGTCCATAGAGGTGTCAATTGCAATAGCAACCTTGTCCGGGATATTGGCCGAACAGACGATCAGCGAGGAAAACCCGTTCATGACGGTGCCGCTGGCATTGTTGCCGGTTTGAACACCAATCTGACCAGCAAACGCGTTTGTCGGTTGCGAAGCCCCGTTGCCGGCTACGAAGCCAGCACGGCGAAGGTGATCCCACCAGTTGCACGACTCCGCGACCCCCGCTCCTGCACAGGTGGCGTTATAAAGGCCTGCCACTACCCCGCTTCCATCGCCACTCGTTGCAACTGTAGGCGTTGTCCACCTTCCTGCGGCACCATCGTCATCGCCCGGGATCTTGCGGTAGCGATCTTGGTAGCCATGGTAGGCCGCTGAAATTCCGGAGAAATCTGCCATGGCGTTCTTGATCTTGGCCTGGACGATCATTTCCTGACCCTTAAGGATGCCGCCAAGAAGTAGGCCGATGATCACGAGAACTATCGCGATCTCAACCAAGGTGAAGCCTTTTTGATGATTTTTCATGGGCTTACTGGCCTCTCATTGGACTATGCTCTGAATGAGCAAGTTTTGTGCCCGCCGTGGAACGCCAAAAGCGGGGCAGGAGAGTCAGATATTGTTAAAAAAGTGACCGAAATTCGTCATGGCTGTCGATTTTTCGGCAGCCCGCGCTGTCAGCGGGCTAACTTTTTCATCCGATTTTCCATTTCCTGCAGCCGGTTCTGCAAGAAAAGGCGCTCACCAGGATCACCGATTTGGCCACTCTCCAGCAATCCCCCCAGCAGTATTCGGGCTGCATCCAGTTCGTTCATGTCTTCGAGGATGAATATCTCCATCTGACGGGCCCACATCGGGACATTGGGCGCTGAGGCCGCGAAGCGGTCTATGGCCCTTGCATACTTGAGGGCCAAGGGCAGGTCTTTCAGTCGATGCTTAGCCAGGAGGGCGGCATGTGCAGCCCATTTCCATCTTCGGCCGGGATCCACGAGAAACGACGCGTATATGAACTCAAGCATTTGGCGTTGGCGTACGGGGTCAGGGACCTCTGCGTAAACCCTGCTAGCTATAAAGAGTGGATACTCACTTTTCTCGTCTAGTCCTTGAAGAGCGCTCAGCCAACCAATGAGCCTGATGTAGTCCAGCTTCGAATAAGGCAGGGAATTGCCGCCATGGTAATCAAAAGCTTGCAGGTACAGCATCCCAAGTCGGGCAAGCGCGGCTGGTTCGCCGAGGGCAGCAACACGGAGTAATGCGGGCCGCGGAGCGGCTGGGAGGTCTTCCGCCGAAGGGGCGGCAGGGCGCGACTCCACTCTGAGGAGCACCTGCATCGCGAGGCTGCCTGCGAGCAGAGCTACCACCCACATCGGGACCTGACCAACCGGGCGCTCGGAACGCATCAGAGATTTCGTCTGTAAAGGTCAAACAATCCAGCAGCTGAAACAAGCGCGCCATAGATGGCTAGAGACCCCAGAACGCCTAGCAACTCGCCCGCCGACGGTCCGCCATAGGTCAGCCATGACGTCTGGGTGGCCCTCTCCAGCGGCGGGAGCAGGAAGGCAACCGCATCAATGCCCCATGCGGGAAGTCTCTGAAGCAAAGATTCTTCCCCGGACAGCGGTCCCGAAGAAATCGCCTGCACTGAAGCAACAATTCTTGCCAGGAAGTAAAGGCATGTCGAGGCGGCGAGAGCGGGTACGACCTGTGTGAGCGTAAGCACGAAAAACAGGCTGACCGAAGCCATCAGGGCAAGTTCCATCGAGAGCGAAACGAACCAGGCTGCAACAGACAGGGGCGGGCTCCAGAAGAGGAGCAGCAGCGCAAGGCCGCCTGCCATGGCTGCGCCGCAGACGATAAATCCTGCGAGCTTTCCAAGAAAATATTGGGCGCGGGATATAGGTAGTGACAGCAGCAATTCCAAGCCTTTGTCATTGGATTCCCTCACCATGCTGGAAATCACAAAGGCAGAGATCAGAAAAACGGAACTCAGCCGGAAAAACGCACCGAGGACGCTTGCCTGGAGGGCTGAGCTTTCAGTCAGCGCCAGTTGCGACAGGAAGCCAGCCAAGCCGAATCCCGTGACGGCAATGCAAGCAAACAGCGTCGGCAGGCCCGTGCGACGAGCCTCAAGGATCACGAAGCGGCCAAGAATCAATACAGGGCGCATGACCTCTCTCCGGAAACTCCATATAACATTGGGTTCATTACTCAGTCTTTTGGATCGGCGTTTCCCGGTACCCTAAACGGCGCACACTCAGGATGCAAGAAGACACTCCAACCCTACCGCTATTCACGCGGATAGCCAACTACGCCCTCGGCTTCTCCCAGCACTACGGAAGATTCGTTGTCATCGCGATGCTGGTGCTGCTCCATGTCGCGGCGCTGCGCGGGGTGGAAGACAACTGGGCGCGGTCACTCCTATTGGCGCATCTCGGCCTGCTGCTGATATGGCAACCCTTCCTCCGAGGCCAGCATCAGGTCTCCGCGACACAACTCGGCTTCATCGCGGTTGGCGCAGTGGCAGTCATGCTATGGCTAAACGCCTGGCTGCTGATCTTCTGGGTCTGCGTTCTCGCGGGGCTGGTCGGAGGGAAGGTGTTCCTCCATCAAGCGCGCTGGCAAAGGCGCTTCTACCTGCTCGTCCTGTTCTACCTGCTCGCCCTGTTGGCGATAGTAATACTTCCTGACATCGCGCCGCGAAGGGAAATCACCCCGGAACTCCGATCCGCCGCGGAATACCTACTCCCGATCCTCTTCATTGCAATGGGGTTGATTCCGGCAGAGCCAGACCCTGCCGAGGCGCCCCAGGTGATTGATTTCTTCTACAGCATCTTCCTGATGCTGGTATTGGGTGTCGTTATTCTCGGAAGTTTTACCTTCATGACGCTCGGTCGGACTAACTACATGGAGGCGCTGACTTACACGGTGTTCCTGATTGCTGGCACCGTATTCATTATCGGCCTGGCCTGGAACCCGCGTACGGGATTCGCCGGACTGAATGTTTTCTTCTCCCGCTACCTTTTTTCAATCGGGCTGCCAGTAGAAAAGTGGCTGTATTTCCTTGCAGAACTGTCGAGCGTCGAATCGCGGCCCGACCGCTTTCTGGCGGAAAGCATCGCAAGTCTTGCCAGGCTTCCCTGGGTGGCGGGAGCAGAGTGGGGCGTAAGGGATGAGCACGGGGAGCATGGGGAGAAGACCCCATTTCGCGTCGAGTTCGAAAATAGCGAATTGTCCCTCACCATCTATTCGCGGCATCGGACCAGCCCGGCCCTCCACTGGCATCTGCACCTGCTGGGCCAGTTGCTTGGGGAGTTCTACCTGGCCAAGCAGCGCGAACAGAAGCTACAGCAGCAAAGTTACATGCAGGCCGTGCATGAGACAGGGGCACGCATGACTCATGACGTCAAAAACCTCCTGCAATCGTTGAATGTCCTGGTTTCGATGGCTCGGCAGGAGGCTGGACGCGACTACTCTCCGGAGTTGCAGGCGCTTATGACGAGGCAGCTGCCGGTCATCGCGCAAAGACTTTCCTCCACCTTGGAGAAGCTGCAGCGGCCTCACACTTCGCTCGAACAACTCGTGGCTGCGGAAGCATGGTGGGCAGCACTATCGCGGCAATACGGCTCCGAAAGGGTCGAGTTTGGATCATCCAGCCCTCCGCCAACGGTGATGCTGCCGCGGTCGGTTGCGGAAAATGTCGCGGATAACCTGATTCAGAATGCGCTGACCAAGAGGCTGTCAGAGCCCGGGATCAGGATTCGTGTAACCCTCGATTGCGATGAATTGCTGGTTTTCAGGGTCAGCGACTCAGGAAGTGCGATAACCCCGGAGATCGAGAAACTGCTTTTTTCCGCCCCGGTTCGATCCAACTCCGGATTTGGGATCGGGCTTTTTCAGGCAGCCCAACACGCAAGGGAAAAAGGCTTTGTGCTCGCCCTCGACAGAAATCGCGACGGGGAAGTGAGCTTTACCTTGTCGGGGGCGGTCCATATGCAGGACAGGCACTAAGCAGGGGCTGATCCAGTTCTCAGCGCAGCTCCTCGCTGTCGCCGGGTTCGATTCCTGCGGTCCGAAGACGACTGTAAAGCTTAGATAAAGGAGGCATTTCGCCTCAGGGAAGAACGCCGGCTGCGAGCAGCTTCGAATAAAGTGTTCCTACCGTTATCCAGAGCGTCTGATCGTCAAACTCGCCGTTTGCCGCCGTTGTCGGTGCCGGGGTGTGATAGATGAATACTGCATCGTTGGCTCCGGCGCGGTTCTCGTTCGCTGCTTCGTCCGTGCCCAGCGTAATGGCTGTCGTACCGTTTTTGCCGGGCGAATAGAGGAGAGCGACCACTGTGGTCTGGTTTGTAACCGAATTGGTGGCTGACGCTCCGCAGCTTGGTGGACTGCCTCCAGGGACGATTCCCGTTGCAGACGCACAAACAATCAGGTCGTTCGGAAGGACGGTGAGTCCGTTCGTCTGCATGTTGGCTTTGTTCGTGAAATTCGCCGTGTAAGACGGTGTGGTTACTCTTGAGACCGCGTAGCGAATCCTGTTGCCCCAGCCGTCCAAGGCAAACCCCGATGAGTCGATGGGCTGGTATCCAAGCGTAACCGCGGGTAGCAATCCACCAGTCACGCCTCCACTGACCCCACCGTAGTAATCGAAAGCAGTGCCCGTCGTTGCACCACAGACTCCCGTTCCAAGCCGAACTTCGGCGCCGGCCGAGGCGCTGGTCGCTGGACACGGCAGGCGCCCGTTTGCGATCGCATATGCCAGCACCGCTTCGCGGGCAGACTCAAGGCGGCTTTGGGTGTCGTTGAAGCTTCGCTGTTCTATCTGGGCGGACAAGGTAAACATCATGCTGGTAACGAGTACGCCGACAATGGCCAGCACAATCGCCATCTCGACGAGCGTAAAGCCTCTTGCCGCAGAGGTAGGCAATTTGGCTTGCAATGTGGAAGAGGTCGTCACGGGTAGATTCGAACCAGCCGATCATTGAAAGTCGAACTGACGGATCGGGTTTCGTAGGAATCGTCCGGTGCGGCATTGGCCCCCTCGAGGTAGTGGCTCAACGTTGAGTTCGGTCTGCGGGCCGGATTTGGTACCGGAAGAAGCAGGTCCCTGCCTGCATAGACCAACAGCGCGCCCGCAGCAGTACCGCCAGTAACAGTCAGGCAGGACGCTCCGGAGCAGGTACCGGTCCCTCCTGGGGCGGACCCGGAGCCGATGGCGAAGTAGGTTACCTTGTGCCAATCGTTGGCGACAAACCATCCTTGTGTCGAAGATGAGTTGATTACGGCGTGATCCCCCAGCAGTGAGATCGGGATTGTTATCGTGTAGCCGGTCGATGTGCTGCACCCGGGGGAGGGGGTCTGGGGGCTTGTGCAATCCTTGCTCGGAAGGATCCATTCCGTAGTGATGTCTGCATCCCCGTCGCTGCGAAGGACGCCAAGCGGAGACGCGCCATACGATGTTGCCGTCGAGCGGCTTCGGAATGTGGCGACAGTCAGTCCTGAAACGTCAAATGTCCTGACCGCGCGTGCTGCGTTCAGTGCTCGTGCAGTGAGCCGGATGCGCGGAGTTTCGGTGCGTGAACCGCATGTCGACGTCGAACCAGGTGGATTGTAGTTGGTGCACGCGCGGCCGTATCCAACGGTGCACCGGAGCGTCGTTGAGGTGCTTGCGCTGCAATTCAGGCTGGTGAGCGTTCCTCTCGTAGTGCCTCCAGGGTCGGTGGAGTTCGCAACAATGGTTGCGGTTCAGTAGTGTCCGGTTAAATTTCGAACAAGTTCAATTGGTTGGCGATATTTGATTGATTTTCAGAGTGTTCGTGGGGCTGGAACGCACAAGAGATCTGTATTTTCTCGAGGCTCATATAGCG
>CANKMT010000051.1 GCA_947482825.1 Betaproteobacteria bacterium | reverse complement strand
TGCTTATTGATTGCCCGCGTGAGCGCCGCAGCTAGTGCCTGCGGCTTTAGGCCCAGCGCAGCGGCTACATCATTCCGGGAGAAGTAGGCGCGGCCGTGCCCAAGCAGATCGTCGAGGTAAGATTCGAGGGAGACCATGCCGTAACATACGCAAAACTCTACAAATAATCAATAGTTTTGCATATGATTTGGGTCACTCCCACTCAATCGTCGCCGGCGGCTTCGAGGAGATGTCGTAAGCAACGCGGTTGATCCCGCGCACCTCGTTAATGATCCTGCTTGAGACTCGTGCAAGCAGATCGTGTGGCAGCGGCGCCCAGTCGGCGGTCATGAAATCCGAAGTTTGAACTGCCCGCAACGCGACGACGTATTCATACGTGCGCCCGTCGCCCATTACTCCAACCGACTTCACCGGCAGGAACACCGCAAAAGCCTGCGCGGTCTTGTCGTACCATGACACGCCGTCGGCATCCTTGGCATTCCACAGCTCCTCGATAAAGATTGCATCGGCGCGCCGCAGCAGGTCGGCATATTCCTTCTTGACCTCGCCGAGAATCCGCACCCCGAGCCCCGGCCCCGGGAAAGGGTGGCGGAACACCATCTGGCGCGGCAGCCCCAAAGCGAGGCCTAGCTCGCGCACCTCGTCCTTGAACAACTCGCGCAAGGGCTCCAGCAGCTTGAGGTGCAGCGTGTCCGGCAGTCCGCCGACGTTGTGGTGCGACTTGATCGTGGTCGCCTTGCCGGTCTTGGTACCGGCCGATTCGATGACGTCGGGATAGATTGTTCCCTGCGCGAGCCATTTGGCGTTCTTGATCTTCGCCGACTCACGCTGAAAAACCTCGACGAACTCCTTGCCGATAACCTTGCGCTTGGCCTCCGGGTCGGATACGCCCGCGAGCTTGCCCATGAATTCGGCCGTCGCGTCGACATGGATGACCTTGACGCCCAGATGCTCTGCAAAAGTCGCCATGACCTGCTTTGCTTCATCCAGGCGCAGCAATCCATGATCGACGAACACGCAGGTGAGTTGCTTGCCGATCGCCTTGTGAATCAGCGCGGCCGCCACAGAAGAATCCACGCCCCCCGACAGTCCGAGGATGACCTCTTCGGAACCCACCTGCTCACGAATCCTCGTCACCGCCTCGGTGACATAGTCCGGCATGTTCCAGTCGGTGCCGCAGCCGCAGATGTCGTGCACGAAGCGGTTGAGGATCGCCTTGCCCTGCCTGGTGTGGGTGACTTCCGGGTGGAACTGCACGCCGTAGAACTTGCGCGCCTCGTCGGCCATGCCCGCGATCGGGCACGAGTCGGTCGAGGCCATGAGCTTGAATCCCGGCGGCATCGCGGTGACCTTGTCGCCGTGGCTCATCCATACCTTGAGCATGCCGTGGCCTTCGGGCGTCGCGAAATCCTGGATGCCGTCGAAGAGCTTCGTGTGGCCGCGGGCGCGGACCTCGGCGTACCCGAATTCGCGTTTGGCGCTCGGTTCGACCTGCCCGTCGAGTTGCACTGCCATCGTGAACATGCCATAGCAGATGCCAAGTACCGGCACGCCCAGATCGAAGACTGCCTTGGGCGCGCGCAGGCCTTGCGCCTCGTAAGTGCTGGCGTGACTGCCCGAAAGGATGACGCCCTTGGCGCCGAAGTTGCGGACGAACTCGTCGGAGACGTCGCAAGCGTGGATCTCGCAGTACACCTTGGCCTCGCGCACGCGCCGCGCGATGAGCTGCGTGACTTGGGAGCCGAAGTCTAGGATGAGGATCCTGTCGTGCACGAACTACCTACTCCACACGATAGTTCGGCGCCTCTTTGACGATCTGCACGTCGTGCACGTGGGATTCGCGCATGCCGGCAGAGGTGATCTCGACGAACTCGGCCTTGGTGCGCATCTCGTCGATGCTCGCGCAGCCGCAGTAGCCCATGCTCGCGCGCAGGCCGCCGACCATCTGGTAAATGATGCTGAGCACGCTGCCCTTGTACGGCACGCGCCCCTCGATGCCTTCGGGCACCAGCTTGTCGACGTTGTTGGTCGGGTCCTGGAAATAACGGTCGGCGGCACCGTCCTTCATTGCGCCGAGCGAACCCATGCCGCGGTAGGACTTGTATGAGCGACCCTGGTAGAGGATCGTCTCGCCGGGCGCTTCCTCGGTCCCGGCGAACACGCTGCCCATCATGACCGCGGTGGCGCCGGCGGCAATCGCCTTGGCCACGTCGCCTGAAAAGCGCACCCCGCCGTCGGCGATGAAAGGCACGCCTGCGTCTTCGAGGGCCTGGCGCACGTTGTCGATTGCAGTGATCTGCGGCACGCCCACACCTGCCACCACCCGCGTGGTGCAGATCGAGCCCGGGCCGATGCCGACCTTGACTCCATCGGCACCGACATCGACCAGCGCCTTGGCCCCGGCCGTGGTGGCGACGTTGCCGCCGATAACCTGCATCCTGGGATGACGCTTCTTGATCCAGTCGACGCGATCGAGCACGCCCTGCGCGTGGCCGTGAGCGGTGTCCACGACGATCACGTCGACCCCTGCCTCGACCAGGCGGTCGACGCGCTCTTCGGTTCCCTCGCCCACACCGACGGCTGCGCCAACGCGAAGCTTGCCCTGCTCGTCCTTGCAGGCGTTGGGGTGCTCGGTCGACTTGAGGATGTCCTTGACGGTGATCAGCCCGCGCAGTTCGAACGCCTCGTTGACCACGAGCACCCTTTCGAGCCGATGCTTGTGCAACAGGGCCCGCGCCTCTTCGGGGCTGGCCGCTTCGTTGACGTAGATGAGGCGATCCTTCGGCGTCATGATCGCGCTGACCGCGGCATCGAGGTTGGTCTCGAAGCGGTAATCACGGTTGGTGACCATCCCGACGACCCGGCCTTTGTCGACCACCGGAAATCCGGACACCCTGTAGAGCCGGGTCAGTTCGAGCAGCTCGCGAACCGTGATGTCCGGAGCCACGGTGACCGGGTCCCGCAGGACGCCGGATTCGAACCGCTTGACCTTGGCTGCTTCGGCCGCCTGCGCCCGCGGGTCGAGGTTCTTGTGGATGATGCCGATGCCGCCTTCCTGCGCGATCGCTATTGCGAGCCGCGCTTCGGTCACAGTGTCCATCGCCGCGGAGATCAGCGGGATGTTCAAGCCGAGCTTGCGTGTCAGGCGGGTCTTGAGAGAAACGTCGCGCGGCAGGACGCGCGAGTGGGCGGGGAGGAGGAGTACGTCGTCGAAAGTGAGCGCCCGTTGGATCACGCGCATGGAGGCTGCCTTTCTTGCAAACGAATATTATACGCGCTTGGAAGTCCGTTTTTGGCTGCCGGGAAAGGCTCGGCGGCGGGGAAAAACCGGGCGATCCGGGCGAAGGCCGGAAGTGCGGGGCGCTTACCGGTTCGCACGGCGCCTCGCGGCCGCCTTGGAGCGCCGCACCTCTTTAGGGTCTGCCCGCAGGGGCCGGTAGATTTCCACCCTGTCGCCCTCCTTCAGCGGCGTCTGCGGCTTCACGCGCTGCCCGAAAATGCCCATCGGTGCGCGTCCGGTATCGATCCCGCCAGGGCGACGCGCAATCCCGCTTGCTTCTAGCGCGTCGCGCGCCGTCGCGCCTGGCTGCACCTCGAGCGCAATGACCTCCTGCGCCTCGCGGTAGGCATAGACGACCTCAACCTTCAGGCGGGCCATAAACACTCAACGCTCGCTTGGTAAAGGCGTCAACCATCGTGTCGGCGATGTGGTCGAACAGCGGATTGAGGACCTTTGCCAGCAATCCCGCCGAGAACTCATAAGTCATCGAGTACTCGATCCGTGAGGCATGCGCTTGCAGGCAAGTGAACTTCCATGCGGCGTGAAACGCGCGGAAGGGCCCCTCCACAAGGCGCAATTCGATCGACTCCTCCGGGCGATTCGCGTTGTGTGTCGTGAACGACTGGTTGATCCCCTTGAGTCCCACGGAGAGCCGCGCAATCGTGCTGCCCTCGCGCCGCTCGACGACCTCGGTAGACCAGCACCAGGGCAGGAACTCCGGGTAGGCTTCGATATTCTCGACCAGCGCGTACATTTCGGCGGCGCTGTAGGAGACCAGCGCAGAACGGACGATGGTGCCCATGCTGCTACAATCCCCGCGCGCCGGCAGTCTTCCAGCGGGTCTCCACGCTCACTTTCACGCGCATCTCCCATGTCCATCGTCCAGAACCGCAAGGCGTTCCACGACTATTTCGTCGAGGAGCGCTTTGAAGCCGGGCTCATGCTCGAGGGATGGGAGGTCAAGTCGATCCGCGCCGGGCGTGCCCAGATTACGGAAGCCTACGTCGTGGTGCGCAATGACGCTCTCTGGCTGCTTGGGGCGCATGTGAGTCCCCTGCCCACAGCCTCGGCGCACGTCAACCCCAACCCCACGCGCACCCGCAAGCTCCTCATGCATGCCGAGGAAATCGGCAAGCTGATCGGCAAAGTCGAACAGCGCGGGTACACGTTGATTCCCCTCGACCTGCATTACAAGGGCGGGCGCATCAAGCTGGACATCGGGCTTGCGAAAGGCAAGCAGCATCATGACAAACGTGCCGCCGAGCGTGACAAGCAATGGCAGCGCGACAAGCAGAGGTTGATCCGCAACCGCTGAACGCTGCGCTTCAACGCGCCAGGCTTCTGCGCGCATCCTGCGCCGGCGGCGGGACCTGCTCGGCTAACGCCCGCCAGGTCGATACCACCGTATCCGGGTTCAGGGAGAGACTTCCTATGCCCTCGTCCATGAGCCAGCGGGCGAAGTCGGGATGGTCTGAAGGCCCCTGACCGCAGATACCGACGTACTTGCCGGCTTTCGTGCAGGCGCCAATCGCCATCCGGAGCAACGCAAGCACCGCGGGGTCCCTCTCGTCGAACGACCCGGCGACAAGCCCCGAATCGCGATCCAGGCCGAGCGTCAGCTGGGTGAGGTCGTTCGACCCGATCGAAAAGCCGTCAAAAAACTCGAGGAACTCGGCGGCCAGGATCGCATTCGAGGGCAGCTCGCACATCATGATCAGGCGCAGTCCGTCTTCGCCGCGCTTCAGGCCGTTGGCCGCCAGCAGGTCGATGGTTTGGCGGCATTCGCCGAGCGTGCGCACGAAGGGCACCATGATCTCGACGTTGGTGAGGCCCAATTCGTTGCGCACCTTGCGCATGGCCGAGCATTCGAGCTCGAAGCACTCACGGAAATCAGCAGAGATGTAGCGCGAAGCGCCTCGGAATCCGAGCATCGGGTTTTCCTCCTCCGGCTCGTATCGCTCGCCGCCAACGAGTTTCCTGTATTCGTTGGACTTGAAATCCGAAAGCCTCACGATGACCGGCCGCGGCCAGAAAGCCGCAGCGATCGTGGCCACCCCTTCAACGACTTTCTCGCGAAAAAACGCCTTCGGATCGGCATAGCCCCGGGCAGCCTCCTCCACCCTTGCCTTGAGGGCCGCCGGCAGGTTCGGATAGTCCACGCAGGCGCGAGGATGCACTCCAATAATGTTGTTGATGATGAATTCAAGGCGCGCAAGCCCCACTCCCGCATTCGGCAGTTGGGCGAACTCGAACGCCAGCTGCGGGTTGCCGATATTCATCGCGATCTTGACCGCGATCTCGGGCATCGCGCCGAGATCCACGCTCTGCACCTCGGTTTCCAGCATCCCGTCGTAAACGAATCCGGTGTCGCCTTCGGCGCAGGACACGGTGACGGGAATCCCATCCTTGAGCGTTCGCGTCGCGTCCCCGCACCCGACCACCGCAGGGATGCCAAGTTCCCGCGCGATGATTGCGGCATGGCAGGTGCGTCCGCCGCGATTGGTAACGATGGCGCTCGCCAGCTTCATGACCGGTTCCCAGTTGGGATCGGTCATGTCGGTGACGAGGACATCGCCCTTCTTTACACTGGACATCATGGATGCGTTGGCCACCTGTAGCACCCGGCCGGCGCCTATCTTTTGCCCGATGGCGCGACCGCTGGCGAGGACTTCGCTGCGCCCTTTCAGGACGTAACGCTCCTGCGTCTCGGCATGCTTGCGGGACTTGACCGTTTCCGGCCGCGCCTGGAGCACATAAATCTTGCCATCGCCGCCATCCTTTCCCCACTCGATGTCCATGGGGCGGCCGTAGTGCTTTTCAATGGCCACGGCGTGCCGGGCGAGCTCGAGGACATCCGAATCGTCCAGCGAGAACGCGTTTCTGAGTCCTTCAGGCACTTCGACGGTGCGCACCGAGCGGCCCGCCGAAGTCACCTCCGCAAAGATCATTTTGTGGTGCTTGGACCCCAGGCTGCGCCGGATCACAGCCGGGTGGCCGGCCGCGAGCATCGGCTTGTGGACGTAAAACTCGTCCGGGTTGACGGCTCCCTGGACGACCAGTTCACCAAGTCCATAGGACGATGTGATGAATACCGCGTCGCGAAAGCCGGACTCGGTATCGAGCGTAAACATCACGCCAGCCGCGCCGATGTCACTCCGAACCATCTGCTGGACCGCCGCAGAAAGTGCGACCTCGCCATGGTCGAAGCCCTGATGGACCCGATAGGAGATGGCCCGATCGTTGTACAGGGAAGCGAAGACATGCCGGATCGCAGCGAGCACGTTGTCCACGCCATGGATATTGAGGAAGGTTTCCTGCTGACCTGCAAAGGAGGCGTCGGGCAGATCCTCCGCCGTCGCACTGGATCGGACGGCAAACGACATTTCACGCGAGGATAAATCCGTAAGATCTTGGTAATAAGACTTTATATCGACTTCAATAGCTGGCGGCAGGGGCGCCTTTTCAATCCACATCCGGATTTCCGCGCCGCAAGCCGCAAGGGCTTCGACGTCCTCTGAATCAAGGTCGGCCAGCCTTTTGGAAATTCTTTCGTCCAGCCCGGTTTCAGAGAGAAAGTCCCGATATGCCTGCGCAGTCGTGGCAAATCCTCCGGGAACCCTGATCCCGGAACCGGCCACGCCACCGATCATTTCACCCAGGGAGGCATTCTTGCCGCCGACCCGATCGAGGTCGGTCATGCGCAAGTCGCGCAGCCAAACCACATACTTGCTCGCCCCCATTTCGGCCCTCGGTTGCCCTGCACCAACAAAGGCCATATTGTATCGGGTCGGATATTGTTGCGCAGCACAACCGCCCCCTTTCCGTATTGGCCCGAGGCCCGATCCGCATGCCCGACCGACGCACGGTTCTCTTTGTCTCCGACGGCACCGGAATCACGGTACAGATGCTCGGGCACAGCTTGCTCACGCAGTTCGAGGGCCTCCAGTTCAAGGAGGTCACCCTTCCGTTCATCGACAGCCTGCGCAAGGCCGAGGAAGAGTGCATGCCTCGCATCCGGGAGGCGCTCGCCACGGGTAACGGGGCGCCGATCGTGTTCTCGACCCTGGTCAACCGGGAGGCGCGCGACGTGATCCGCACCTCCGGCGCCCTCGTCTTCGACTTTTTCGAGACATTCATCGATCCGCTCGAGGCCGGCCTGGGCATCAAGTCGAACCACACGATCGGCCGCTCGCATAGTTCGGCGGACAAGCAGGAGTACAAGGCCCGGATCGAAGCGATCAACTTCTCGATGGCTCACGACGACGGCGCCTCGCATCGCGACCTTGCCGAAGCGGACGTGATCCTTGTGGGAGTGTCGCGCAGCGGAAAAACGCCCACGAGCCTCTACCTTGCCATGCAATTTGGAATCAAGGCGGCCAACTACCCGCTGATTCCAGAAGACTTCGAGCGCCGCTCGCTCCCGGAAGTGCTCAAGAACTACCGCGGCAAGCTCTACGGGCTCTCAATCGCGCCGGAACGCTTGCGCGAAATCCGCCAGGAGCGCCGCCCCGACAGCGAATACGCGAAGCTTTCGAACTGCCGGTTCGAAGTCGAGCAGGCCGAACTCATGATGCGGCGGGAAAACATCCACTGGATCAACTCGACCACCAAGTCGATCGAGGAAATCGCGACCACGGTCCTGCGGGACATCAAGATCGAGCGCCATGTGTATTGAGTTGGCGAAGGCGCTCGTACAGGCAGATTGCCGCTGAGGCAGCCACGTTCAGGGACTCGGCGCCACCGGGAGTCTCGATGGTTGCTTTGAGCGAAGCCGCTTGGGCAACGGCTTCGGAAACACCCGCCGCCTCTCTGCCGAAGACCCATCCAACGTTGCCGCGCAGATCGATCGACTCGAGCGGCACTCCGCCGTGGGCAGCAGTGCAAACCGTGATCCCGCCAAACCGCGCAACCTCTTCTGCAAGATTCTGGCAAACCGCGACGCGCAGGAAGAAGTGCCCGCCCATGCCTGCGCGGAGGGCTTTCGGGGACCAAGGATCGGCGCAACCGCGACCGACAAGCACGTCCTGGATGCCGAACGCGGCGGCCGTTCGCAGGATCGTCCCCAGGTTGCCTGCATTCTGCAGCCCATCGAGGAACACGCATCCGGTGCTTGACCCTGGATCGATCGTCGCCTGAGGAATCCGGATCTCAGCCGCAATGCCGGCAGGTGTTTCGGTGTCGGCAATCAGACTGAAGACTTTGTCCGACAACACGGCTGCTTCGACACCGGCCTGGTCGACGAGCCGGCAGACTTCCTTTCTCGCCATCGCCGTCTCGCCGACGATCAACGATACCGGAGTGCCACCCTGCTGGAGAAAGGTCTCCACAAGATGGATCCCTTCGATGACGGCAACGCGCCGCTTGCGCCGTTCACGCGGTTCGGCCGCCAATCTCGCCCAAGCCTTGACACGCGGATTCTCGCGCGAGCGGATGACATTCATCGGCGGGCCTCGCGCACTGGCCGGAACGATCGGCGGTAGATCTCGCATGCGCCGTGCAACCTGAGGGCCTCCAGGTGCGCGGCAGTCGGATAGCCTTTGTGCCGGTCGAGACCGTATTGCGGGTAAAGCAGGTGCAATCGCCCCATCTCTGCATCTCGCGCCGTCTTGGCGAGGATCGAAGCCGCAGAGATGCACGGATGCAGGCGGTCGCCCTTGACGATGGTCCGAACCGGGATTCCCGGCTTCGGCGCGCAATTGCCATCGACCCATGCCTCGTCCGGGATTATCGGGAGCCCGGCAACTGCGCGCTCCATCGCGAGCATCGTGGCTCGCAGGATATTCAGCCGGTCGATTTCCTCGACGCTTGCGGAGGCTATAGACCACGCCAGGGCGCTTTGCTTGATGACTGGCTCGAGCGCCGCGCGCCGTTCGGGCGTGAGAAGTTTTGAGTCCTTGAGCCCGACAATGGGTTTGCATTCATCGAGAATGACAGCTGCTGCGAACACCGGACCCGCGAGCGGTCCTCGCCCGGCCTCGTCGACGCCGCAGACCTTCATCCTGCGGCCGGGAAACTGCGGCCCACACCCGCATCGTCCAGGACCGCGAGAACCGCCTCGGCGGCCTTGGTTGCATTGTCCTGCCGAAGGGCCTGGTGGATCTCGGCGAAACGCTCGACCTGCAGGCGCTGTCGGGAGGCATCGCGCATCAGCGCGAGCAGCGCGTCGGAGAGTGCTTCGGGCGTGGCCGCGTCCTGCATCAGTTCGTCGACCAGGAACTCGCCGGCGAGGATGTTCGGCAGGCCGACATACGGCAGGTAAAGCATGCGCCGCATGATCTTCCACGTGATCGGCGACATCTTGTAGGCGATCACCATCGGGGTCTTGAAGAGCGCGGTCTCGAGCGTTGCTGTACCGCTTGCCACCAGCGCCAAGTCGGCCGCCGCAAGCGCTTCGTGGGAATGCCCGAACATGAGCGTCAGAGGCAATTCTGCTGCACCGTTGCGATGGATCGCCTCCTGCATGAGGTCGCGGGTAGGCCGCGATGCTGTAGGGCAGACGAAATGGGCCTCTCCGATCTGCGCATGGAACCGGCTGGCCGCCTGGACAAATACGTCGGCCATGTAGCGCAACTCCGACTGCCGGCTTCCCGGGAGCAGTGCGACGATCAGCTTTCCCGCGGGCAGGCGCAATTGCTCGCGGGCAGCGGCCTTGTCCACCTCGAACGGGATCGTGTCGGCAACGGGATGGCCGACGTAAGTGACGGGTACGCCTGCGTTCCGGTATATCTCGGTCTCGAACGGGAACAGCACCAGCACGTGGGACACAGCGCGAGCGATCCGCCGAATCCTTCCGCGGCGCCAGGCCCAGACTGAGGGGCTCACATAATGGATCGTCGGAATGCCTTTCGCCTTGAGGCGGTACTCCAGATCCAGGTTGAAGTCCGGCGCGTCGATTCCAATGAAGAGTTGCGGCCTTTCCTCGAGCAGGCGCGCCAGCAACGCGCGGCGGATTCCCATGATCTCGCGATAGTGGCGCAAGACTTCGACGTAACCGCGCACCGAGAGCTTTTCCATCGGGTACCAGGTGTCGATTCCCTGCCCGGTCATGCGCGGACCGCCGATCCCCTTGAAAACAAGCCCGGCGCGCCGCTCGGTGAGTGCGCCGAGCAGATGCGCGCCCAGCAGGTCTCCCGATGCTTCTCCGGCGACGAGGGCAATGCTTGCGCTGCTCATTCGGCGCTTCTCGTTCGCCGTTCGTTGCTAGCGGACGATGCCACGCGTGGAACTGCCAAGAAACTCGAGCAGCAGCTGTACTTCGGCGCATGTCGCCGCTTGCGCCTGGAGTTCGCTTTTTGCTTCCTCGAGCGAAAGGCTGGAGCGGTAGAGCGTCCGGTAGGCGCGCTTCAGGGCATTGAGTGCCTCCGGCGAGAATCCGCGCCTGCGCAGTCCTTCATTGTTGATCCCGTAGGGCTTCGCCGTATTCCCCGCCGCAGTGACATAGGGAGGCAGGTCCTGCTGCAGAAAAGTGCCCATTGCAGTGAAGCTGTGCGCACCGATCTTCACGAACTGGTGCACAAGGGTGGTGGCCCCAAGAATTGCCCAATCCCCTACGCACACGTGCCCGGCCACCTGGCAGGCGTTGGCGAATATGGTGTTGCTGCCGATCTGGCAATCGTGGGCGAAGTGCACGTACGCCATGATCCAGTTGTCGTCCGCAACGCGCGTGACGCCGGCGTCCTGGGCTGTGCCGCGATTGATCGTAACGTACTCCCGGATCGTATTGCCGTTGCCGATCTCGACCGCTGTGGGCTCGCCGTTGTACTTTTTGTCCTGCGGCGGCCCGCCGATCGAGGCAAACTGGTGAATCCGGTTGTTGCGGCCAATCACCGTCCGGCCCTCCAGGACGACGTGCGGCCCGATCCAGCTCCCTTCTCCGACCGACACGCTCTCCCCGATGATCGAATACGCACCGATCTCAACGCCAGCGGCAATCCGCGCCAGGGGGCTGACAATGGCGGTCGGATGGATGTTCACGCTCCTTTGCCTCAGGCTTGCGCCGCCTTGCGCACCGAGCAGAGCATTTCGGCCTCGCATACGACGCCGCCATCGACCCGCGCACTGCATGAAAACTTCCAGACACCGCGCAATCCGCGCTCCAGGATGACTTCGAGTTCGAGCTGGTCGCCCGGGACCACGGGCCGCTTGAACCGGGCCTTGTCGATCCCGGCCAGGTAGTAAACCGAATCCGCCTCGGGCTTGCCGCCCTGCGTACGAAACACGAGGATGCCGGCGGCCTGCGCCATGGCCTCGAGAATAAGAACTCCCGGCATGATGGGCCGCCCCGGGAAATGGCCCTCGAAGAACGGCTCGTTGATGGTGACGTTTTTTAGCGCCACGATGCGCTTGCCGGGCTCGATCGTCCTGACGCGGTCGATAAGCAGGAAAGGGTAGCGATGCGGGAGATGCTCCAGCACCTGCGCAATGTCCATCGCATCAGTCATCGTTTCTCTCCTTTAGACGCTTCTCGAGCGACTTGACACGATTCGCGAGCTCCGCAAGGTGCCGCGCCCACGCGGTGTTCTTGGCCCAGGATTCATTGTCATCGAAAGGGTACATCCCCGTGTAGGTCCCTGCCTTGCGGATTGAGCGGGAAACGACCGTGGCGGCCGAAATGTGGACATGGTCCACAATCGAGAGATGGCCAAGAACGATCGCACCGGCCCCGAACGTGCAGTGACGCCCGATTCGCGCACTGCCCGCAACAGCAACGCACCCCGCCATCGCGGTATGCGCGCCGACCCGGCAGTTGTGACCGATCTGGATCTGGTTGTCCAGCTTGACCCCTTCCTCGATGACGGTGTCGTCGATGGCGCCCCTGTCGATCGTCGTATTTGCCCCGATTTCGACGTCGTCGCCTACGATGACCCTGCCGATCTGGGGAATCTTGAGCCAGCGCCCGTGGTCCTCAGCGATCCCGAAGCCATCCGCCCCGATGACTACGCCGGAATGAAGGATGACTCTCGAGCCCAGCCGGCAATCCGGATAGACCACGACGGAAGGATAGAGCCGGCACTCGTCACCTACATGAACGCGCTCGCCAACGTGGCAACCGGATCCGATGCGCACACCTTCGCCGATTTCCGCTGATGCTCCGATGACCGACCCCGCGCCAACGCTGGCCGATGCCGAAACGCGCGCGCTTTTGGAGACAACCGCGGTGGGATGCACGCCTGGCCCGACTGCCGCCTCGGGATTGAACAATTGCGACAGTCGTGCGAAATAGGCATAGGGGTTATCGGCAACAATGCGTGCAATCTGCGTAAGGCCTTCGGCTGCCGGCGCAAGGACGACCGCGCCCGCGCGGGTTTGCGCGAGCTTTGCCTTGTAGCGCGGGTTCGAGAAGAAGGCGATTTCGCCGGGGCCGGCGTTCTCAAGGGATCCCACTTGCGAGACGGCGATGCCGGAATCACCGCAAACACGCCCCCCGAGCCTTTCGACGATCCCGGCAAGCGATAGCGAGCTTGCCCTACCCGGATTGGCGCGCATGTCGTCGCGCCGCGGTCAGCGCGCCGGCGGCTTGCCTTCGAGCGTCTTGATCACCTTGTCGGTGATGTCGATGCGAGGGTTTGCGTACACGGCGTCCTGGAAGATGATGTCGTACTTCTCGGCCTCGGCGATCTGCCGGATCACGCGGTTCGCCTGCTCGACAACTTGCGCAAGCTCTTCATTGCGGCGCGAGTTGAGGTCTTCGCGGAACTCGCGCTGCTTGCGTTGGAATTCGCGGTTGATATCGGCGAATTCGCGCTCCTTGTTGCGACGCTGGGTCTCGGCCATCGTTACGCCGTTCTTCTCCAGCTCGTCCTGCATTTTCTTGAGCTGGTCGGCCATTTTGGACAGTTCCTGGTCGCGCTTGGCAAACTCCGCCTCGATCTTCTTCTGCGCGCGCTGGGCGGGGACGGCATCACGCAAAATCCGCTCGGTGTTCACGAAGCCGATTCGGCCCTCGGCCTGCGCCGACGCGGGATTTACAAACATTCCGCCAGCCGCCACCGCGAACACGATAGCCAGAAAAATCCTGTTTCGTTGCATAGAGTTGGTCGCCGATCAGAATCCCGTACCGAAGGTGAATTGTAACCTTTGTACGCGGTCCTGGGCCGTCGCGTTGAGCGGCTGCGCGATTGACAATCGCAGCGGCCCGAACGGCGAGTTCCAGCTTAGCGCCAGGCCCGTTGCATACCTCAGGTCGCCCAGCGATATCTTTTGGTCTGCCCCGAACACCTGCCCGCCGTCAAGAAATGCGGCCAGCCGCAACGACTTGTCCTGCGCCGCCCCTGGGACCGGGAACAGGATCTCCGCCTGCCCGACGACACGCCTGTTGCCGCCCAACACGTTGCCCAAGTTATCCTGAGGACCGAGTGCCGAGAAGTTGTATCCGCGCACGGTTCCCGGACCGCCGCCGTAGAAGTTCTTGAAAAACGGCAAAGGCCGGTTGCCCAACCCGTTGGCGACACCGACGTCCCCGTTGAGGAAGAGTGTGAACGTCCGCGTGAGCGGCCAGAAGTGCTGATGCTGGTAACCCATCCGGTAGTACTGCAGGCCTCCGGCACCGAATTCGCCCGTGAGTTTCTGCAACCCTCCCACACGCGGCAGGATCAGGCTGTCGCGCGAATCCCGCGACCATCCGGCCGTGGCCGCCGCATAGGTGTAGGTGTTGCCATACGCGGCGACGAAACTCTTGTAATTGGTCGGGCTCGTCTCGAAGGTTTCCAAATTGACGTGCTCTGCATTGAGTCCAAAGCTCAGGCCATCACGTTCCGCGAGTGGAAACCCCCATCGCACTCCGCCACCAACCGCCTTGGTCTTGTAAGGGCCGATGGCCAGTGCTGACGCGTTCGTGTCGCGCTTGTAGATGTCGAACCCCCGGCTGACGCCGTCGACGGTGTAGAAGGGGTCGGTATACGAAACCGAATACACGCGGCTGATCTTTCCGCTCTGAACCTGGGTCGAGAGGAACTTCCCGCTGCCGAACACGTTGCCTTGCGAAATCGACCCGGACAGGATCACTTTCTCCACGGTAGAAAATCCGGCGCCCAGCAGCAGCGCGCCCGTCGGCTTCTCCTCGACCGTAAAGTTGACGTCGACCTGATCGGCGAGCCCGGCGACGGGCACTGTCTCGACGTTCACATCCTTGAAGTAAGTCGTCCGGTCCACGCGCTGCCTGGAAAGCTGGATTTTCGAGGCGTCGTAGTACCCGCCCTCGAGCTGGCGCATCTCGCGCCGTATCACCTCATCGCGCGTCTTCGTGTTTCCTGCCACATTGATGCGGCGGACGTAGACCCGGCGACCCGGATCGATGAAGAGGGTGAAGGCAACTTCACGCTTGTCCTTGTCTATCTGCGGAACGGCATTGGCATTGGCAAAGGCATAGCCTTCGTTCCCGAGCCTGTCCACGATCGCTTTGGTCGTCTGCGTCAGCTTGTCGCGGGCGAAGACATCCCCGGTCTTCAGCCTGATCAGCCCCTTAAGCTCTTCCTCGGGCAGAAGCAATTGCCCGGCCAACCTCACTTCGGACACCGAGTACTTCTCGCCTTCGGAGATGTTCACCGTGATGTAGATGTCTCTCTTGTCCGGCGTGATGGAAACCTGGGTCGAATCGATGTTGAAATCCAGGAACCCGCGATTCTGGTAGAAGGAGCGCAGGGATTCGAGGTCTCCCGCAAGTTTCTGCCGGGAATACTGGTCGTGCTTGGTGTACCACGTGATCCAGCCAGGCGTGCGCAGTACAAACTCGTCCATCAGGTCTTTCTCGTCGAAAGCAGACGCGCCGACGATATTGATGCCCCGTATCTTCGCGACTTCGCCTTCCCTCACCGCGAAGCTGATCCCCACGCGATTGCGTTCCAGCGGGGTGACGGTGGTCTGGACATCCACGCCATAGAGGCCGCGCGAAAGGTACTGCCGCTTGAGTTCCTGCTCGGCCTGGTCCAGCAGGGAGCGGTCGAAAATCCGCGATTCGGAAAGGCCCAGTTCCCTGAAGCTTCGCCTCAGCGTGTCCGGTTCGAATTCCTTGATACCCGAAAAGTCAATCTGCGCGATCGCTGGCCGCTCTTCCACGAGAACGACCAGGACCCCGTTATCGACTTCGAGCCGCACATCGCGGAAGAACCCGGTGGCGAACAGCGAGCGAATCGCCTGCTGCGCTTTCTCCTCCGTCATCGTCTCGCCGACCTTGACCGGCAGGTAACTGAAGACCGTGCCGGGCTCGGTCCGTTGCAGCCCTTCCACGCGGATGTCCTTCACAGTGAAGGGATCGAAAGCGGCCGCGCTCCAGCTGAGCGCGATGCCAAGCAATCCCGCCACAATCGCGGCGCATAACCGATGACAAGTCATTCAGCTGGTGAAGAGGCGGTTCAGGTCGTTGTAAAAGGCGAAGGCCATCATGACCAGCAGCAGCGCAAGACCCGCGCGCTGCCCGAGTTCCATCACACGCTCGGATACCGGGCTGCCCTTCAATATTTCAACGCAATAATACATCAAGTGCCCGCCATCGAGCAGCGGGATAGGCAGCAGGTTGAGCACGCCGAGGCTGATGCTGATCAGCGCGAGAAACGTGAGGTAGGAGATCCAACCCAGCTGCGCCGACTGCCCGGCGAAGTCGGCGATCGTGACCGGACCCGAAAGATGCTTCCACGAG
Organism: Betaproteobacteria bacterium; assembly: GCA_947482825.1. Classification (GTDB taxonomy): domain Bacteria; phylum Pseudomonadota; class Gammaproteobacteria; order Burkholderiales; family SG8-39; genus SZAS-79. The sequence goes on along the minus strand of CANKMT010000051.1, from coordinate 25,260 downwards.
ACTTCCCCCACAAGCATCTTGCCCAGCATCTTCAGGCTGAACAACGAGATATCCCACGTCTTTTCGATGCTGCGTTCGAGACTCTCCAACGGACCGTAGCTGACGCGCACGAACACCTGCGCGGAATGCTCGGGCGAGACATCGGGAGCCACCCCGATCCTGCCGATTCGCTGTTCGTTCGAAGACACGGCTTCCGGAGTGACCTCAACGGCCATTTGCTGGTCGCCCCGGTTCACGGTCAGCAGGATTCGTTGCGCCGGCTTCACCCGGATTGCCTGCACCAACGAATCCCATGAGGCGATCGGGATGCCGTCGCTTTCGATCACGCGGTCGCCAGTCCGCAATCCTGCGCGCTCCGCGACGCTTCCGGCCACGACCTTTCCGAGGATTGGCGGCAGTTGCGGCCGATGCAGACGGAACCCCAGACGATCGAGAAGGTCGCTTTCGACGTCGTCTCCGGACATTCCACCGAGGTCCAGCCGAAGAACGGAGATCTGATTGCGCGCATCGAGGACCTCGACCGGGAGCGACTGGCGCTGCAAGGCACCCTGGAGCAAGCGCCAGCGAAAATCCTGCCAAGTGGCGATCTGGTAATCGCCAACCCGGCGGACAGTGTCCCCGCGTTGAAATCCGGCGGCCTTGGCAAGGCTCCCGGCGAGGGGTTCAGCGACCACCGGCCGTGCTTCCGGCAATCCATGCATGAACAGGCCTGAATAAACGATGATGGCAAAGAAGAAGTTGAACAGCGGCCCCGCTGCCACGATGGCGATTCGCCTCCACACGCTTTGCCGGTTGAACGCCCTTGAAAGTTCGGCAGGATCCACAGGCTCCTCCCGCTCGTCGAGCATCTTCACGTATCCGCCGAAAGGGACGATCGAAAGTACCCATTCGGTCTGGTCGGCGCCGCGCCGAAGAACAAGGAGGGGACGTCCGAAGCCGACCGAAAAACGCAGGACCTTCACTCCGCACCAGCGCGCCACCAGAAAATGGCCGAACTCGTGAACGACGATCAGTATGCCGAGGGCCGCTATGAACGCGACGAGCGTTTGGAGGAGCATCATGCGGCTCGCTCCAGTCGTCGCCCTACGCAGGCGTGCGCGCTCGCCCGGGCCATGCGATCGGCCTCCAGCACCGCGTCGAGCGAATCGGCGTTGCCGCTCGAAACCGATCCGAGCACTTCTTCATCGACTTGCGCAATGCCGTTGAAGCTCAATCGCCCGCTGAGAAAAGCGTCGACGGCGACCTCGTTGGCTGCATTGAGGATGGCGGGCGCAGTGCCTCCCGCGGCAAGGGCCGAGTACGCAAGTCCGAGGCAAGGAAAGCGCTGCAGGTCCGGTGGCTCGAAGCTCAATTGGCCAATCGCTGCGAGGTCCAATGGGGTGGCCCCGGACTCCATACGGCCGGGAAACGCGAGCGCATGGGCAATCGGCACGCGCATGTCCGGATTCGACAGTTGCGCAATCGTCGATCCGTCGACGTATTCGACCATCGAATGGATGACGCTCTGGGGATGGATGACCACTTCGATGCAAGACGGCTCCATATCGAAGAGCCAGCGAGCCTCGATGACTTCAAGCCCCTTGTTCATCATGGTCGCTGAGTCGACCGAAATCTTTCGACCCATGACCCAGTTCGGGTGCGCGCAAGCCTCGTCCGGGGTTACGGTCCGAAGTTTCTCGAAACTCGCTGTCCTGAAGGGCCCGCCGGACGCCGTAAGGATGATTCGGCGCACTTCCGTAAGGCGCGCCCGCCCGCCTGCATCGGTGGGCAGGCACTGGAACACTGCGTTGTGCTCGCTGTCTATGGGAAGCAGCACGGCGCCGGCCCTGCGCGCCTCATGCATGAAAAGCGGGCCCGCCATGACCAGCGCTTCCTTGTTGGCGAGCAGGATCCGCTTGCCGGCGCGCGCCGCCGCCAGCGTCGGCGGCAGCCCGGCGGCGCCGACAATTGCCGCCATCACGACGTCACAGCCCTCGACAGCTCGCAACAACGCGCCAGGGCCAAAGAGCAGTTCGGTCGCACACCCCGAATCGCGCAGACGGCGCCGCAGAGAGGAGTCTTCGGCGAGTCCCGAGAGGACCGCGACTTGCGGCTCGTGGCGCAGGCAAAGCTCGATCAACGCATCGGCCGATGTGTGGGCCGTCAGGGCATGAATCGTGAAGGCGCCCGCATGGCGCGAGACGACGTCAAGGGTACTGTGCCCAATGGAACCGGTCGCCCCGAGAATCGATAGCGCACGCTCCCCGGGCGCCGATCCGCGGTTTGGGTTGCTTTTCATTCGCGGCCGGATATCACGTAAAAGAGTAGAGCTGCCACCGGCAAGGTCGAAGTAATGCTGTCAATGCGGTCAAGGACACCTCCATGGCCAGGCAGGAGGGTACCGCTGTCCTTGACGCCGGCCTGGCGCTTGACGAGCGACTCGAACAGGTCACCAATGATGCTCAACGCACACAGCAGCACGGCAACGAACAGGCATACCCCCCAAAAGCCGCTTCCGACGGTCACGCTAATCTGCGGCAGTGCCATCATGCAAATGATAGCGTAGATCGATGTCGCAACCAGTGCGCCGGCCGCCCCTTCCCAGGTCTTGCCCGGACTGATCCGGGGCGCCAGTTTGTGCCTGCCGATGGCTCGCCCGACGAAATAGGCCGCGATATCGGCTATCCAAACGAAGGCAAGCAGCAGAAGCAGGATTTGCGGCCCGATCGAATGCAGGCTCACCATCGCCAATCCGGCCGGAACGACGACCACGATTCCAGCCAGGACCGCCAGGGCGCTGGAACCGGGGATCGAACCCCGTGCCAGCCAGTACGGCACGACTGCGAACCAGAAAAAGGCCGATGGCGCAAAAATCATGGCGACTTCGCGCCGCGCGGGATCCAGTGCCTGGAAGCCCCATACCACTGTAGAAAATGCCAGCGTATTGACCGCGGCATACGCATACTTTCCAGCGCGGCCGAATCCGGCGAGTCCCGCCCACTCAATAGACGCCAGCCAAACGATCGCTGCCACGGGGATTGCGAACTGCTGGGTCGGGAGGACGAATAGCGCGGCGAGAAGCCCGCCCAGCAAGACGATTGCGGTGGCGATCCTTTCCTTAAGCATTCGCTCGCGTGCGGCGCGGCGGTGCCGTCGCCCCCGCGACCGCGCCGTCCTTGCGCGGTTGCTGTTCGGCCTCGACCTGCTCGCTGGTGCGCCCGAACCTGCGCTCCCTACCTGCGTACCATATGATCGCTTCGCCGAGCAGTTCGGCGCCGAAATCGGGCCACAGCGCGTCGGTAAAATAGAGTTCGGTGTACGCGAGCTGCCAAAGGAGGAAGTTGCTGATCCGATGCTCGCCGCCAGTGCGGATGAACAGATCGGGTTCCGGCGCGTAGCTCATCGAGAGATAAGGGGCGAGATCGGATTCCGACAGGTTGCCGGCGACCGCGTCCGGCCGCTCTTTTGCCAGACGGCTTAGAGCCTGCAGAATGTCCCAGCGGCCTCCGTAGTTCGCAGCGATCGTGAGCGTGAGCACCTCGTTCCCAGCGGTCAACTTTTCGGCTTCCGTGATCAGCGCCCAGATTCGGGAATCGAAGCGTCCCAGGTCGCCCACGACCCGCAAGCGCACCCCGTTGCGATGCATCTTGGCGACTTCCTTGGTGAGCGCTCCGGTGAACAGTTCCATCAGCAGCGCGACCTCTTCGGCCGGACGCCGCCAGTTCTCGGAACTGAAGGCAAAAAGCGTCAGGTATTCAATTCCGCGGTCGATGCAGGCTTTCACCGCCGCGCGCACCGCTTCGACGCCCCTTTGATGACCCGCAAAACGGGGCAAGTGACGATGTTTGGCCCAGCGGCCGTTACCATCCATGATGACTGCTACATGCTGCGGAATGTCCGCAGTCTCGGGTACGGCGAGTGTCGAGCTCTTGTGCATGGATGAAGTGTCCAGTGGCCTTGCTAGACTGCGAGCAGCTCCGTCTCTTTGTGCTGGAGCATCTTGTCGATTTCTGCGACGTGGCGATCAGTCAGCTTCTGCACTTCCTCCTGCGCGCGCCGTTCATCGTCCTCTGAGATCTCCTTCTTCTTCAGCGCTTCCTTGAGCGCGTGATTCGCATCGCGCCTCAGGTTGCGCACTGCGACCCGCGCATTCTCGCTCTCTCCCCGCACCACCTTGACAAGCTCCTTGCGTCGCTCTTCGGTCAGGGCCGGCATCGGCACCCGGATTGTCTCGCCCATCGCGGCCGGGTTGAGCCCCAGGTCCGACTCGCGAATGGCCTTCTCGATTGCAGCAACCATCTTCTTTTCCCATGGCGTAATGCCAATGGTACGCGCATCGATCAGAGAAACGCTTGCCACGCCACTCAACGGCGTCTGTGTGCCGTAATAGTCGACGGTCACATGATCCAGCAGTCCCGTATGGGCGCGGCCGGTCCGAACTTTGCCCAGGTCGTTCTTCAGCGCCTCGAGCGACTTCTTCATCTTGCTCTCGGTGTTGCGTTTCAGGTCAGCGATCACCATATTGTGCCTCCCGCTTGGATCTCAGATGTGCACCAGTGTGCCCTCATCTTCCCCTGCCACCACGCGCTGCAGCGCGCCGGGCTTGAAGATGCTGAACACGTTGATCGGCAGTTTCTGGTCGCGACACAGGGTGAGAGCGGTCGCGTCCATGACTTTTAGGTTCTGGTGGATGGCGTCGTCGAAGCTGATCCTGCTATAGCGCCTTGCAGACGGATCCTTGTGGGGATCAGCTGTATAGACGCCGTCCACTTTGGTCGCTTTCAGGACGATTTCCGCGCCCATTTCACTGCCACGCAGGGCCGCGGCGGTGTCGGTGGTGAAAAACGGGTTGCCGGTGCCCGCGGCGAAGATCACGATTTTGCCTTCCTCCAGGTACCGGATGGCCTTCCCCCTGATGTAGGGCTCGACGACCTGCTCGATATTGAGGGCCGATTGCACCCGGCTCGCGATCCCTGCATGCCGCATCGCATCCTGCAGAGCAAGGGCGTTCATCACCGTGGCCAGCATCCCCATGTAGTCCGCCGTGGCGCGATCCATCCCCGCCGCCCCGGGCGCCACACCACGGAAGATGTTGCCCCCCCCGATCACCGCGCCGATTTCGACCCCCATTCGCACGACGGTGGCGATCTCTTCGACGATCTCACCGATCGTCTGCCGGTTGATTCCATAGGCGTCGTCGCCCATAAGCGCTTCGCCCGACAGCTTCAGGAGAATGCGCTTGTACTTGGGCACGATCGCAGAGCGCATCGTTCAGCGCGCCAGGCCGGCGACTTCTGCCGCGAAATCGGCGGCCTTCTTTTCTATCCCTTCGCCGACCACGAAGAAGGCGTAGCCGTGAAGCCTTGCTTTCCTGGCAGCGAGCATTTTCTCGACGGTCTGCTTGTCGTCCTTGATGAAAGGCTGGCCGAGCAGCGATATCTCCGCAAGGAACTTGTTGAGCCCTCCATCGACCATTTTGGCCACGATCTCCGCAGGCTTGCCTGATTCGCTCGCACGCGCCGCCAGGATCTCGTGTTCCTTCGCCGCTGTTTCCGCGGGCACGTCTTCCTTCCTCAGGTAGCGCGGTTTGGAAAACGCGATATGCATGGCGACATCCTTGCCCGCTTCCTCGGGACCTTCAAGATCGACGAGAACGCCGATCTTGCTGCCGTGGACGTACCGGGACAACCTGCCCACCGCAGCGATCCGGCGAAAGCGCCGGATGGAAATATTCTCGCCGATCTTCTGCACGAGGGCCTGACGCCGCGCCTCGATGCCGGAACCATCGATCGCCAGCGCGGCGAGCGCCGCAGGATCGACAGGATCCTCGTTGGCGACGATCTCGGCCAGCTTGCTGGAAAAGTCGAGGAAGTCCTCGTTCCTTGCCACAAAATCCGTTTCGCAGTTCAACTCGACCAGCGCCCCTACCTTCCCGTCGCCAGCTACGTAGACACCGATCACACCTTCTGCCGCGACACGGCTGGCCGCTTTGCTTGCCTTTGCGCCGCTTCGGATGCGCAGGAATTCCTCGGCTTTGCCTATGTCGCCGCCTGTTTCCTGAAGCGCCTTCTTGCACTCCATCATTCCCAGCCCGGTCATCTCGCGCAGTTCCTTGACCAACGCCGCAGTTATGTCCGCCATCACCTTGCTCCTGCCGTTTTGCCGGCAATAGATTCAAAAAAAGGGGCCCGCGGCCCCTTGTGCTCAGGTTGCGCCTGGCTTGATTCAGGCGCCGGTTTCTTCATTGACTTCCACGAATTCGTCACGCGAGGCGGCGATGACCCTTTCAACCGACTGGGTCCGCCCTTCCAGAACGGCGTCCGCAACACCCCGGGCGTACAGTCTGATGGCGCGGCTCGAATCATCGTTGCCGGGAATGACATAGTCGATCCCTTCCGGCGAGTGGTTGGTGTCAACGACCGCAACCACCGGGATACCGAGCTTGTTAGCCTCGGTAATGGCTCCCTTGTGGTAACCGACGTCGATTACGAACAGGGCGTCCGGCAGGCTGGCGAGATCCTTGATCCCGCCGAGACTGCGCTGCAGCTTGTCCATCTCGCGCTGCAACCCGAGCGCCTCTTTCTTGGCGATTCTTTCGAACGACCCGTCCTGGGCCATCAGTTCCATTTCCTTCAGGCGCTTGATCGACTGCTTGACGGTCTTGAAATTCGTAAGCATTCCGCCGAGCCAGCGATGATCGACGAAGGGCGAAATGCAGCGCAACGCCTCTTCCTTCACGATCTCGCGCGCCTGACGCTTGGTGCCGACGAACAGCAGATTTCCCTTGTTCGCAGACAGCTGGCGGATAAACTTGAGGGCGCCCTGATACAAGACCAGGGTTTTCTCGAGGTTGATGATGTGGATCTTGTTGCGATGGCCGAAAATGAACTGCTCCATCTTCGGGTTCCAGTAGCGGGTCTGGTGTCCGAAATGGACGCCCGCCTCGAGCATTTCACGCATGGTTACCGACATCGACTGGTCCTTGTTTAGGGTTGATCACTACCGCCCATGCGCCGCGAAACCTCCGCCGGAAAACAGTCGGCAGGGGCACCCTAAAACGACGGGCGGGAAATTTGGCCGAGGAAATCCGCGTCGCCCCTTCGAACCGGAGCCCAGTCTTCCTCAGTCAGCCCGAAATTCTAGCATAATCAGGGCTCAAGACTCAACACTGATTGCCTCCGGAACGCTATTCCCGTATCCTCACGCCCTTCTCGAAGGCTCTGCGCAAGCCCAAAGTCGACCGCTCCATGGCAGTGACCCTCAAAACCCCGGACGAGATCGAGAAAATGCGCCTCGCCGGCCGCTTCGCCTCGGAGGTACTCGATTTCATCGCGCCCTACGTGAAACCGGGCGTCACGACCGGGAAGCTTAACGACCTTTGCCATGCCTACATGATCAACGAGCAAGGCACCGTCCCCGCCCCGCTCAATTACGCCCCCCCCGGTTACAAGCCCTTCCCGAAGTCGATCTGCACCTCAGTCAATCATCAGGTGTGCCACGGAATCCCCGGCGAGCGCGTTTTGAAGCCTTCCGATGTGCTCAACATCGACGTCACCGTAATCAAAGACGGCTTTCACGGCGATTCAAGCAGGATGTACTACGTCGGTGAGCCGAGCATCCAGGCTCGGCGGTTATGCGATGTCACGTACGAATGCATGTGGATCGGGATTGCCCGCGTCCGGCCGGGAACAAGGCTGGGCGATATCGGCGCCGCGATCCAGGCCCATGCGGAAAAGCACGGCTATTCGATCGTTCGTGAGTTTTGCGGGCACGGCATCGGGAGAAAGTTCCACGAGGATCCGCAGGTGCTCCATTACGGCAAGCCCGGGACCGGCCTGCAACTTGAAGAAGGCATGACGTTTACGGTCGAGCCCATGATCAATGCGGGAAAGCCGGCAATCCGTGAACTTTCGGATGGCTGGACCATCGTGACCAAGGACCATAGCTTGTCCGCTCAGTGGGAGCACACCGTGCTAGTTACCCATGATGGTTATGACGTGCTGACGAGGTCAGCCGGCGCGCCGCCCCCTCCCCCCGTCATCAGTTAGCCCATGGTCGCGGCAGCCTGCGCGGCCCCCTCCCCGGTCGACAGGACACGGGCGCTCCTGCAAGCCGGGCGCAGGGAGCTGCGGACCGGATTCTCCGTACACGCTTCGCCTGCGCGCATTCTCCGGGAACATGCAAGGCTGATCGATCGGGCGCTGACTTCCCTCTGGAAAAGTGCTGCCATGCCACGCGGCGCCTGCCTGGTCGCGGTCGGCGGCTACGGCCGCGGCGAACTATTCCCGTACTCGGACATTGACATCCTCATCCTCATCGAGCGTGAGCCAAGAGCACATGAAAAAGAAAAGCTCGAGACCCTGGTAGGGCTGTTTTGGGATGTCGGACTGGAAGTCGGTCACAGCGTGAGGACGATCGATGACTGCCTGCAGGCCGCATCGGTGGACATCACCGTGCAAACATCCTTGCTTGAAGCACGCCGGGTTTGCGGGAGTCCCAGCCTGTTCGGCAATCTCGTTGCGACGATGCAAACGCAGCTGGACAGCGAGGATTTCTTCGAAGCCAAGCGCCTCGAGCAGGAACACCGCCACGCCAAGCACCAGGACACGCCGTATGCGCTCGAACCCAACCTCAAGGAGGCGCCTGGCGGCTTGCGCGACCTCCAGACGATCCGCTGGATCGCGTCAGCTTCGGGCATAGGCAAGCGCTGGCGAGACCTGGAGTCCCACGGGTTGATCACCCGTGCGGAAGCCTTCGAACTGGGGCGCAATGAGGAGTTGCTCAAGGAACTGCGCATCCGGCTTCACTACCTCGCAGGGCGGCGCGAAGACCGCATCGTGTTCGATTACCAGACCGCGCTTGCCGGCCAGATGAAATGCACCGCGACAGGAACGCGCCGCGCAAGCGAAGTCCTGATGCAAAGGTATTTCCGCGCGGCGAAGGCGATCACGCAATTGAACACGATCCTCCTGCAGAACCTGGGAGCGCGCCTCACCCAGCGCCCCCTCGCGCGGCCCCGCGTGCTCAACGAGCGATTCCAGGTCCGCGGGGAACTGCTGGACGCACGCAGCGAACGCTTGTTCGAGAGCGAGCCCGCCGCGATCCTGGAAAGCTTCCTGTTGATGCAACAGCACCAGGAGTTGCGCGGAATGACGGCACAGACCTTGCGGTCGCTCTGGCGCGCGCGACGCCTCATCGATGCAGGCTATCGGCGCAACGCGCTGCACCGGCTCCTCTTTCTTCAGATGCTCCAGCAGCCACGCGGCATAGTGCACGAATTCAGGCGCATGAATCAATACGGCATCCTCGGCCGTTACATACCCGAGTTCGGGCGCATCGTCGGGCAGATGCAGCATGACCTGTTCCACGTCTACACGGTGGACCAGCACATCCTGATGGTCGTCCGCAACCTGCGCCGCTTCACCATGCCCGAACTCGCCCATGAGTTTCCGCTCGCAAGCCAGGTCATGAGCGGATTCGACCGCAAGTGGCTGCTGTATGTCGCCGCCCTTTACCACGACATTGCCAAGGGTCGCGGCGGGGACCATTCGGCCCTCGGCGCGGCCGATGTGCGCCGGTTCGGGCGCGGACACGGGCTCGCGGCCGACGACATCGACCTCGTCACCTTCCTCGTCACCCATCACCTCACGATGTCATCGGTTGCGCAAAAGCAGGACATCTCCGACCCGGACGTCGTCAAGTCGTTTGCAGCGACAACCGGGACCGAACGGCGGCTCGTGGCGCTTTACCTTCTCACGGTCGCCGACGTGCGTGGCACAAGCCCCAAGGTATGGAACGCGTGGAAGGCGAAATTGCTCGAAGACCTTTTCCGCGCGGCCAGGCGGTTGCTCACGGGCGGCGAACTCAAGCTTGACTCTGCCGTTGCCGACACCCAGGCCGAGGCAATGCGACTGCTGCGCCTGTATGCGCTTTCGGATTCGGTCAAGGACCGTTTCTGGTCGCAATTGGATACCGCTTACTTCCTGCGCCATGATGCGCAGGAGATCGCATGGCAGACGCGCAACCTGCACTATCGCGTCGACTCCGCAAAGGCGGTCGTGCGTGCCCGCCTTTCGAGCTTCGGCGAGGGGTTGCAGGTAATGATCTACACCCCCGACAGGAAGGAACTGTTCGCCCGGATCTGCGGCTATTTCGAACGCGCAAATTTCAACATCGTCGAAGCGAAGATCCATACGACCCGGCACGGCTACGCGCTCGATACGTTCCTCATTATGGGCCGCGGCAAGGCGGCCCACTATCGGGACATGATCAGCCTGATCGAATCCGAGCTCGCTCTGGAAATCGCCTCCGATACTCCTCTCGGCCCTTCGGCCCGCGGCCGGATTTCACGCAGGGTCAGGCATTTCCCCGTGACCCCCGCAGTGGACATCCGCCCGGACGAGCGCGGCACCTTGCACGTGCTTTCCGTAGTCGCCAGCGACCGGCCGGGGCTGCTCTACGGAGTCGCCCGGGTCCTTGCTCGCTACAACGTCAACCTGCACAGCGCGAAGATCAACACGCTGGGAGATCGCGCAGAGGACGTGTTCCTCGTTGCAGGCGAATCCTTGTCGAACCAACGCGTGGTCCTGATGCTAGAGCAGGATCTGTTGGAGGAATTGCACGTCTGACGGCGGCAGGAGGCACCCACTCCCGCCGGCTTCGTGCACTAATCGTCCTTGATTTCCTGGTTCGGAAACAACGCCTCGATGAATCCGAAGCGACTGAAGTCGCGCACCCGCATGGGGTAGAGGATCCCATCGAGGTGATCGCATTCGTGCTGGACGACCCTTGCATGGAACCCCTCGGCCTCCCTGTCGATCGGCGCACCGGTTGCGTCGCAACCCCGATACCGCAAACGGGCGAATCTGAGAACAATGCCTCTAAGTCCGGGAACGGACAGGCAGCCTTCCCAACCCTCTTCCAACTGTTCCGAGAGAGGCTCGATCACGGGATTGATCAGGACGGTATACGGCACATCTTCGGCATGCGGGTATCGCGGATTGTTGCTGACGCCGAACACAACGACCCGCAGGTCGACCCCAATTTGCGGCGCCGCAAGTCCGGCACCATCGAGATGCTCCATCGTGTCATGCATGTCGGCAAGCAGGGCACTCAGTTCCGGCGTGCCGAACCCTGCGACCGGCCTGGCGACTCGAAGGAGTCGCGGGTCGCCCATTTTCAATACTTCGCGAATCATTGGACGGCCAGCCTTTCGATGATCCTGCGCACTCTCCGCATTGCATCCTCCAGAACGAGTCCGATGGTCTCCATTGAAATCCCCTGGGCGCTGTCTCCCCGACCCGCGGCATGGTTGGCTACCACCGCGATCGCCGCATAGTCGAGACCCAATTCACGCGCAAGCGCCGCTTCCGGCATGCCTGTCATTCCCACCACGTCCGCACCGTCCATTTCGAGGCGATCGATCTCGGCGGCGGTTTCCAGTCGCGGCCCCTGGGTTGCAGCATATACGCCGCCGTCCGCGATGGGTTCGGCGCAGGCGCTGCCTGCACGCAGGATCTCTTTGCGCAGTCCGTCCGCATAGGGTTCCGTAAAATCAATATGCGTCACAGGAGCGCCGGCCCCTTCGAAAAACGTCGACCTCCGCCCCCACGTGTAGTCAATGATCTGGCTGGGGACGACCAGCGCGCCCGGCCCGAACTCCTTCCTGATACCCCCCACTGCTGCAACCGACACGATCCGACTGACCTGCTGCTCCTTGAGCATCCATATGTTTGCGCGATAGTTGATCTCGTGCGGCGCGATGGTGTGTTCGTCGCCATGGCGCGCAAGGAAAGCGACGGGACGCCCGTTGATGGTACCCACGGCGAGGGGAGCCGAGGGCGCCCCGTACGGCGTGCTCATCTCCCGCCGCTCTGCCCGCTCTAAATTGGAAAGGCGAACAAGGCCGCTCCCGCCGATGATCGCAAGCAAGGTCACGCCTCCTTCAAGGCATAGATTTCCGGCAGATTCCGCCAATATCCGCGGGCATCCATGCCGCAGCCGAACACGAACCTGTCCGGGATCTTCAATCCCACGAAATCAGCCTTGATCGGCTTGGCGACATCCAGGTCTTTCTCCGTCAGGACGGCACAAAGGAAAGCGGTTGCGCCAAGTCCGAGGATGCGGTCGCGAATGGCGGCCATCGTATGCCCTCCGTCCAGAATGTCATCCAGCACAAGCACCGTCCGGCCGCGCACCGATTCCGGAGGCGCCACTCGCCAGTCCACCTTTGTACCCACTGTTACGTCTCCGTATCGCGTGACGTGGATGTAGTCGAAATCGAGCGGGAAATGAAGGAGCGGAAGGATTTGACCGGCAAAAAAGACCGCCCCGCCCATCACGCAAAGCACAAGCGGGTACTTTTCAGCCAGATCGTCCGAAATCGCCGCGGCGAGATTTCTGATCGCATTTCGAACTTCCGCCGCACTGCAGACCACGTCCGCATTGTGAAGCATTTCCCACGCCTGCCGGGGGTCGCGCATGCTACTTGCGCCGCGTCAGGAACTGGGCAAACTCGGTGCCGACTTCCGGGTGGCGAAGGCCGAATTCGACCATCGCTTTCAGGTATCCGAGCTTGGAGCCGCAATCGTACCGCTCTCCGGAAAACCGGTAAGCCAGGACACGCTCTTCCGCGAGGATGGCCTCGATCGCGTCCGTCAGTTGGATTTCGCCACCGCGTCCCGGCTTTGCCGCCGCCAGGTGTCGGAACACGCCAGGCGTGAGCACGTATCGCCCGACAACGGCAAGTGTGGATGGCGCTTCAGATGGATCAGGCTTCTCGATGATCGCCCTGATCGCCGTGAGACTGCTGCCTGACAGTTCCGGGCTGACGATCCCATAGCTTGCGGTCTTGTCGGCCGGCACGTCTTCCACGCCGAGGATAGAGCACTGCTCCCGTTCGAAGAGTGCCGCCATTTGCGCCATGACTGGCGGGTCGGCCGAGACAAGGTCATCGGCGAGGATCACGGCAAAGGGTTCATCGCCAATGGCGGGCTGAGCGCAAAGCACTGCATGTCCGAGTCCCAATGGCTCTGCCTGGCGAATGTAAATGCACCGGCAACCCCGCGGCAGCACTTGCTGGACGAGGTCGACAAGGTTCTGCTTGCCCTTTGCCGCGAGTTCATTCTCGATCTCGTACGCCTTATCGAAATGGTCCTCAATGGCGCGCTTGTTTCTGCCCGTGACGAAAACCATGTCGGTGATCCCCGCGGAGGCTGCCTCTTCAACCGCGTACTGGATGAGCGGCTTGTCCACGATAGGCATCATTTCCTTCGGGCTCGCCTTGGTAGCGGGCAGGAATCGAGTGCCGAGCCCGGCGACAGGAAATACGGCCTTCCTTAAAGTGCGCACTGAATTCATTCAGATCCTTCCATGAGTCGCAAGAATTCTCCTTCGTCGATGACTTTCACGCCAAGCGACTTCGCCTTATCGAGTTTGACTCCCGCATCGTCGCCTGCCAGGACATAGTCGGTCTTCTTCGAAACCGATCCTGACACCTTGCCCCCCCGGGCCTCGATCATTGCATGGGCCTCATCGCGAGTCAGGGTCGGCAATGTTCCGGTGAGCACGAAAATCCGGGATACGCGACTGTTCGCCTCCCTCCTTCCCTCGCCTTCCCCCCATACGAGTCCGGCATCACGCAGCCCCTTGATCACCTGAAGGTTATGAGGCTCGTCAAAGAACTGGCGGATCGATTTCGCAACCACGGGGCCCACATCAGGTACCCGCTCGAGGGCGTCCAACCCGGCTTCCATCAGGCGATCAAGGCTGCCGAAATGCGCGGCAAGGTCCCGCGCCGTGCTTTCGCCAACGTTCCGGATCCCCAGCGCGTAGATGACGCGCTGCAGGGTCGTGTTGCGGGAGCGATCCAGCGCCGCAAGGATGTTTTCGGCGGATTTCTCCGCCATCCGATCCAGGCCGGACAATTGAGCAAGCCCGAGCGCGTAAAGGTCGGCGGGGGTGCGCACCAGATTGCCATCGACCAATTGGTCCACCAGTTTTTCGCCAAGCCCTTCAATGTCCAGGGCCCTTCGACTCGCAAAATGGAGCAGCGCCTGCTTTCGCTGGGCCGCGCAGAAGAGACCGCCCGAACACCGGGCAACTACCTCGTCCGGCGATTTCGTTATCGCAGAGCCGCACACCGGGCATTGGACTGGCATCGAGAACGACACGCTTTGCGGGGGGCGTTTTTCCATCACCACGGAAACCACTTCGGGAATGACGTCGCCCGCGCGGCGCACGATGACCGTATCGCCCGCACGAACGTCCTTGCGCCGAAGTTCGTCCTCATTGTGAAGCGTTGCGTTGGTGACCGTGACACCCCCAACGAACACCGGCTTCAGGCGAGCGACCGGAGTGATAGCACCTGTCCGGCCGACCTGCACGTCGATACCGATGACCTCCGTGAACTCCTCTTCGGCGGGAAACTTGTGCGCGATGGCGAAGCGCGGCGCACGCGATACAAATCCGAGTTGCTGCTGCCAATCCAGCCGGTTCACCTTGTACACGACGCCGTCGATCGCATAGGGCAGTTTTGCGCGCAGCACGCCAATCTTGGCGAAGTAGCCGAGAAGTCCCTCTATGCCTGAGACGGTTTCGCGCTCCCCTGCCACAGGGAAACCCATTCCCTTGAGCCTGTCGAGCATTTCCGAATGTGTTTTCGCGGAAAGGTCTGGTTCTGCCACCGCGTAAGCAAAGAACCGCAACAGCCGGCGCGAGGTAATGCGGGAGTCCAACTGTCGCAACCCTCCCGCTGCCGCATTGCGAGGATTCATAAACTCCTTCTCCCCCGACGCGCGCTGTCGCCCATTCAGTGCATCGAAATCGCGCCGGAACATGAGAACTTCCCCGCGCACTTCCAATGCCGCGCCGCCAACCGCCTCGGGCAAGCGCAAAGGGATCGAACGCACCGTGCGCAGGTTTGGAGTCACATCTTCCCCGGTGCCGCCATCGCCACGGGTCGCCCCCTGCACAAAGACCCCGTCACGATAGGTGAGGCTGATCGCAAGCCCGTCGAATTTCGGTTCGACCGCGTATTCGACTTGGTCAACCTGCAATGCCTTGCGCACACGCTCGTCGAAAGCCCTGGCCTCACCAGCGGAAAAGGCATTGTTCAGCGAAAGCATAGGGACGCGATGCGCCACCGCAGCGAATTGCGCCAGCGGGGGCGCACCAACTCGCAGGGTCGGCGAGTCGGGGAGCGCAAGCTCCGGAAAGCCGGTCTCTATCTCCTGCAGGCGACGGAAGAGGCGATCGTACTCGGCGTCAGGGATAC
This sequence comes from Betaproteobacteria bacterium, assembly GCA_947482825.1. Taxonomy (GTDB): domain Bacteria; phylum Pseudomonadota; class Gammaproteobacteria; order Burkholderiales; family SG8-39; genus SZAS-79. The sequence goes on along the minus strand of CANKMT010000051.1, from coordinate 10,007 downwards.
TCGGTTGGTCCAGCAGGTAATAACGCCTGTTGTGCTCCTCGATCTCGCGGCGCAAAGCCTCGGCCTCCTTGCGCACCGGCCCTGGGATGACCATCGGCTTGCGTCAGGAAAACAAACGGAGCGCGAGCCCGCTGCCGGGTGCAATCCCTTGAGCCTCCAGGTTCCTGCGCACGACCAGGAGCTGGGCGTTGATCGCCGCGATGGCTCGTTCGTCCAGCCGATGATTGTTGTCGTCCACCAGTCGGCCGCCCAGCAATTGCGCGAGGTGCTTGCCGAACCTCACCATGGCATCGAAAGTGCGCTGCGTGTCCGGCGCCCTCGGGACATCCATGGAAAGGGTGAGCGCCTGAGGCGTGGCATCCTTCATCGCGGCCGCAGTGAACTTCGCTCCACTGCGGTCCGCCAATTCATAGAGTTCACGTCCTTCCTCGTCGCTCAACGCAAAGCGGCCGTGCGCGTCCAATAGGAAACCGGCGGCCTCCGCGGCGGCTCGCACCTTGGTGCCGGCAAAGGCTCCTCCGGATTCAGCGACAACATGGAAGGCCACCTGGATGTCCGCTTGCGCACAGATCCCGTCCAGCGAGCGTGCGGCATCCAATGCTTCCCGCATTTCGGGCGCTTTCGCAGCCAGATTCAGCCTAGAGGCAAGCGTTTCGACCGAGGACCTGAATTCGAGCAGCTCACTTTCGCTCACGACCCCACTGCGGCTGACCATTTGCAGGGCCGCTTCGAGCTTGTCGCCGGTGGCTCCGGGCCCTGCCGACACCCTTTGACCATCAATGAGGCCGGCAAGGATGACGCGGCGCGGAAATCGATGCTCGATGCCAGCCCAACCTTCGGAAGCCGAGGCGGCGACCACGGCCCCCTCCCCGCTCAACTCGATCACGTAGTCGATGCGCGCATCCAGTACGCTGGAAACCGCCTCATGGGGCGCCGCTGCCGGCTCGAGTGCTTCGGCCTTCTGCGACAGGACGGGCTCGATCCTCGGCGCCTCCAGCACTGAAGCCTTTGGTACGAGGTCAGCCGTGCCCGGAAGGTCGACGAGAACGTCCGGATGCCGGGACTTGAAGGCCTCGTCGGCTGCTCGCCCGGCACGATACTCCTGCCACTTGTTGAAAGCGAACACCGCAATGACTGCCACCGCGCCGATCGCCAGCAGGCTGATTTGCAATTCGCTCATCGCGGCGGGCGCGGTCAGGCCGCGAGTTCCTCTCGCATGCGCAGGGCTTCATCGATGTCGACGGCCACGACGCGCGACACTCCCGACTCCTGCATCGTCACGCCGACGAGCTGGCTCGCCATTTCCATGGTGATCTTGTTGTGGCTGATGTACAGGAACTGAGTCTGCAAAGACATCTTCTTTACAAGGTCGCAGAACCGCTGAGTGTTCGAATCGTCCAGCGGCGCGTCGACTTCGTCGAGGAGACAGAAGGGCGCGGGATTCAGTTGGAAGAGCGCGAACACGAGTGAGATCGCCGTCAGCGCCTTTTCCCCGCCCGAAAGAAGCTGGATGCTGCTGTTACGCTTGCCCGGCGGCTGTGCCATGACCTGCACGCCCGCATCGAGAATCTCTTCGCCGGTCATGATCAGCCTGGCCTCCCCGCCGCCAAAGAGCATCGGAAACAGGGAACCGAAGTGCCGGTTCACGCTTTCAAATGTTTCGCGCAGCAATTCGCGCGTTTCGCGGTCGATTCTCCGGATCGCATCTTCGAGAGTCTTTACCGCCTCGTCGAGGTCCGCGGACTGGGAATCGAGGAAGCCCTTGCGCTCGCTGCTCGTCTTCAATTCCTCGAGCGCCGCGAGATTCACCGCGCCCAGTTCGGTGATCGACTGGTTGAGCCGCGTGATGTCGGACTGAAGCGCGGACGGCCGCGGCGCGTCCTCTGCCTCGATCGCGAGTTTGGCTTCGTCGGCCCCAGCCTCGCCAAGCTGCGCGGCAAACTGGTCCTGGTTGATCCTCGCCGCCTGCTCCTTCAGCCGCAGTTCGCCCATCCGTTCGCGCAAGGGTTCCATGCGGCCTTCGACCTGCGAGCGTTCCTCTTCAATCGCCCTTAGTGCGGCAGCCGCAGCCTCAACCGTATTGCGAGCCTCGGACAACGTCTTTTCGCAACCGATGCGCGTATCGATGGCGATGTCCAGCGCCGCCCGCACCGCTGGGATCGGGTCGATGGCGAGTTCCTCGGTCAGCTTGACCAAATCGAGGTCGGCCCGCTCGATCTGCTGGTCGATGATCTTCACGGAATTGTCGATCTCGCTGATCTTCGACCCGCATTCGCGTTCGGCAAAGACCGCCTCCTGCGCCGCGCGCTCGGATTGCTGCAAGGACCGGCGCTGCTCGGCGAGCCCGACCTCCGCGCCAACATGCGCCTGCCTGACTTCTTCCAGCCCTTTCTTGAGGGTCGAAATCTCGTTTCCGATCCCTTCGATAGCCGCAAGGATTTCGGATTTTCGCGCAAGCGACTTTTGCGTCTCGATCGCGATCCCATCGAGTTCCGCCCTGATCTGGCCGCTGCGCTCGCGATACCTTTCGGCAGCCTGAGTCAGCTTGAGCAGCTCGATGCTTGCTTCGTGGGCGCTACCCTGCAGTTCCGCTGCCTTATCGCGCGCCAGCGCCAATTCGGCTTGTTTCGTGACAAGGTCATTTTCACGTCCGCCCACTTCGTTGCGAGCCGATTCAAGCTGCAATAGGAAGGTGGCGCATCGCTTATCCAACGCATCAATCTGGGCCTGGCGAACAAGGAGGCCCGAATCGGTTGCATCGGGCGCGTGGAAGCTAGCCGTGTGGCGGGAGAACCGATGCCCTTCGCGATTGACCAGGCAGGCGCCGGACGGGAGCGCTGTCCGCGCGGACTCGGACGGAATTCCTTCCACAACGTAAACGCCGGAAAGCCAGTCTGCGATCGCCCCACCGATTCCCGGGTCGGTCGCAGCGACCTTGCCGGCAAGCGGTGCATGCCCTTCTGTACTTTCAACGCGCGGTTGCAATGTACGCGAGTAGAAACTCGCCTTCGCCGGGGGCTTGTCGCCTGCAAGGGCGGGGAGCAACGCCGCCGAACCGAGTTCGTGCGCATGCAACCGCTCGCGAAGTATGGCCTCGACCGCCGTCTCCCAACCCGCTTCGATCCTCACTCGTTGCCAGAATCGCGGTGAATCGGACAAGCCATGGCGCTCCAGCCACTCGACAAGCTTGCCATCTTCGGCCATCGACTCCTGGACTTGCCTCAATGTCGCCAACTGCGCTTCAGTCGCGCTGTGCTCGCGCAGGGCCTCGTTCAGCCGCCCGACGGCTGCCTGCCGGTCACGGTCCAAAGCGGCGCAGGCCTCCTGCAATGCAGCGGTCTCGCCCTGCGCTGCCTCGATCTCGCGGGCCAGATCCTCGACCCGACGTTCATGTTCCTGCTGTGCCTGGAAGTCAGGCTGGTCCAGCGTCTCCAATTCCGCGTTGAGCCTTTGGTCGCGTTGTGCGAGCGACTGTGCGGCCCGTTCGGCGTACCCGAGGTTGGTTTGCTCTATCTGGTAGCGGCTTTCCGCCTGCATGGCCTGGCTGCGGACCTCGTTCAAACGATCCTGGGCGACGCGGAATGCTTGTTCCGCATGGGGGAGCTTATCGCTCTCGGCCGCGAGTGCGAGCTGCGACTCGCCGACACGTTGCTTTGCACCGACATGACGATTGGCCCACATATGCAAGGCCTGGGTCAGCTGGGACCGCTGCTCGCGCCATGAACCGAGTTGGGCCCGCAGTTCGATGTGGCGGTTTTCGAGCCTTTGCCGCGTTTCCTCCACGTGGCGCAACTCGGATTCATGCCGGGCCACTTCGGAATTGGCACCGTACAGCGCAGCCTGGGCTGCGTTCAACCCATCGCCTGCCGTATAGTGGGCCGTCCGTGCAGTTTCTATCCGGCTTTCGGTTTCCCTGAGGTTTGCAGTCTCCGATTCGAACTCGTTGCCCGAGCGCACGATTTCCTGTGCATGACGCTCCCTCTCGGCGGCCGCATCGCGCCGTCGCAGGAACCAGAGCAGGTGCTGCTTGGCCAGCAGTCCCGATTGGAGATCCTGGTAGCGTCCGGCCACTTCCGCCTGCTTCTCGAGTTTTTCGATCTGCGTGCCAAGCTCCAGGCGGATATCCGTCACTCTTGAAAGATTCTCCCGCGTGTCGGAAAGCCGATTCTCGGTTTCGCGCCGCCGCTCCTTGTACCGGGAAACGCCTGCAGCTTCCTCCAGAAATACGCGCAGTTCCTCGGGCTTCGCCTCGATGACACGCGAAATCATCCCCTGTTCGACGATCGCGTAAGCGCGCGGGCCGAGGCCAGTGCCGAGGAAAATATCCGTGATGTCGCGCCTGCGGACGTGCGTATTGTTGATGTGGTAAGACGACTCCCCGTCGCGCTGCAGGACGCGCTTGACGGAAATCTCCGCATACTGCGACCACTGGCCGGTCGCGCGACCGAGCGTGTTGTCGAATATCAGCTCGACGCTGGCGCGGGCAAGGGGCTTGCGGTTCACCGAGCCGTTGAAGATCACGTCCATCATCGATTCCCCGCGCAATGCGGAGGCCCGCGATTCGCCGAGCACCCAGCGCACCGCGTCGATCACATTGGACTTGCCGCATCCGTTGGGTCCGACGATGCCGACCAGTTGACCGGGCACGTGAATCCCTGTGGGTTCGACAAACGACTTGAAACCTGACAGCTTGATCTGGGTGAGACGCACGGAATCTTGGTTTTTTCGGAGGTTCGTCAGGCCGTGGCGCGACCGGAATACGCTCGAATCGATCGACAATCAGCCACGGTAAATCAGCACGCTATGATACCATTTTCACGCTCCAGGCCGTCTTCTCCCAACTCCCATCCGCGCGTCGAAATGCCCTCCCGACCGAGCAGCAAGCTGCAGACTTTTCCGAATCCGAACCCGCGCAGGGATTACCGGATTCACATGGAAATCCCGGAGTTCAGCTGCCTTTGCCCGATGACCGGACAGCCGGATTTCGCGACATTGCTGCTCGATTACGTGCCGGACAAGACTTGCATCGAATTGAAGTCGCTCAAGCTTTACGTCTGGTCGTACCGCGAGCAAGGCGCCTATCACGAGGCCGTGACCAACCGGATACTGGGCGACCTCGTAGCGGCGACCCGCCCCCGCTATCTCAGGCTCTCCGCGAGGTTCAACGTGCGGGGCGGCATCTTCACGACAGTCGTGGTCGACCATCGCAAACGCGGATGGAGACCGGAACCGCATGTCGCTTTCGACGCGCTCCTGCCTGGTGACCCGCATGCCAGCCATTAGCCCGGTTCCGGCGGCTGGACGCCCGCCTTTTCCCGTGAATCCGCGCCTCGCAAGACTCCAGCCCTACCCTTTCGAAAGGCTGCGGTTCCTGCTCGCCGGCATTGTCCCGGATCACGCATACCCTGCCATCAACCTTTCAATCGGCGAGCCCAAGCACCCCACTCCAGGATTGGTCACGGCCGCACTCGTGGCAAACCTGGACGGCTTGTCCGCGTATCCGGCAACTGCAGGTTTGCCCGAACTCCGCGAGGCGGTCGCCGCATGGCTGATCCGAAGGTACGGCGTATCGGAAATCGACCCCGCCACGCAGGTCCTCCCAGTCAACGGTTCCCGTGAAGCCCTGTTCGCCTTTGCGCAGACCGTTATCGATCCTTCACGCGGCCGAGCCCTCGTGGCATGCCCGAATCCGTTCTACCAGATTTATGAAGGGGCGGCGGTGCTCGCAGGCGCATCGCCGGTCTTCCTGAACACCACGGCGGATTCGGGGTTCAAACCCGATTACGGTTCCCTCCCGGACGACACTTGGAGAGACGTTCAACTCGTCTACGCGTGCTCGCCGGCAAATCCAAGTGGCGCAGTAATGAACCTCGAGGACTGGCGCGCCCTCTTCGAACTGTCCGACCGCCACGGCTTCGTGATCGCTGCCGATGAATGCTATTCAGAGGTGTATTGCGACGAAACAGCCCCGCCGATCGGCGCGATGCAGGCCGCATCCGTCCTCGGGCGCACCGGATACCCAAGGCTTGTGGTGTTCTCGAGCCTCTCGAAGCGATCCAATGCCCCGGGCATGCGGTCCGGGTTTGTCGCAGGCGACGCGGCGCTGCTCAAGAATTTTCTGCTGTTCAGGACCTATCACGGCAGCGCAATGAGCGTTACGGTGCAACGCGCATCGATCGCAGCGTGGCGGGATGAGGACCACGTAGTGGCCAATCGTCGCCTATATGCCGAGAAGTACCGGGCTGTCCTGCCGTTGATCCAGGAACCTCTGGCCACGAGCATGCCCGACGGCGGATTTTACCTATGGATACGCACGCCTATTGACGACACCCGGTTCGCGAGCGAATTGCTCCGCGACTATAATGTGCTCGTCCTTCCGGGTAGTTTTCTTGGCCGTGACATCGACGGCTTGAACCCCGGACGGAACTATGTCCGCGTTGCGCTTGTGCAGCCTCTGGCGGACTGTGTCGAGGCAATCAAACGCATAGCGAAATTTGCGGAAGGCCTGTAAATCCATGCAAGGCGTACAAGGAATAATTGACCAAGCCTGGGAGGACCGGGCAAGCCTGAGCCCGACTTCCGCATCGGCGCCAATCCGCGAAGCGGTGGAACACGTGATCGCCGGCCTCGACGCCGGGACCCTCCGGGTGTGCGAAAAGGTCGGCGGCGCCTGGACCACGCACCAGTGGATCAAGAAGGCTGTACTCATATCGTTCCGGCTGGCCGACAACGGCGTCATCGCAGGCGGGGGCACCCTGTACTATGACAAGGTGCCCAGCAAGTTCGCTGGCTTTGACGAAGGCCGGTTTGCCGCCGGCGGCTTTCGCGTAGTGCCCCCGGCCATGGCCCGGCGCGGTTCGTTTGTCGCAAGGAACGTCGTCCTCATGCCCTCCTACGTGAACATCGGCGCCTATGTTGACGAAGGAACAATGGTCGACACATGGGCTACCGTGGGATCCTGCGCGCAGATTGGCAAAAACGTCCACCTGTCGGGGGGCGTGGGAATCGGCGGCGTGCTGGAGCCGATCCAGGCGAACCCGGTCATCATCGAAGACAACTGCTTCATCGGGGCCCGGTCCGAAGTCGTCGAAGGCGTGATCGTGGAGGAAAACAGCGTACTTTCGATGGGCGTGTTCATCAGCCAGAGCACTCGTATTTACGACCGCGCATCGGGTGAAGTCACCTACGGCCGCGTCCCGTCGGGATCGGTTGTCGTGCCCGGCACGCTGCCCTCGGCTGACGGCAGGTACGGACTGTCTTGCGCGGTGATCGTCAAGCGAGTGGATGCCCAGACGCGCGCAAAGACCAGCCTGAACGAATTGCTGCGCGGCGATTAGTCGTCGGCTCCAGTGTCACCCCGGGGGGAGTAATCACATGTCGGCGATGAAAAGGCTTTTCCAGCTGATGGCCGAGAAGAAAGCCTCGGACATCTTCCTGTCGGTCGGCGCACCAATCAACATCAAGATCAACGGCAATGCCGTGCCGGTAAACCAGACCGTCATGACCCCTGAAACGGTCAAAGGGCTCCTGTACGAAGTCCTCAACGAAAAGCAAATCCGGGAGTACGAGGAGGAACTGGAGCTGAATACGGCCTACGCCCTCGACGGCGTTGGCGCGTTTCGCATAAGCGCTTTCCGGCAGAAGAACAGCCCCGCGGTCGTGGTCCGGTTCATCCCGGGCAGCATCCCCCCTCTGGACAGCCTGGGGGTGCCGGAAGTGCTGAAGGAAGTGATCATGGCCAAGCGCGGCCTGATCCTCATGGTCGGCGCCACGGGCTCGGGCAAGTCGACCTCGCTTTCGTCGATGATCGACTACCGCAACGAGCGCAAAGCGGGGCATATCCTCACGCTCGAAGACCCTGTCGAATTCATCTTCCAGAACAAGAAGTCGATCGTCAACCAGCGTGAGGTCGGCACCGATACGAAGAGCTTTACGGTGGCGCTCAAGAACGCGCTGCGACAGGCGCCCGACATCATCCTGATCGGCGAGATCCGCGACAAGGACACGATGGGCATGGCGCTCGCCTATGCGCAGTCCGGGCACCTGGCCCTGGCCACGCTGCACGCGAACAACAGCTACCACGCCATGAACAGGATCATCAACTTCTACCCGTTGGAGAACAGGCCGAGCCTGCTGCTCGACCTTTCGGCCGCGCTTCAGTCGATCATCTCGCAACGCCTGATCCGGACCAAGACCGGCGGCCGCCTGGCTGCCGTGGAAGTTCTGCTCAATACCAGGCACGTCGCCGAACTGATCGAGAAAGGCGAGATCAACGAGATCAAGGAAGCCCTTGAAAAGAGCATGTCGCCCGGCTCGCAGACTTTCGAGCAGGCGCTCTTCAAGCTCTTCATGGACGGCAAGATTTCGCAGGAAGAGGCCATGGCCAACGCGGATTCAGCCACAAACATGCTCTGGCTGATCAACCAGGCCACTGCCGGCGATATCACCGGCGTCGCCCCCCCGGCCGCCCCGCCGCCGGCCGAAGGCGCGAAGCAGGAGGAGAAGAAGGAGTCGATCTTTGCGGCCGCCGCCGGCGCAAGCGCCTCGTTCGACTCGATCAAGATCGACGCCACCGCCGGGTGAGATCGAGCGCGCCGGTATTCACCCGCGAATTGATACAACATTGACAGTCGGCGAGGCGGTCACCAGCGCCACGCGCAGGCTGCGCGCGGCGCGACTTTCGTACGGACACGGGACGTTCAACGCCAGTGAGGAGGCGGCCTGGCTTGTCCTGCACGCCTGCGCGCTGCCGGCGGGGACGCTTGGCGAAAATTTCAACGTGCCGATGACCTCCGCCCAGACGCGGCGCCTTGAAAAACTCCTCGAAAAGCGCATTGAGGAAAGGATTCCGACGGCCTACCTGACTCACGAGGCGTGGCTGGGCGAGCACTCGTTTTATGTCGATCGCCGCGTGATCGTGCCGCGCTCTTTCGTCGCCGAGTTGCTGCCGGATGCGATCGGCCCATTTTTGCGCGCCCCGGTACGATCGGCCCTGGACGTTTGCACCGGGTCCGGCTGCCTTGCGATCCTGCTCGCCCTTTCATTCCGGGGCGCGAAGATCGATGCCGTGGATCTTTCGAAAGGGGCTCTGGCCGTCGCGAGGCGAAACGTCGCCGACTACCGCCTCGGGCGTCGCGTGAACCTGTTGCGCTCGAACCTCTTCGCGAGCCTCGCCCGCCGCCGCTACGACCTGATCGTTTCGAATCCGCCTTACGTGAACGCAGCCAGCATGCGCAGGTTGCCTGGCGAATATCTTGCCGAGCCGCGCATGGCACTCGCCGGCGGCGAAGATGGATTGCTTCTCGTGCGAGGCATCATCTCGCGGGCCAAGCGCCATCTGAAGCCGCGGGGAGTGCTCGTCTGCGAAATCGGCCGCAATCGCGAAGCGCTCGAGCGTGCGTTCCCGCGATTGCCGTTCACCTGGCTCGACACGAGCGCGGGTGACGGGCTCGTGTGCCTCCTCGAACGCGAGCACCTGCCGGACTGATTTCCGAACGCCCTCGCGACGCTTGCCTGGGAGGAACCGGGGTGGCCGATGGGATTCGAACCCACAACAACCAGAATCACAATCTGGGACTCTACCGTTGAGCTACGGCCACCATTGACTGCACTCGAAATCTGGCCTGCCCGGCGGGAATCGAACCCACAACCCCCAGCTTAGAAGGCTGGTGCTCTATCCGGTTGAGCTACGGGCAGCCGGGCACGCACTAAACTCTCATTGCACTCTGGTCGGGGTGAGAGGATTTGAACCTCCGACATCCTGGTCCCAAACCAGGCGCGCTACCAGGCTGCGCTACACCCCGAAAAGGGCACGAATGGTACGCCGTTCCAACTTCTGCGGCAAGGCGGATTGTTCTTGGACCACGGTAAATTTGTTCTCGCCGAATTATGCAGCGACGGCATGGCGGGTGGAGTTTTTTGTCATAAGCAGGTAATCGAAGACCAGGCGGGTTTTGGCGGCGAGCCGTCGGGTCATAGATGCGATGGAGTCGCCGGGCCTGGCGTGC
>CANKMT010000050.1 GCA_947482825.1 Betaproteobacteria bacterium | reverse complement strand
TGTTGTATGTTTTTCATCGGGTTTTGCCTTTCGAGAGGGGAATCCTTCTAGCAGGCGCCGTTTTCCAGAATCCCTACCGGCGAGGACCTGCGGATAGCTAAGAGCACGATGCATGCCTGGGAGCGAAAATAAAAACCTGAACAAAACCAACGTCCCGACGCAGGAGCCCAGTGTGCATGTGACGATATGTGGTCCAGTCCGGCGCAATTGGTCACAAGGCGCCGGCGCTTCGCCGCACGGCATGGTGCCGGAAGTGGAGAACGAGTCTTGCGGTTCTGTAAGCCTTCGTGATTTGCCTATCCCGGGTGTGATGTCAGCCCGAAGGACTGACGAACTGCGGCACAAAAGCTCCACCCATCGCGTGGATCGCCGCAACGTGCGGCTTGCCGAAGTGCGTAGGAAACAGCATCGCGCGCTTCGCCGCGCAATGTTCGAGCACGCCGCGACGTGTGCGCCGCGCCTGATCCGGGTCCTCGCAGAACGCGCTGTTCCACGCCGGGTAATAGACCTGGATCGCGTGGTGGACCACATCGCCGCAGAAGAGCGCGTGTTGGCCGTTGCTCTTCAACTTGAGGACTACGTGACCGGGCGTGTGGCCGGGCGAAGGCTCGATCAGGAGGCTGTCGTCGATAGCGTGCGCGCCGGCGATCCTGGTCGCGAGGCCGGCCTCGATCACCGGCAGAACGCTGTCTTCGTACAGGATGCGCCTGTCCGCCGGGATGGCCGGATTGCGCGCCGGGTTCCAGCGCTCGTCCTCGCGGTCCGAAAAGAGGTACTTGGCACGCGGGAACGTCGGCACCCATCGGCCGTTTTCCAGGCGCGTATTCCATCCCACGTGGTCTGCGTGCAGGTGCGTGCAGAGCACGATGTCGATTTCTTCTGGCGCGACACCGGTGGCGCGCAGGTTTTCGAGGTAGCGCGTGTTCAACTGGTGAAAGCGCGGCATCCAGGGCCGGTCCTTGTGGTTGCCGCAGCATCCGTCGACGAGGATCGTGTGCCTTGCGGTCCGGACCAGCCAGGAATGCATGCTCGAGATCATGCGGTCGGAAGCGGGCGCAAAGTGATCCGGCACCATCCAGTCGAGGTGGCGTTCGAAGGCTTGGCGATCGAAGCCGACGAGGAACTTGTCCACCGGCAGGCCGACCGGGCCGACCTGTTCTTCGATACGGGTCACGGTGGCCGAGCCGATGGTCCAGGTTTCCATGATCAATTTCCGGTGCGTAGTCGATCGACCTGGTCCAGCGCCCGATAGGCGCTTGCGACCACCGGCAGGAACCACGGCCGCCCGTCATACAGGGGGGGCTTCGGGAAGTTCGGCTGGTCGAACACGCAGACCGATTTCTGCCCGGTGAGAATCTTGCGCGCGAGGTGGTACCCGAGATAACCCATCATCGCGACGCCGTTGCCGTTGCAGCCCGTCACATAGTAAAGCCCGTCGTCTGCGCCCATGTGGGGGAGCGCATCGAAAGAGAAAGCCACGCGGCACCCCCAGGCATGTCCCACGCGCGCTCCGGCCAACTGCGGGAACTGGCGAACCATGTTCCGGTAGAGGATCGCCGCGGTCTTCACTTCGGACAACTCGATCGGCGAGGCGCGCCCGCCATACAGGAAGCGGCGCCCGTCCGGGGTGCGGCGGAAGAAGGCGAGCACGCGCCGGTTGTCGGCGCCGCTGCGCCGCTTGGGCAGCAGGCTGTCGGCTACGGTATCGGCAAGGGGTTCGGTCACGATGATGTGGCTCGCGACCGGCACGAGTCTGCGATTGACAGGCTTGTCTACCGGCTGGGCGTGCGCGTTGGTGGCCGTAACGACGTTGGCGGCTTCGATAGTGCCGGCAGTCGTCGAGACATCGAAGCCGGCCCCCGAGCGCTCGATGCGATGCACACGCGTGCCGGCATGGATCGCAACCCCGGCGGCGATGCAACGATCGGCGATGCCGCGATGGTATTTCGCCGGGTTCAGTTGCCCCGAACAAGGCACGACCATCGTGCCGTAGAAAGCTTCCGAGCCGATTTCGGATCGTTGTTCTGAGCGAGGCACCATGTAGGCGCCGGCATCGGTTAGCTTGTTGAGTCGCTCCACGCGCTGCGCCAGCACATCGTAGAACGCCGGTGTTGGCGCGCAGGAAAGCCGCCCATTGCGGCCGTACTCGCATTCGATGCCATTTTCGGCGATGAACTTTTCAGTGTGGGCGAGCGAGTCGGCCGCGGCGCGGATCACTTCAGCCGCGGGTGGCGCCTTGCCGTTGCCATCCAGCCGGTGCCAGAACGCGGCTTTGGTCGCATCGATCGCAATGCTCACGCCGCCGCTGTTGCGGCAGCTCGCGTTGAACCCGAGCTCGTCGGCTTCGAGCACGACGACCGACGTGCCGTTGCGCGCGAGTTCGAGCGCGGTCGAAAGACCGGCGATGCCGCCGCCGACGACCGCCACGTCGCAACGCGGCGGCAGCGGAGCGCACGGCGGCGTCCAGGGCGGGGTTTCATCCCACCAGTAAGGATGGCGGACGAAGTCTTCGTTAACTTGCAATGCCTAGAGCCTCAAAAGCCGCCGCGCGTTGCCCTCGAGTATCGCGTGCCGGTCGCTTGCGGCGATCAGCGGGTTGTTCACCACGACGTCAACCGGTTGCTCGTAGGCGACCGGGAAGCAGTAATCGCTCCCCATCAGCACGCGGTCGGCACCGACGTTCTTGATCAGGTATTCGACCACCGGGTCCGAGTACCCGATCGTGTCGTAGTGAAAGCGCCGCAGGTATTCGAGAGGGCTCGCCTTGATGTGCTGCAGGTCCGCGCGCTTTTGCCAACCGCGATTGAGGCGCCCGACCAGCCATGGGAAAGCACCGCCGGCATGCGGCAGCACGATGTCGAGCTTCGGGAATCGGTCCATCACGCCGCCGAAGATGAGGTGCGCCGCTGCAATCGCGCTCTCGAAAGGGTTGCCAAGGAGGTTGGTGAGGTAGTGCTTCTCGAGCCGCTCGTGCCCGATGACGAAGACCGGGTGCAGCAGGATCGGCAGGCCAAGCGCCTCGATCGCTTCGTAGACGGGGAAGAAAGTCGGGTCGGACAGTTCCTTGTCGTTCACGCGCGTGGCCATGTAGAAGCCGCGCACGCCGGGCAGTTGTGATGCCCGTTCCACTTCGCGAACCGCGATGTCCGGCGCCTGCATCGGCAGCGTGGCCAGCCCGATGAGGCGATCCGGGTGCGCCGTGTGCGCTGTGGCGAGTTCGTCGTTGTAGACGATCGTCAGCCGCTCGGCGAGGTCACGGTCGGCCCAGTAGTGCATCGGCTGCGACAGCGACATCGCGTGCACCGTGACGCCTTGCTCGTCCATGGCCTGCAGGCGCGCGTCGAGGTCCACGTAGCGCGGCCCGGCCGGGCCGGTGGACAGGTGTCCGACCTTGAACTGCGGCCCCTTGCCCTCGACTTCCTTCCATTCGACCCCGAAGGCCGGCCCGTGTTTGGCCACCAGGTCCAGCCAGGCCGTGGGGTACCAGTGAGCGTGGACGTCGATCGGGTTGCCGTGCTTGTGGGTGTGTGCGGACATAGTCGACGGGTTTTGGATACGGTTTCGCTCTGATGCCATGGATCATATTCGAACTCGCGTAAGATTCATTCGACACTTTCGCAAATGGAGCAATGCGCATGGAACCGATGCCGATCGTGGACCTTTTCGAAACCGCCCGGAAGCTCGGAGAGAGCGGCAAGCGTGTCAACGTGCTCTGGCAGGAGCCCGAGTCGCTGGCCTTCGTGGCGCGCGGACGCGAATACCGCAGCGAGTTCCACATCAACCCGAGCGAAGAGCTCATGTACCAGATCAAGGGCGAGATGCGGCTGCATTACCGCACGCCCGAAGGCAAGGAGGAAGTCGCCATCATCAAGGAAGGCTCGGCGATCCACACGCCGGCGGGCGTGCCGCATTCGCCGCGCTTCCCGCCGGACGCCTACGCGCTGATCGTCGAGAGGAAGCGCCGCCCGGGCGAGATCGACCGCTTCCACTGGTATTGCCGCAAGTGCGACGGTTTCCTGCACGAAGAGACCTTCACCGTGAGCGACTACCGCGCGGATCCCGTGTCGCTCGCCTACAAGCGCTTCTTCGACAGTGAAGAGTTCCGCACCTGCAAGAAATGCGGCGACGTGATGCCCGCGCCTGCGCCGGAAAACGTCTAGCCATGCCAAAGATCCTCGTGCAGTCGGCCAACGCGCCGGTCACCGGGTTCACCGATGCCGCGACGCCCTCGCCGCTGGCGCAGGCGATTCGTGCCGGCGATTTCCTGTTCGTTTCGGGGCAGGGGCCGCTCGACCCGCAAACGAAGAAGGTCGTGTCCGAGGACATCCGTGTCCAGACCAAACAGACGCTTGCGAACCTGGTCGAGATCCTCCAGGCGGGCGGCGCGAGCCTCGCCAACGTGGTCAACATGCGCGTATGCCTGCGCAATACCGCCGATTTCCCGGCCTTCAACGAAACCTTCCGCGAATTCATGCAGGGCGAGAAAGTCACGCGCACCTGCATCGGCGGCACGCCGCACCGCGCCGGCGTCAATGTCGAGATCGACTGCGTGGCCTTCCTGGGGTAGGAGACATTCATGGGCGTAATGGACACCGATCGCACGCTGCCGGCCAACCGTCTCGTTTTCGAGGTCAGGCGCGATCGAAAGTTGGTGGAGCGTTTCGCAAACGACCTCGAGGGCCTGATGAAAGACTACGGGCTGTCCGAGGCCGAGAAAAAGGCGTTGCGCGAGATCGACCTAAAGGCGCTCGCGGCACTCGGCATGCATCCGTACTTCCTGCCGCAAGTCAGCCGCCTGTTCAAGGGCACCGGGTACAACCACAACGAGTCGGCTGCCGCGCAGCTGTACGCGTCGAAGATGCTCGCGCCGGGGAAGCCCTGACATGGCCGAGATCGTTTCCGTTCTGGCGCTCGCCCATGCCCCCGGCGCCACCGGCTGGCTGGACAAGGCGCCCAAGCACGAGCAGGACGGCATCATCAACGGCTATGCCGAACTGCGCAGGCGCCTTGCCGCCGCGAAACCGGATTTGATCGTCGGCGTGGCCAACGACCACCTGCTCAACTTCCATCCGACCAACGTGCCGGACTGGTGCGTCGGCATCGCAGATCACTGGGAAGGCCCGGCCGAATGGTTTCGCGACTGGGTCAACGTGCCGCACTACGAAGTCGCCGGGAACAGCAGCCTGGGGCGCACGATCGTGCGCGAGTCCGGCAAGCGCGGATTCAACCTCGCGTTCAGCGATTCGCTGCTGTTCGACGACAACTGGTCGGTGCCGTTGCACTTCCTCACGCCCGATCACGACGTGCCGCTGGTGCCGATCCATATGAATTGCGTGCTCCCGCCGATGCCTTCCCCCCAGCGCTGCTACGAATTCGGCAAGGTGCTGGCCGATGTCGTGCGCACCTGGCCGGAAAAGAAGCGCGTCGCGATCATGGCCACCGGCGGCTTGTCGCACGATCCGGGCGGCCCAAAGTACTTCGGCGTCGACGAGCCGTTCGACCGGGGGTTCCTCGCACTGCTCAACGAGGGGGACCCGCAAAAGGTGCTGCGCGAAATCACGATCGAGAAAATGATCGGCGCCGGCGACGGCGGCACCGTGGAATTGCTCGCCTGGTTCGTGGCGCTGGGCGCAGTCGGCACCCGCAAAGCCGACACCGCCTTCTACGTGCCCTCCGTGCCCCTGCGTTGCGGCATGGGCGGGGTCAGCTGGGACATGAAATAAATGGGAAATAAATGGGGTCAGAAATAAATGGGGCCAATAAATGGGGCCAGGCTCAATTAAATTTGAGCCCGTCGAAATTCACCCGACCTCCCTTTAATTGAGCCTGGCCCCATTTATTTTATTGGCCCCATTTATTTATTTATTTACTTGACGCGTGATCGCTCGCCGTGGGCGAGATGCACTTCCGCCACAGGATTGAGGCCGGCGGTCCAGCTCGGATGGCGGGAAAAGATCTCCATGTCGTGGCCGGGCACGATTCGACGCAGCCTTTCGCCGCCGACGACGTTGCGCAGCCGCTGGTAGGTGCCCATGAGGTTCCAGGTGTTGCCCTGCACGTAGCCCGGCGGCCACATGCGTTCAATGTTGGAGTACCAGTACACGCAATCGCCAGCCACGACGTGCGGCCCCTCAGGCGTGGCTACTTCGACCCACTGCGAGCCGAAGGTGTGGGTGTCGGCGGCCAGGCGGCAGTGAATGCCGTCTGCGATCTCGACATCGCCTTCGATCAGGTCGACGGCGCCCTGATCGAGGGCCTTCTCGATTCGTTTGAAAGCCTCCACGTCCATCGACGACACCGCCCAGTGCTCCTTGCCCGGCGACAATTCCGGAAGTGTTGCGATGACCTCGCGCCAGCGCTCGAATTCGCGCCGCTGCACGATGATCCGCGCGTTCGGGAAGGCGTCGAAATTGCCGGCGTGGTCGAAATGCAGGTGGGTGAGGACGAGCGTGTCGATGTCCTCGGGCCGGTAGCCGATCTTGGCGAGGACGGTGTCCGGCGTCTCGAAATTTTCGAACTTGCGCCCGGTCATCGAGTTGCCGCTCTTGAACCCGCAGTCGATGAGGATCACGCGCCGTATTGCCGTGGTCGGCGCGCTCGCCACCAGCGAGTACACCATGGGGATATCGACCATCCCCTGGTTGCTGCACACCGGGCAGCCTCCCATGAAGTCCTTGGGCAGGCGCCCGCGCGCGTAGCAGAAGCTCCAGATCGAATGGTCTGACATCAAGCGGGAACCGGATTGCGCAGCCAGTGTTCCATGTCCTCGAAGCGCGGCGCAAAGTAAGCCGGCAGATCGGCATAGCCCGGGGTGCGCAGCCACAGGCGCAGCAGCAGGCGCTTGAGATCCGGGTCGGCGTAGTCCTCGAAGTCGGTGCGCGAATGCAGGACCACGCGGTTGTTGAGGAACTGGATGTCGCCGCGCTGGAAATCCATGTCGAGGCGGAATTGGTCGCTGCCGCAAAGCGAATCGACCAGTTTCATCGCCTCGTCCTGCTCGGCGGTGAGCCTGGGCACTTCCGGAAAGCGCTGTGCCGAATCGATGTACGTGCGACCGTGCTGGGTGAACAGGCGCCCCTTGTGGACCGAGAAGCGCGGCTCGATGTAATAGGGCCTGCGGCCGGGAGGCTCCTCGCCGCGGACGTCGCAGTAGTACGGCTGGTAGAGGACGCTAAGCAAGTCGGGCCGGTCGGCGAGGATCCGGTTGTGGACCGCGGCCGCGCTCGCGATGAAACTCAGGCCCCCGGACTTTGCCCGGCGATAGCACAGCAGCCCGACCAGGTCGCTTTGGTCGTTGTGGAACGGCAGCCGGTTCGCGGTGTGGTAGCCGCGGGCCTTCGGGTCCGTGTACTGGTTGCCGCCGGCATCGCGCACTTCGGCGAGGAGGGCTCCGCGCGGGTTCTGCGCGAGGGCGGTGCCGAGGTGCGTGCCGATACCCCAGTAGACCAGCCGCGTACCCTCGAGGCCGTAGTCGTCCACCGGCAGGCCGCGCAGGAGCATCACGCCCGAACCGTCCTCCACTTCCCTGCGCACGAGGGCCAGGCGACGCGCCATCGATTCGAGCGGAAAATCCGCTGCGTTGAATGGGATGCGCAGGTCTTTCTTTCGCACCGAAGCGAGCGCGCGAGTGAGCTCGGACTTTTCCTCCGATGTCAACTCGTGAATCCAGCGCGTGGAGGCGCGCATTTCGGCGGCGGTCCACACCGCGTCGCACGTCACTGGTGCAATTGGTTCAGGCATTCTCGTTCACGGTTCCGGCAGATTCGTCGCGGAAATGAATATACTCTGGCGCATAGCGTCCCATATGATGGAGGAAGTTGATGACCCGGCTGTTTCGATATCTGTGCCTCGCGGCTTTGCTGGCGGGCGGCCCATGGGCTGAAGGCGTGCTTGCGCAAGCGTATCCGGAGCGGCCGATCAAGCTGGTAGTCCCCTACACGCCCGGCGGGCAGTTCGACATCCTCGCGCGCATGGTCGGCGAACGCATGGGGCCGATTCTCGGGCGCCCGGTGGTGGTCGAGAACAAGCCCGGCGCGGGCACGATGCTCGGTGCGGAATACGTCGCCAAGTCGAAGAACGACGGCTATACGCTCCTCTACTCGGGCGCCAACATGTTCGCAATCGCGCCGCATGTGTACGCCAAGGTGCCCTACCAGCGCAGCGACTTCCAGACCATTTCGCTGGTGAGCGACCTGCCCATGGGGCTGGTGGTCAACGCCTCCATGGTGCCGGCGAGGACGCTGCAGGAATTCATCGCGTACCTGAAGGCGAACCCGGGCAAGGTCAACTTCGGCACCTCTGGACAAGGCGGCGCCCAGCACCTCCTGTGCGAACTCGTGAAAGACCGCGCCGGCGTCGGCATGATGCATGTGCCCTACAAGGGTACGGCCCCCGTGATCCAGGATCTCGTCGGTGCCCGAGTGTCGGTCGCCTGTGATGGGTTGCTCGCGTACATCCCGCACGCGAAGGCGGGCACCCTGCGCATTCTCGCCGTGTCGAGCGCGAAGCGCATGGAAGGCATCCCCGATGTGCCGACCTTCGGCGAGAGCGGACTGCCGGAGGCGACCGTCAGCTCATGGGGCGGCATCGTCGCGCCGGCAGGGACGCCGCAGCCGGTCCTCGAGAAGCTCCACGCCGCCATCGTGGCCGCGGCCAGCGCGCCCGAAGTGCGCCAGCGCATCATTTCGGATGCCGCGGTCCCGCACACCACGACGCCGGCGGAGTTCGACGCCATCATCGCCGCAGACTACGAGCGCTGGGGCCGGTTAGTCCGCAAGCTGGGGTTGAAACTCGAGTAGTAAATGGTGTCAGTAGTAAATGGTGTCAGAGTCCTATTTCCGCGCCGGAGGCCGAATTCGACTCTGACACCAATTCTTGCCAGACGACCTTCCCACCCGCAACCGTCATTGCCGGCGCCACATCCTTCAGCCGCGCCGCCTCCATCGTGAGCGGGTTCTCCTCCAGCACGATCAAGTCCGCGAGTTTCCCCGCCTCGATCGTCCCGCGCTCCTTTTCCTCCAAGCACAAGTAAGCCCCGTTCACCGTCGCGCACTTGAGCGCCTCCTCGCGCGAAAGACGCTGACCGGGCGCTACTGCCCTGCCGGTGTCGCGGTCAATGCGCTCGACCGCCTGCCAGATGCACGGCCACATCGAGATCGGCACGTTGTCGGTGGCAAGCGCTACCGGGACGCCGGCATCGATGAGGGAGCGCAGGGGGCAGAGCGTCTCTTCGTTGTCCTTGCCGATGCGAGCCGCGATCGAGGAGGCTTTCTTCCAGATGTAGGCGTTGGTATGGGTTGTGACGACGACACCGAGGTCCGCCAGGCGCGCGAGCTGCTCGCTGTTGATCGTGACCGGGTGCGCGATGACCCAGCGCAGGTCCGCGATCGGCGCCTCCTTCGCTGCTTCGGTGAACAGGTCGAGAATCTCCATCTGGATTGCGCAGACGCGCAGCTTTTCCCTTGCGGCCGCCTTGAGAAGAGTCAGCAGCTTTTCCGGCGGCAGCGTGCAGTCGTAGTTGAATCCGGCCCAGCCGGTTTGCGGGGCACATTGCGCGCGCAGCCGGGCTTCGAGCGGTTGCATTTCGATCTCCGCATAGAGGCCGGCCACGCGGATCCAGTCGTCTCCCTCGCCGCGGCCGCGCAGGCGCGCCGCGTGCTCCGAGACCCAGCCGGCCACATCGGCTTGGCTTGCGCCGCTCCAGCCCGGGCTGAACGAAAGCGTCGCGCGCATGGTCTGGCGGTTGCGCGAGCGCAACGCCCGGTAGGCGTCGATCGTTTCGGGCGCCGCGCCGTGGCCTTCGAACACCGAGGTGGTGCCGCACGCGTTGTAGAGTTGCATCGAGCGGCCGAGCGTGCGCACGCGGTCGTCGGCCGTGAAGTGCGGCGCGGTGCGAAACAAAGTGAATTCGGAAATCGGCTGGAAAGCGTTGTCGCGCACGATCCCGGTGGGTTCTCCGCCGGCGTCCACGTCGATCTGCACAAGAGGCGAAGGCGGATTCGTTCCGCGACGGATCCCCGCGAGCGCGAGCGCAGCCGAGTTGGCGACCGACACCAGCGGCAGCTGGAATGGCCAGTAGCCCCAGGCGCAGCGAATCAGGATCGGATGGCGCGACGAGGCCTTGTCGAGGTCATGGCGATTCGGGAACCGGCCTTCCTCGAACATTTTCTCCGCCAGCAGATACTCCGGCGGCTCGCCAAGCGGCATCGTGACGATCCATTCTCCCGGCGGCGTATTCGCGGCTAATGCGGCGATGCGCTCGATGAGTTCCCTGATCGAGCGGCACCCGGCCATCGAAGGCAGCAGTTCCTTGAGGCCTTCGCGATCGAGGTGTGCGTGAGCGTCGGTGAGGCCGGGCATCAGTGTGCGGCCGGCCAGTTCGATGACTCTGGTCGCCGGCCCGATCCGCGCCGAAACCTCCTCATCGCTGCCGACCGCAAGAATTCTTTCGCCATCGACCGCCACCGCAGTGGCGCCGACTGCGCCGGTCATCGTGATCACGGTCCCGCCGCGCAGGACGAGGCCCGCGCCCGTTTGCGCCGGCGCCATCGGCCTACTCGGGCTTGATGCCCGCTTCCTTCACGATGCGGGCGTACTTTGCGTAGTCCTCGCGCAGGATCTCGCCGAAAGCTTCCGGCGAGGTGTGCGCGACCTCGCTGTACCCGTCCGAGATGCGCTTGGCGACGTCCTTGTCCGCGAGTGCCTCGCCCAGCGCCTGGTTCAGTTTCGCCACGATCGGCTGCGGCACGCCCACGGGCAGCATCGCGCCATGCCAGCCGACGAGGACGAATCCGGGCAGCGTCTCTGCGATCACCGGCACGTCGGGCAGCGGCAAGCCGCGGGTCGCGCGGGTGAGGGCCACCGGCCGGATCTTGCCGGCGCGGATCTGTGGCAGCGAAGTGTTGTACAGGTCGAAGAGAATGTTCACCTGCCCGCCGAGAAGGTCGGTGAGCGCAGGCGCGTTGCCCTTGTATTGCACGTGCACGATCTCGGTTTTCGTCGTCGTGCGCAGCCACTCGCAGCCGAAAGTCATCAGCCCGCCGCCCGAGGCGCAGGTCACGCTGCCGGGCTTGGCCCGCGCGGCGGCGATGATCTCGGCCACGGTCTTCGGCGCAAAGGCCGGGTTCGCCACCAGTGCGTAGGACTGCACCGTCATCTGGGCGAGCGGCGCGAGATCCTTGAGCGGGTCGATCATGTTCTTGAAGAGCGACGGATTGGTGACGATGTTCGGCACCACGTAGAGGAAGGTGTAGCCGTCGGGCGCCGAGCGCGCCACCGCCTCGTGGCCGATGTTGCTGTTGCCGCCTGCGCGGTTGTCGATGAGAACCGGCTGGCCCAGACGCTCGGAAAGCTTAGGGCCGACTGTGCGCGCGATAACGTCGGCCGGGCCGCCGGCGGGGAAAGGCACGATCCAACGCACCGGTTTGGCCGGCCAGGTTTGCGCGAACGCGGTGCCGGCGGACAGCGAGGCGGCGACAAGCAAGCTGGCGACGCGCAGGCTGACGTTCCCCGTCAACGTCTTTGGGTATTCCGATTTTGATATATAAACTGGCATGAGACCCGCTCCGCTATTGAATCTGGCAATATGAAAGTTGGAGAATTCAGAACCGCCGGGATGGGCCGGTCCTGCGTCGCCACAGGATCATCAGCCATCCTCCCAGCATTCCACCCAGGTGGGCGAAATGCGCCACGCCCGATGCGGTGCCGGTGACGCCGAACACCAGCTCGACCACCGCGAATACGATCACGAACGTGCGCGCCTTCATCGGGATCGGCGGGATCAGCAGCACCACCCGCCGGTGCGGGAAGTACACGCCGAATGCGAGCAGCAGGCCGTAGACGCCGCCGGAGGCGCCGACCACCGGCACCGGCGGCCCGCCGGTCAGCGACGTGACCACGAGGTGGGTGACGCCCGCAGCGACCACGCTGGCGAAGTAGTACAACGCGAAGAATCGCTGACCGAACAGGCGCTCGGCTTCGGCACCGAACATGTAGAGCCCGAACATGTTGAACGCGATATGCGTGAGGCTGCCGTGCAGGAAGCTGTAGGTCACCAGCTGCCAGGGCGCGAATCCGGGGCTGTTGAAGTCGCCCGAGGCGGGCGGCCACAGCCCGAAGGACTCGACCAGCGATGCGCCGTTCGCCTGCAGGAGATAGATCGCGACGTTGGCGATCAGCAATGCGCGGGTGACGGGGGGCATGCGGCTATCTTAGCCTCGCCACCGCGGGGCAGGACGCGCTACGGTGAAACGGGTGTGGCGGCGGGCAGGGGCAGGCCGCGCTTTTTCATCTCTTCGCGCACGAGGTCGGGCCGGTCGCTGATGATGCCGTCCACGCCCAGTTCCAGCATCCTTGCGATGTCGGCCGGCGCGTTGACGGTCCACACCACGACCGAGAGACCGAGGGCGCGCGCTTCCGCGAGTTTCGCGGCGTCCAGGTCGCCGAAGTAAGGCGACCAGATCCGCCCACCCGCGGCCTTCACCATCTTCGCCACCGAGCCGTGATCCTCCAGGCGCAGGCCCGCAGTCCACGCGCCCGCGGCTCCGATGTTGTCCAGCCACTTCTGTTGCGCGGTGAGGTAAACCGTCGCGATCTCCGGCGCCTCGGCCTGCGCAACCTTGAGCGTCCGCCAGTCGAAGGACTGGAGCGTGGCGCGGCCGGCCATCCCGGCGGCGCGGATCTCGGCGATGACCGCACGCGCGAACGTTTCAGGCGGCAGGGTCTCCTGCGGCTTGCGCGGGTCGATCTTGGTTTCGATGTTGAATCGCACCGCAGTGTTGCCCGATCTCTTCGCCAGCGCGAATACATCGGCCAGTTTCGGGATGCGCGTGCCGTCGACGGCTTTCTGTTCCGGGTAGCGCTTGCCGTAGGCGGTCGAAGGATTCAGCCGGCCGACGTCGTATCGGAGGATCTCGGCATAGGTGATTTCCTTGATCGCCTGTCCCGGCGCTGCAAGCCACTGGCCGTCGGGGCCGCGCGTCGTATCCGGATGCAGACGCGGCTCGTGGGTGACGACCACCACGCCGTCTCCGGTCACGCCGGTGTCCAGTTCGAGCGTGTCTACGCCCAGAGAGAGCGCGAGGGCGAAAGCCGGAAGGGTGTTTTCGGGAGCCAGGCCGCGCGCACCGCGATGGCCCTGCAAATCGAATGCCTGGACGCCGACGGAGAACGTAATCGCGGCCAGGGCGAAGGCGCCCGGCGTTGCATACCGGAACAAGCGGGTCATCAGCGCTCGGGGAACTTCTTCTTGGCCGGTTTCCTGTCGGAGTTCATGCCCTGTGCGACCGACGAGGTGTAGACCCCGCGCACGGTTCTCGCCTGCGTCGGCGCGGTCGTCTGCTTCTCGGCGGTCAGGACGCCGCACCAGAAGGTCGCCCGGGCCGGCCCGGTCTTGATGTCTTGCATGGTCCCCTCCCCGGGGCTTGGATAGCGCAGTCTACTCCAGACTGGCCGTGCAACAATTGCGCGATCGGATCTTTGGCACAGGAGTTGGAGATGGATGCACCTGAAGCGGCGAACGTCGTGCGCTACGACGCGCTCATGGACGTGGTGCGCAACCGCATGACGGCGCGCCAGTTCGACCCGTCGGCCGAGGTGCCGCGCGAGCACTTCGAGCGGATCCTCGAGGCCGCGCGGCATGCGCCCTCGGGGGCGAACGCGCAGCCCTGGCATTTCATCGTGGTGACCGATCCGGCGGTCAAGAAGAAGATCGCCGACTACTTCGTCGAGGAGCAGCGCCAGCGCGCCAAGCTGAAGATGAAGTTTCCTACACCGAACTACCGCGGCCTCGAGACCGCGCCCGGGTTCGTCGTGATCGCGTCGGACTTTCGCTGGACGCGCGCTTTTCCGGTTCTCATGGACGACTCGGAGCTCGACCGGCAGTACCGCGAGAACGCCGAGCGGATTCTCTTGCAAAGCGTCGCTGCGGCGACCATGTCGGCGCACCTGGCCGCCGCCGCGCTCGGCTACAACGTCTGGTGGGTCACGGCGATCGGGCAGGCCAACGCGCAGAAGGAGATGAAGCCGCTGCTCGGCATCCCGGAAGAGCTTTCGGTGCTCGACATCCTCCTCTTCGGCAAGCCGGCCAAGCCGCCCTACAAGCGTTGGAAGAAGACCTTGCCGCAGATCATGAGCTGGGAGAAATTCAATCCCGCCAACCATTCGACGCTCGAGGAGATCGACGCCTGGGTGAAGGAAACGCGGCACAAGGTGATGTACCGGGACGAGACGAGGGTCGATTAGCGTCCCTCCTGGCAGCAAGTCCGGAACCGTTGCTCAGGCGCCCGCGTAGGCAGGGGCTGCCTTGGTGCGCGACCTCGCGATCAGCCACACGACGATAGCGATATTCACCACGTTCGCCGCCATCCCGAGAGCGAATGCATTGCGGTAGGACGCGGTGAGGTCGTAGATCGCGCCGGCCAGCCACCCGCCCATCCCCATGCCGAAGAGTGCTACGGTGAGCACGATGCCGGTGCGCGTGCCGGCCTCGGTCGCCCGGAAGTACTCGCGGATGATGAGCGCGTACGAAGGCACAACGCCGCCTTGGAAGAACCCGAAGAGAAGCGAGATTACGTAGAGCGACCCGAGACTGTCGAACGGCACGTAAAGCGCGAGAGCCACCGCCTGCAACGAGGAGCCCAGCAGCAGGGTGCGAAGCCCCCCGATGCGGTCCGAGAGCCATCCGAGCGCGACGCGCGACACGATGCCCGCGGCGAGCATGAGCGCGAGCATGTGCGCGCCATTGACCGCGCCATAGCCGAGCGTGGTGCAGTAGGCCACGATATGCACCTGGGGCACGGCCATCGCCACACAGCAGCAAAAGCCGGCGAAGCCGAGCAGCGCCTGCAGCGCGGTCGGCGTAAAGCCCAGGGGCCGCGTGCTCGAGGCGCCCTCCGCTGCGGGCGGCAACGACTGGCCCACGGGCGAGGGCCGCGCGACGAACACTGTGAGCGGCAGCATGGCCACCATGCACGCGAGGCCGACCCAGATGAAGGTGTCCCTCCAGCCGATCGCGTCGAAGAGCCACTGCAGGATCGGCGGCCAGATCGCGCCGGCGGCGAAATTGCCGCTCACGCAGAGCGACATCGCGAGCCCACGCCGCTTGGCGAACCAGTGGGACACGTCGGCCACCAGCGGAAGGAAGCTCGCCGCTCCGCCGAGGAAGGAGATCACCACGCCCTGGATCAGCGTGAGCGTCCAGAGATCCTTTGCGTGCGCGGCCGCGACGAAGCCCAGGCCGAGGAAGATCGCGCCGCCCACCGAAGGCCAGAAGATTCCGAAGCGGTCGGACAAGCGGCCGACGGCAATTGCGCCGAAGCCGAAGCCTAGCGTGGTCGCGAGCCACGGAACCGAGGCGCCGGCCATGCCGGTGGAGAATTCCTTCTGCAGCTGCGGCAGCACGACCATGATCGCGTACATGCCCGACCCGCCGAACATCATCAGGGCAAACGAGGCGGCGAGGCGTTTCCACGCGTAGGGCGAGTCGATGCCTTCGCCCGCCGGTGGCGCAGGAACGGTTTCGTGAAACTTCGGATTCAAAGCATCTCCAGGGGTTGTGCGTGCTTGGGGGGAGGGAAGAGGGCGTCAAGCTCGGCAAGCTGCACTGTGTCCAGCTTATGGGAAAGGGCGCCAAGATTGTCCTCGAGCCGCTCGCGGTTCCCGCACTTGGGGATCGCGATCACGTTCTCTTGCGCGAGCAGCCAGGCAAGCGCCGCCTGGGCCGGGCTCATGCCGTGCTTATGCCCGAACGCCGCAAGCCCCTTGTGATTCACCAGTCGCGCCTGCTCGAGCGGCGAATACGCCATCAAGGGGATGCGCTTTTCGCGCAGCCAGGGCGCGAGATCCCATTCGACGCCGCGGCGTGAGAGGTTGTAGAGCACCTGGTTCGTGGCGACCCCTGTGCCGTCCTTGAGGGAATGCCATTCGCGCATCTCGTCGAAATCGAGATTGCTGACGCCGTGGTGGCGGATCTTGCCGTCGGCCTGAAGGCGGGAAAGGGCCTCGAGCGTTTCGGCGAACGGCGCGCTGCCGCGCCAGTGAAGGAGGTACAGGTCGAGGCGGTCGGTCTTCAGGCGCTCGAGGCTTTTCTCGCAAGCCGCGATCGTGCCGAGTCGGGTCGCGTTCTGCGGCAGCACTTTGCTGACAAGGAAGACCGCTTCACGCCGGCCGGCGATCGCTTCGCCGACGAGTTCCTCCGAGCGGCCGCTGCCATACATTTCAGCAGTGTCGATCAGCGTCAGCCCGTGATCGATCCCCATGCGCAGCGCGGCGATCTCCTCGGCGCGGGTCGCGTGCTGGTCGCCCATGTTCCAGGTGCCCTGGCCAAGCGCCGGGACGCGCTCGCCTGAGGGCAGGAGGATTGTCTTCATGAGCTTAGTCTAACCGTGAAGTGCCTTCGCTTCTTGGTCCGACGGTTCGGCTTTTCAAGTTGCAGGTGCGGCATAATCGCGGCCGTTCCACCAGCAAACCGAAGGAATGAGGCAATGTCTTTTCGCAACCTTGCACTGATCGTCGCAGCGGCCGGACTTGCGGGCGGCTGCGCCTCGATCAACTCGCGCTGGGACGCATGCGCAAAAGGCGGCAGCACCTTCATCCGGCTTGCCGACTGCACAGTCGAGTCCTTCAACGCGGATGCCGGACGTGCCGAGCAGGCGACGCTTCGCATGCGCAGCGACTTGCGCGCCAAACGCTATGCGCAGATAGCCTAGGAACTCATCGAAAGAGTGGGCACCGGGCGAATGGACGATGCGGAGGCGCGCACCGTATTGCGCCGCGCGCTGGATCAACTGATGGACGAGGAGCGTGACGACCGCTTGTCGCCGCTCCGCCAGCCGGCCAAGTCCGGGATGATTTGCGTGCCGGTCGGGACCACCGTGTCCTGCGTCCCCAACTAAGCAAGCGCGAATCCCCGTGGCCGGCGGCAATCCAAGACTCGTATCGCTCTACCGCATGATGGCGCGCATCCGTGCATTCGAGAATGCCGCCGAGATCGCCAGCCAGGGAGGCGTGCAGGCTTGGGGACTGGCTGCAAGCAGCACGCCTGCATTGGTCCGCGGGCCGCTGCACCTTTCCACCGGGCAGGAAGCCGTGGCCGCCGGCGTGTGCGCCAACCTGGTTCGCGAAGACCTTCTGACCTCGACCCACCGCGGTCACGGGCACACGCTCGCCAAGGGCGCCGACCTCAACCGCATGATGTGCGAACTGTTCGGGCGCTCCACCGGCTACAACCGCGGCAAGGGCGGCTCGATGCATATCGCCGATTTTTCGGTGGGCATGCTGGGGGCCAATGGCGTGGTCGCCGCGGGCATCCCGATCGCTGTTGGCGCGGCGCATGCGCTCAAGGTGAAGAAGAAGTCGCACATCGTCGCGTGCTTCTTCGGCGACGGCGCGGTGAATCGGGGGCCGTTCCTCGAAGGGCTCAATTGGGCCGGCGTCTACCGACTGCCGGTGCTGTTCGTCTGCGAGGACAATCGCATTTCGGCCACCACGCCGACCGGCCCGATGACCTCCGGAGAGGGGCCGTCAGCGCGGGCCAGAAGCATGGGCCTGCGTTGCGAGAACGTCGACGGCAACGACGTGGTGGCGGTGGATCGCGCGGCCGGCGAGCTTGCCGACTGGGTGCGCAAAGGCAACGGCCCGGCTTTCCTGCATGCGGTGACGTATCGCTTCAAGGGGCACGTGTCGGTCGATCCCGGCAGCTACCGCGACCCGAAGGAAGTCGAGCAGGCGCTTGCCTACGATCCGCTAAGGCTCGCACGCAACGAACTCATCGAAGCCGGCGAGCCGGCTGCGGCGATCGACGAAATCGATACCGCCGCGAAGATCGAAGTCGATGTCGCGCTCACCATCGCGAAAAGCTCGCCCTGGCCGGATGCGGCGAGCGCCTACGAAGACGTGATGGACAGCGGCAAGGGTCAGTGGAAATGAGCGCCGCCGCGAAACCGGAAACGCTCACCTACGCGCAGGCGGCCTGCCTCGCGCTGCAGGAAGCCATGCGCGCCGACCCGAACGTGGTCGCGCTGGGCGAAGACCTCGGCCGGGGCGGCATCTTCGGCCAGTACCGCGGACTGCCGCAGGAGTTCGGCCCGGAGCGCATCATCGACACGCCGATCTCCGAGGCGACCATCATGGGCGCCGCGGTGGGCATGGCGCTCGCCGGTTTGCGGCCGGTGGTTGAGATGCGCGTGGTCGACTTCGCGCTGTGCGCGATCGACGAGTTGGTGAACCAGGCGGCCAAGAACCGCTTCATGTTCGGCGGGCAGGGCCGCGTGCCGCTGGTCGCTCGCATGCCGATCGGCCTGTGGGGCGCGTCGGCCGCGCAGCACTCGCAGTCGCTTGAAGCGTGGTTCGCGCATATTCCCGGCCTGGCCGTGGTCGCGCCTTCGACGCCCGCCGACAACTACGGCCTGCTCAAGGCGTCGCTGGCGAGCGGCGACCCCGTGGTCTACATGGAGCACAAGGAACTCTGGGGCATGGAGGGCGAAGTCCAGGCCGGCAACGAGGTGCCGCTGGGCAAGGCGCGCATCGCGCAGGCGGGCAAAGACCTCACCATCGTCACCTGGTCGCGTTCGTTCCACGATTGCGTGGCGGCGCTTCCCGCGCTGGCCAAGGAAAGCGTCTCGGTCGAACTCATCGACCTGCGCACGATCTGGCCATGGGACCGCGAGACGGTGCTCGAATCCTGCGCGAACACCGGGCAACTCCTTGTCGTGCATGAGGCGGTCCAGGTGGGCGGCTTTGGCGCCGAGATCGCGGCCACGGTGGCGGAGGAACTCGGCATCCGCGTAAGGCGCCTGGGTGCGCCGCGCATTCCGGCCGGCTACGCGCAGCCGCTGGAAGACGAGTCCCGCGTCGGCGCGGCCAAGATCGTTGTGGCCGTGAAGAGTTTCCTCGCGTAACGAGTTGCGATGAGTGAGCGTGAGGGGGCCCGGGCCAGGAGGACCGTCGAAGACTGGATCGCCGTCCTCGCGATGGGGCTGCTCTGCCTCATCACGATGGGCAACGTGCTGGTGCGCTATTTCTCGGACCAGTCGTTCGCGTGGACCGAGGAGTTCTCGGTCTTCCTGCTGGTGCTGATGACCCTCGCCGGCGCCGCCGCCGCGGCGGCGCGCGACAATCACGTGAGGATCGAGTTCTTCCTCGAGCGCGGCAGTCCCGCGCGCAGGCGCTTCCTCGCTGTCGGCGGGGCGTTGGTGACGACCCTCTTCTTCCTCGTGCTCGCGGCGCTCACCGGCGACATGGTGTGGGACGACTATCGCTACAACGAGACCTCGTCGGGCCTGGGCGTGCCGCGCTGGTGGTACACGGTATGGGTGCCGGTGATGTGCCTCGTGATCGCCTAACGCTCCGCGCAGGTGTACGAACGCCTGAGAAAAGCGCGATGACAGGCGTCCTGCTGTTCAGCGTGTTCATCGTGCTGCTGCTGGCCGGCGTGCCGATCGGCGTTGCGCTCGGCATCGGAGGGGCGATCGCAATAGCGGTGGCCAACACCGAAGCGCAACTCTGGGGACTCTTCGCGGTGCCGCAGAACTTCTACGCGAGCATTGCCAAGTACCCGCTGCTCGCGCTGCCGATGTTCGTGCTGGTCGGCGCGATCTTCGACCGCTCGGGCGTAGCGCAGCGCATGATGACGTTTGCGATCGCGGTGGTCGGGCGCGGCTCCGGCATGCTGCCGGTGGTGGCGATCAGCGTGGCCATGGTGCTCGGCGGCATCTCGGGCTCCGGCCCGGCGAATGCCGCGGCAGTCGGCGGCGTGATGATTGCGGCGATGGTCAAGGCCGGCTACCCGGCCCCTTTCAGCGCGAGCGTGATCGGCGCGGCGGCGGCGACCGATATCCTGATTCCGCCGTCGATCGCCTTCATCGTCTACAGCGTGATGGTGCCGGGCGCCTCGGTGCCGGCTCTGTTCGCCGCAGGCATGATCCCCGGCGTGCTTGCTGGGCTTGCGCTGATCGTGCCGGCCGTTTGGCTTTCGAGAAAGCACGGATTCGGCGGTGGGGAATCAGCGCTGCCTCGCCCGCCGTTCTGGCACAGCCTGAAGGAAGCGGTCTGGGGGCTCGCGGCGCCGGTGCTGATCCTCGGCCTGGCCGGAATCTTCGCGTATTCGGTGAATACGCTCGGCATCGCAGACCCGATCGCCGCGTTCATCGCCGGCAGCGGCCTTGGCAGCTTCGGCGCCATCGTGCTGGTGTCGGGGGTGCTGGTGATCGTCGGGATGTTCCTCGACGGCGTGTCGATCTTCCTGATATTCCTGCCGCTGCTCGCGCCGGTGGCCAAGGCGTTCAGTTGGGATCCGGTCTGGTTCGGCGTGATCCTGACGATGCTGATCGCGGTCGGCCAGTTTAAGCCTCCGATGGCGGTGAATCTTATGGTCGCCTGCCGGGTCGCGCATGTCCCCATGGAATCGACGCTTCCCTGGATCGGCTGGCTGGTCGCAAGCTTCCTTGCGGTGACGTTCCTTGTGATCGTGTTCCCGGAACTCGCGCTCTGGCTGCCGCGGTCGCTTGGGTACTAGGCTAATATCGGCGCCAGGAGGAAGCATGAAAAAAATATCGTTGCTATCGGCCGTCTTGCTGGCCGGTTCCGCTTGCGTTGCAAATGCGCAGAACTTCCCGACCAAACCGATTCGCCTGGTCGTGCCGTTCGCGCCCGGCGGCAGCTCGTCCATCGTGGCGCGCGCGGTGGCCGCCGAGATGGAGAAGGGCCTCGGCCAGTCGATCATCGTCGACAACAAGCCCGGCGGCGGCGGGAACGTCGCGATGCTCGAGGTCGCACGGGCCGACCCGGATGGCTACACGCTGATCATCGGGCACGTCGGGTCGCTCGCGATGAACCCGTTCATGTATGCCAAGCTGCCCTACGACGTGGACAAGGACTTCACGCCGGTCTCGCTGCTCGCGATCGTGCCTGCGATTTTCGTGGTGCACGAGAGCGTGCCGGCGAAGAACCTGCGCGAGTTCGTCGCGCTTGCGAAGAAGGACCCGGGCAAGCTCTATTACGGCAGCGCCGGCAACGGCTCGGCCGGGCACCTGGCGATGGAATACCTCAAGCAGGTCACCGGCATCGACATCCAGCACGTGCCCTACAAGGGTACCGGCCCGAACGTCATCGACCTCGTGGCCGGGCGCACCCAGGCGGCCTCCGCCGGCACGCCGCCGCTGATGCCGCACGTGAAATCCGGCAAGCTTCGCGTGATCGCGGTCGGCACCCCCAAGCGGCTGCACACGCTGCCGGATGTGGGCACGGTGGCCGAGCAGGGCTATCCCGGGTTCGAGACTTCGCAGTGGTACGGCATTAACGCGCCGGCGAAGCTTCCCGAGCCGATCCTGCGGCGGCTGGCCGCCGAGGCGGCGAAGGCGGCAAGGAGCCCGGGCGTGCAGGAGCGGTTCTCGGCCGACGATGCGGAGGGCGTCGGATCGACGCCGTCAGAATACGCTGCCTACATCAAGAAGGAACAGGAGCGCTGGGGCAAGGTCGTGCGCGCCGCCGGTGTGAAGGCTGATTGATTCACTGAGGAGAAGACGATGAAAAGACGCGAACTGCTCAAGGGCGCGGCGGCTACCGCCGTGCTCGGGTTTCCAACCATCCTGCGCGCGCAGCAGTACAAGGCCGAGTACAAAATGTCGACCGTGGTCCCCCCGCGTTCGCCTGGGGCAAGGGCGGCGAGATCTTCGCCAACCTCGTAAGAGAGCGCACGAACGGCCGCATCAACATCAAGCAGTACCCGGGGTCTTCGCTGGTGCAGGGCGATCAGACGCGGGAGTTTTCCGCCATGCGCCAAGGCATCATCGACGTTCTCTGCGGTGCGCCGATCAACTGGTCGGGCACCGTGCGGCAACTGGGCGTGTTCACGCTGCCTTTCATCACGCCGGACCACAAGGCGCTCGATGCGGTCCTCAATTCCAAGGCGGTGATGGACGAGTATTTCGACCTGGTGCGCAAGGCCGGCGCCGAGCCGCTCGCCGTCGGCGAGACCGGTTTTCGGCAGATCAGCAATTCCAAGCGGCCGATCCTCAAGCCCGAGGACCTCAAGGGCATCAAGATCCGCGTGGTCGGCAGCCCGATGTACGGCGAGATCATGAACGGCATGGGCGCCAACCCCACCTTCATGAGTTGGGCCGATGCCCAGCCTGCGTTGGCTTCGGGTGCGGTGGACGCGCAGGAGAACCCGCTGGAGGTGTTCCTCGCCGCAAAGATCCACACGCTCGGGCAAAAGTTCGTCACCAAGTGGAACTACTCGAACGACATCCTGCTCTTCGCGATTGCGAATCCCGTCTGGCAGAGCTGGAATGCGCAGGACCAGAAGATCGTGCGGGACTGCGCTCAGGACGCCGCGAAGCAGCAGATCGCGCTGGTGAGGAAGCTCTTTGCCGAGGACGTGGAGCGCGTCCGTGCGCTCGGCGTCAACGTGCACGTGCCCACGCCGGCCGGGATGAAGGAGTGGCAGATCGCCACGCGGCGGATCTACGCGCGCTGGAAAGTGCAGATCGAGCCGAGCCTGATCGCGAAGATCGAGCAGGTGGTGGAGGGGACGCGGAAGGGGTGATAGCGTGAATAGGGGATCACGGAATTGCTTACCGCGAGCTCTAGTCCGGGATGGCTCCCGAATCCGGTCAAAAGTGACATGGGCGTCACGCTAAACCAGTTGCACCAACGGGCTGTAGGGCGCCAGCGTCGCGTCATTGGTCAGAAACGTCATCGGCTCGGCGAGCGACTGCGCCACCAGCAGGCGGTCGAATGGGTCGCGATGTATCGCCGGCAACCCGGCGACGCGAACCGCATGCGCCGCGGTTACCGGCAATTCAGAAAATCCGCTTTGCGCGAAGGCGCGCACAAGCATGGCCGGGTCGGCATTGAAGTCCTTGCGCCTCAGCGCGCTCTTGATGGCGACTTCCCACACGCTCGCGGCGCTGTAGAACACCTCGTTTTCCATATCGAGAATGAGCGCGCGCGCCGCCCTCGACAGTCGGCGCGAACTTCCTACTGCCCAGAGCAGCAGGTGCGTATCCAGCAGGACTCTCACCGCGGCTTGCCTTCGAACGCCTCGATCCCCCCGTCTGGCAGCGGGTCATTGAAGTCGTCCGGTATCGTCAGCTTGCCGTCGAGCAGACCCAGCCTGCGCTTCTTTACCTGACGCGCGAGCGGCCCGAGGCGGGCGACGGGCTTGCCAGCTTTCGCAATCACGAACTCCTCGCCCTCCTGAGCGCGGTCGAGCAGACGCGAAAGCTGTGTCTTGGCTTCGTGAACGTTGAATTTTTCCATGATGGACTAAGTTTAGTCCACTCGCGACCGGATGTCCATCCTCGCCAATGCCGCAGCCCCGAAGAAATACGGCCGCGTCATTCGCGCTGCGCATCGTGCACGTGCCCACGCCGGCCGGGATGAAGGAGTGGCAGATCGCCACGCGGCGCATCTACGCGCGCTGGAAAGTGCAGATCGAGCCGAACATGATCGCGAAGACTGAAAGGAACCGTCCATGGAAAGCCCAGTACGCTGGTCGCTGAAGGTCTCGAAGGAAACGGACGACGCATTGCGCGCGCACCTCGGCCGCGCCGGCGATCGCAAAGCGGGTTGCAGGCGGTTAGCGGACCGCCGGCGAAGATTCTCGACGCACGGCGCGAGCGACGCTTTCAACTGGTGACGAGCATCGACAATCCGCTGCTGACTGTAAAAAAAGCGGGCCATACAAAGCTCATTTCGGCGCGTCGTTTTGCGGCCCTGTTGACCGGCCGGCCGTCGAACCGGTGATTCGGTTCCTGCGCTGATTGTATGAACCGGCGCCCGCCTGACGCTTCGTCCGCGGCCTCGTTCATGTAACTCATGACGGGCAGGTTTAGCCTGCCAGCCCAGAGTGATGTTTTGATAATCATATATTCCCCAAAAATGTAATATTTAGTTTAATATATGACCCATTATGTCCCGCACCTCCCCATCCCTCCTCCCGCGAATTTCCCGCCTTCTTGAGCAGGTAGGGAACAATCTCAAACTTGCCCGGCTACGCCGAAGGTACTCGGCGGAGACCGTCTCCCAGCGCGCGGGAATCTCCCGCAAGACGCTGTACAGGGCCGAACAGGGCGACCCGGCGGTCGCGCTCGGCATCTACGCCCGCGTGTTGCAGGTATTGCGCCTCGAGCAGGGCCTGGAGTTCCTGGCGGCAGACGATGAGCTGGGGCGAAAGCTCCAGGACGCCCTGCTCACCACCAAGCGGCGTTCCCCCAAGCGCTCAGCCGCCCTGCCGCAGGACGGAGAACCCGGGATCCGCTAATGGCTGGCCTGGATACTGTGCAGGTCTGCGTAGACCTCCAGCCCCAAGGAGAGCCCGCGCTTATGGGTGCCCTGCATTGCCAGAACGCAGGCTCGGGGGAGATTTTCTCGTTCGAATGCGAACTTCGTGCCGATATCGGTGCTCATCATTGTCGATGCCAACGCCCTGTTGACTGGGGACCAGGCGATGCCGTCGCTTGAATTCATTTGGCGCACGCAAGGTCACAGCAATCGCTTGAAAAGTTGTACTTTTAAGGAGTACAATAACTTAACTATTTGTACTTTAACCAAGCCAATATGGCCGCTGGCCCTCAAGACAGCTACCGCAACGCAATTCGGCAAAAGATCGTCGACAGCCTCGCAGCGCCCGTGCCCATCCTCACGGCGCGGGAAGTGTGGCTGCCAGCTGTCACCAACAAGGCCATTGCCGTCATCGGCATGCGCCGTGCCGGTAAAACCTCTCTGCTGTGGCGCATCGTCGGCGAGCGCCTGAAGCTCGGCACCCCGCGCGAAGCGCTGGTCTATTTCAGCTTCGAGGACGAGCGGCTGGCGGGCATGACAGCGCTCGATCTGCAGCTGGTGATCGAAGAGTATTACAAGCTTTACCCAGCGCGCCGCGACAGCGAAAAGACCACGTTTTTGCTCGATGAAATTCAGCTCGTCGCGGGCTGGGAAACGTTTGCACGGCGCATTCTGGATTCGGAAACCATCGAGCTGTTTGTGTCGGGATCGTCGGCCAAATTGCTTTCCCGCGAAATCGCCTCCAGCATGCGCGGCCGTGCCATGGAGGCGGTTGTCACGCCGTTCAGCTTCCGCGAAATGCTGCGCCACCACGGGGCGCTGCCCGCCAAACCCACCCAGCGGCTGACCAAGGCGGAGCGCTCGGGATTGCATCAATGGCTGCAGCGCTACATGACCTACGGCGGCTTTCCCGAATTGCAGGGCTTGTCCGGTGCGGCTCGCTCGCGCGAGCGTAACGAGTTGCTGAGAACCTATGTCGATGTGGTGCTGTTGCGCGATGTGGTCGAGCGCCACAATGTCAGTCAGCCTCAAGTGCTGCGCTGGCTGGTGCAGCAATTGCTCGGCAATACCGCGGGCAGCTTCAGCATCAATAAATTTTTCAACGACCTCAAATCACGCGGCGTGGCGGTCGGCAAGGAACGCCTGCATGAGTATCTGGCGCATCTTGAAGACACATTCCTGGTCACCAACGTTTGCATCGCCACCGAATCGGTGCGCCGCCGCCAGGTCAACGCCCGCAAGATTTATCCGGTGGACACCGGCTTGATGGCCTTGTTCGATGCCGATGGCAAACCCAACACCGGCCATGCACTCGAAACCATCGTCCTGCACGAATGCCTGCGGCGCGGCGCGCAGGTGGCCTATGTGCGCACCGCATCGGGGTACGAAGTCGATTTCTTGGCAACCCATCACGATCGCAGCCAAACCTTGATTCAGGTTTGTGCCGACCTCCATGATGCCGCCACGCTCGAGCGTGAGGTGCGTGCCCTGCAGGAAGCCAGGCTTGAATTTCCCAAGGCCCGGTGTCTGCTGGTCACGCTGGAGCAACCGGTGCGCGTACCGGTCATGAAGGATATTGCGGTAGTACAGGCGATGGACTGGCTGCTGGATGGTCCATCGGATGCCCGCGCCGGATAAGTCCGCGGGTAACGTGCCCAGGCAACGTCGATGTGCTTACCCGGCAACGTCAGCCACTGTGCGCCGGGAAGGTATGAAACTTATCATCGGATGATACACTAGCCGCATGGCGACCGATTCGGGATTGACTACGCTTCTCGATTTGCACGGGGAAATCCTTGACCAGGGCAACGGCAATTGGGTGGAGATTCGAGCGTGGAGCGTAGATGTGACGAAGGAGATGCCTCATGGGTTGCGCTATTCGCTTACCTTGCATGACCAGTACGGGACTCGGCTCATGGGATTCGACAACGCGCACGCTCCCAGAATCCCGAAGGGGTTCCGTTACGTCGGGCGGAGGCTCCCTTACGATCACCGCCACCGGCACGCCTCGGATGAGGGAGTGCCCTACAGTTTCAAGGACGCTCACCAGTTGTTGGTCGATTTTTTTGCGGAACTCGATCGCGTGCGCAAGACTCTATTGGAGAAATAAACATGGCGAAGAACGTTGTTTCTATCGGCATCATGACGCAGGACAAGATTCGCGCGCGCGTGCTGGCGATTGCAAAGGGGGAGTACAAGCCCAAGGCCGGCGAACCGAAGATCTGGTTCACGTCCATGCGGTCCCTGGCGGAGGTACTGAGCGATGAGAATCGCGCGCTGCTGCGCATTATCCGGGAAGTAAAGCCCGCGTCGCTGACGGCGCTGTCGGAACTTACCGGGCGCAAGCCAAGCAATCTTTCAAGGACGCTGAAGACCCTGGCCAACTATGGGGTGGTTGTCATTCATCGGGAGAACAGGATTGTCCGTCCGGTGGTCAAGGCGACGGAATTTCGAATCCTCGCCGCATGAAGGAAATGGGAATATCAACGCGGTCGGTGTTTGGGATGCCATCGAAGACACGCCTCAGCAGGCCGCGAGCATGCGGGCCCGCTCCGAGTTGATGATGGCACCCTGCAAGGTTGGGTGAAGACCGCGCCGGGCAAGGGCGTCACGGCAGCTTGACGGCCTGGATACTCGCCTTCGCACCCAACCCCAGCGTGCGCACGAACGAGATGTGGTGGCCGCGGGTGGTGATGTTGTCGTCGTGCACGGCAAACCCGACGTTGTAGACGCCGCCCTCCTTGAGCGACTTGTCATCGTCATTGGCAAGGCCCAGCGGACGGATCAACACGACGGTCCACATTCCGTCCTTCCAGCCGGCGATGGCGTTGTTGTCGGCCGCCGACCCCTTGGCGTCCTCGCGGCTGGTCACATAGTCGGGAATCATGTCGCCCGCCTTCCAGCCCGCGTTGGGGTCGAACGGCACGGCGTTCTGTTCACGCACCAGGAAGTGGTCGCCCTTGCGCAACTGATCGATCGTGATCGAGCGATAATCATCGGCAAAGCCGCCCCGGCTGGGGCTTTTCTTCCTGGCTCTTGCGCCATAGTTACAAGTTATTGTATGTTCCATCCGTGACGATCAAGCCCGCTGAATTTCTTGGTGATTCCATCGAGGTCCTGCGCGCTTTCCCTGACAAAGCCCGCCAGGATGCCGGGTTTCAACTGGACAAGGTGCAACGGGGCGAGGAACCCGACTGGCGCGGAAACGATACAAGGACTTGATGAGGACCCAACCATGAAAAAGAAAACGCGATTCTTCAGTGTGTGGGATGCCATCGAAGACACGCCGCAGCAGGCCGCCAGCATGCGTGCCCGCTCTGAGTTGATGATGGCACTGCAAGGTTGGGTGAAGACCAGCGGCGACACTCAAGCGAAAGCCGCCAAGCTCTTCGGCATCACGCAACCGCGCATGTCCGACCTGGTGCGCGGCAAGATCAGCCTGTTCTCACTGGAAGCATTGCTCGACATGGCCACCGTCGCCGGCCTGGAGCCGCACGTCACGATCAAGAAGCCGAAGGCGCCACGCAAGCGGCGCGACGAGGAACTGGCGGCGGCCTGAAATCGCGTCTCCTACGCCTGCCGCATCCCGTCGAAGAGCTTCCCCGGCGCATTCTTGTGCGCTGGCGCGCCGATCATCTTGAGCGCCGCCCATAGCGAACTCTGGTTGGACGTCACGACCGGCTTGCCCAGCGCTTCTTCCAGCGCATCGATGGTGTCCATCGTCAGCAGTTGCGTGCAGCTTATGAGCACCGCGTCGCAGTTCTTCACCGCATCTGCATGGCGAAGCATCCGCTCGCGGACCTCGGCGGTCGAGATCTTGGCAATGTCGCGCGTGTCGTAGCAATCGAAGGAGTCCACGCCGCCGAGCGTGTAGCCGTGGTGCTCGAGCAGCGCGACTTCATGCGCCGTGACGTCCTCGATATAAGGCGTGAGCAGGAACACGCGCCTGGCGCCGACCGCCTCGAGGCCCATCAGGATTGCGCTCGATGTCGTCACCGCGGGAATGCCGACGTGCTTCGTGATCCGCTCGGCGAGTTCCGCTTCCTTGCCCGGGCCGGAAACGAAGCTGCCGCTGGTGCAGCCGTAGATGATGATTTCGGGCTTCGGGAAGCAGAACGACAGGTCCGTCACCGCCTGGTCGACCGAGCCGATCATCGCGAGCAGCGACTCCTTGGTGACCGCGGGTGTGGGGCGCGACAGGCGGTTCACGTTCATCACCACGCCGTCGGCGAGGTAGTGGTTCAGCTCGCGCTCCATCGCGACGTTGCCAGGCGGCACGACCAGGCCGATGCGGGTGACGTTGTTGTCCATGGCGTTACTCGATACTGATGGCGGCCTTGGCGGCCACTGCTTTCCAGCGCTCGAGGTCGGTTTTGATGAAGGTTGAAAACTCGGCCGGGCCCAATGCGCGGGGATCAGCGCCCAGTTCCTTGAAGCGCTGCACGACTTCCGGCGTCGAAGCCGATTTCACCACGGCGCGCTGCAAGCGATCGAGGATCGCCGGCGGCAGGCCGGCCGGCGCGAGGAGGCCGGTGAACGAGGCGGCCTCCACGCCGTCGATGCCAAGCTCCTTGAGCGTCGGGATTTCCGGCAGGACCGACGAGCGGGTCGAGGTCATTACAGCGAGGACACGCAGCTTGCCATTGCGCACATGGCTCACCGAGGATGCAATCTGGTCGACCATTGTCGGCACCTGGCCCGACAGCAGGTCGGTGAGGGCTTGGCCGCTGCCCTTGTACGGGACATGCAGGAAGCGCACACCGGCCACCGATTGGAGCAACTCGATGCCGAGGTGGTTGGAAGTCCCCAGGCCGGCCGAGGCCATGCCGATGGTGCCGGGCTTTTCGCGCGCCTGTGCGGCGAGCTCGGCGAACGTCTTGGCGGTTGTGCCGGGACCGACGACAACGGCCATCGGCGTGACGTTCATGAGGGCCACCGGCGTGAAGTCGCGAAGCACGTCGTACTGGAGGCTTTTCGAAACGGCTTCCATGGCGGTGAGCGAGCCGCTGGAGCCGGCGAGCAGCGTGTAGCCGTCGGGGGCTGCTTTCGCCACGGCAAGGGCGCCGATCCTGCCCCCGGCCCCGGCGCGGTTCTCTACCACCACAGGTTGCCCGAGTTCCTGCGAGAGCGTCGTGGCAACCAGCCGGCTGGAAATGTCGACGCTGCCGCCGGCTGCGAACGGGACGATGATGCGGAGTGCGCGGTTGGGGAAATCCTGCGCCGGAGCGGTGGCGGGCATCAATGCCAGCAACAGTGCGGTGGCAATGACGAAGCGACGGACAAAGGGACGGTTGTT
The DNA here is from genome assembly GCA_947482825.1 of Betaproteobacteria bacterium. Classification (GTDB taxonomy): domain Bacteria; phylum Pseudomonadota; class Gammaproteobacteria; order Burkholderiales; family SG8-39; genus SZAS-79. The sequence continues at coordinate 11,902 of CANKMT010000050.1, read as the reverse complement.
CACGTTTCGCGCTCTCCGGTGGGAATTGGGTTCGAGTTGCAACAATGGGTAGGGTACCGCTGATCTTCGCCTTCGCGCGCTCGCCCTGCGGAACGCCCGCCCACGGGAGCCGGTCGCGCGGTGCGCAATTTTCAGCCGAAAGAAGACCGCGTAAATCGTAATGCTCTCTGCGACGACGGTGGGACGCGCTGCGTCTGCGGTGAAACATAGAGGTCGCAGCCCCGTTTTTCCTGCAGAATCGAGGCGTTGACGCTCCTATGTGAACGCCCGAAGACAACAGGAGAAGGCAATGCATCGATGGCAGCATTTCCACCAGAGATCCAATAGCGGCGCGGGGTTTGGCTCAAAAATGGCAGCATTGGCCGCGCCGATTCTGGCCGCCCTGATGTCCTTCGGCCCGCCCACGCACGCGGCCGGCTACCCCGAAAAGCCGGTGCGCATCGTGGTGCCGACCACGCAGGGCGGCGGCGCCGATACCCTCGCTCGCCACATCGCCACCCGGGTCGGCGAGCGCTGGGGCCAGCAGATCGTGGTCGATAACCGTCCGGGCGCCAACGGAATCACCGGTGTCGAGGCGGTGGCCAAGTCCGCGCCGGACGGCTACACGCTGCTCATGACCTTCACCGACCATTTCGTGAACCCGAGCCTGTACAAGACGCTGCCTTTCAACATGGCGAAGGACTTCGCGCCGGTCGTCTTCGTCGGCTCGCTGCCTTTCGTGCTGGCGGTGCATCCCGCCGTGCCAGCGAATTCGGTGCAGGAGTTGCTCGCGCTCGCGCGAGCAAAGCCCGGACAACTCAACTTCGGTTCCGCCGGCACCGGCGGAAGCGTCCACCTTGCGGGGGAACTCTTCAAAGCGATGGCCAATGTGGATATCACTCACGTTCCCTACAAAGGCACCTCGGCTGCAATGCCCGACCTCGTCAGCGGGCGCATCGAGATGATGTTTCCTTCGGCGATCACCGCCAAGCCCTTTGCCGACAACGGGCGCCTCAAGCTGCTTGCGGTCACCAGCGCCAAACGCTCGCCGGATGTCCCGCAGTTGCCGACGGTGGCCGAGTCCGGCATCCCGGGGTTCGAGGTCGGCATCTGGTACGGCGTGCTCGTTCCCGCCGGCGTGCCTGCAGACATCGTGAAGAAGCTGAATGCCGACATCCGCGCCGTCGTCAGCTCGGAGGACCTCACGGCGCTGATGGCCAAGCAGGGCGTCACGCTCGCGCCGGGCACGCCGGAAGAGTTCTCCGCCTTCTACACGGCCGAGATGAAGAAATGGGCCAAAGTCGTGGCCGACGCGAAGATCCCGCCGATCAACTGAGTTTCCACCGGAGAATCCCATGAGCGAAACCGTAGTCATCGTCGATCCCGCCGCCGAAGACGAAGCGCCGGAGCAACTGGCCGGCGCGCGGCGCTTGGCCACCCTCACCGGGATCCGGCTCGGCATGATCGACAACTCCAAGCACATGGCGGCCGAGCTGATGGCCGAAGTCGAGGTACTGCTGCGCGAACGCTACGGCGTGCGCGAATTCACTCGCTATCGCAAGGCGAACCCCAGCGTGCCGACGCCGCCTGAAGTGCTCGCGGGACTCGTGTCCTCCTGCGACGGGATCGTGCATGGTGTCGCCGATTGAGGGTCGTGCATAGCGTGGGGTCTCCACGACACGACAGAAGTTGAGAAGCTCGGGCGGCCGGCGGTGACCGTGATCACGACCGCGTTCGACAAGGCGGCCCGCGTGCGGGCGCAGATCCTCGGTATGGGCGCGATGCCCATCGTGACGATGCCGCATCCTCTCGCGAGCAAGACGGCTGGGGAAGTGAAGGCGATTGCCGAGACGATTGTCGAGTCGATCGCACGAGGCCTCACCGGGGCGAGTCAGTGAGCGCAATCCCGGCGGCCCGCAACGCGCGGCGCCTGGAAGTGCCGGCAGATTTCGCCGCCGCACAACAAGCGCTGGAAGATCGCGGCTGGACCGACGGCCTGCCGGTCGTTCCGCCGACCGAATCGCTCGTCGGCGCAATGCTGGCCCATACGCCGCTCGATCGGCTCGCGGTGCTCGGTGTCATGGAGCCGGTCAAGGGAACGGTTACGGTGGAGAAGGTGGCTGCAAACGCGGTGATGGCCGGCTGCCGCCCGGAGTATTTCCCGGTAGTGCTTGCTGCGGTGAAGGCAGTCCTGCAGCCGCAGTTTCACGTCGGCTCGACCGCCTGCACCACGGGCGGGGCCGCGCCGGTCGTGATGGTGAGCGGCCCGCTGGCCGCGAAACTCGAGATCAATGCAGGGACCGCGTGCTTCGGCGGCAACGTGAAAGCCAATGCGACGATCGGCCGCGCGCTGCGCCTCACGATGCGCAACCTCGGTGGCGCCAAGCCCGACGGCATGGAGAAATCCACGCTCGCGTGGCCGGGCAAGCTCTCGATGTGCTTTGCGGAGAACGAAGCCCGCTCACCTTGGGAGCCGATGCGCGCGGATCATGGTTATCCGGGCGAAGGCACTGCGGTGTCGGTCGTCGCGGTGCGCGGCATCTACGCGATCACCGAAGGCGTGCAGGAAACCGGTCTCGGCGTGCTCGAGACGATAAGCGCCTCAATGCGCGTCATGGGCGCGCCGATCTATTACCAGATGGGCGTGCCGGTCGTGGTGTGCCTCAGTCCGGAGCACGCGACCGAGATCGCGAAGGCCGGATTCAGCAAGGCCGGCGTGCGGGAGTACCTGTTCGAGCACTGTCGCCTTCCGGTGGGCCAGTTGCGCGGACGCGGCTACTTCGCCCCGGGCTGCTGGCCGGACACGGTCGATGCCAACGACGACAACGCGCAGGTGCCGATGGTGTCCTCGCCCGACCACTTCTGGATCATCGTCGCGGGCGGCGACGGCCGCCACAGCGCGTGGATGCCGGCGTGGAATGTGTGCCAGGGGGCTACCGAACCCGTGTTGGAGCGCTGAGCCCGACATGACGACCCCGATCGGAATGCATTCGCCGCTCGATGACGCGCAACCGCTGGGCGCGACCTATGAGCGCACTTCGCGGCCACCGCTGAATGCGCCGGCGTTGGAAACGCAAACGCGCGCGGATGTGGTCGTGGTCGGCGGAGGGTTCACCGGACTGTCGGCTGCGCTGCACCTGGCCGAAGGCGGCGCCAGCGTCGTCGTCCTCGAGGCAAAGGAGGCCGGCGCCGGCGGCTCGGGCCGCGCTTTCGGCCAGGTCGTGCCGTACAACAAGTATGGCGAAAACGCGATCCTCGCGCGTTTCGGCGCGGAGGGCGGGCAGCGCCTCATCGATCTCGTCGCGAGCGGGCCCGATCTCGTCTTCGGCCTGATCGACAAGCACGCGATCCAATGCGAAGCGGTGCGCACCGGCCTGCTGTTTGGAGCGCATACCGCAGCCAACACCGCCTGGCTCGAGCGCCGCGCGCGCTTCTGGCAGGCCCGGGGCCAGCCGGTCGAGTTGCTCGATCGCAATGCGGCGGAGCAACTGACCGGCACTCGCTATTACCCCCACATGCTGCTCGACCGGCGCGGCGGTACCGTCAATCCGCTGGGCTACTGCCGCGGACTCGCTGCCGCTGCGGTTGCTGCGGGCGCCACGCTGCACGAGCACAGCCGCGCGGCTGCGTTGCACGCGCGCGAAGGCGGCTGGACGGTCGAAACGGCCACGGGTGCGGTCGCGGCAGCGCAGGTCGTCATTGCGACGGACGCCTATTCGGATGGGCTTTGGCCGGGGATCGCGGAGTCGCTCGTGCCTTTGCGCGCGTATCACCTCGTCAGCAAGCCGCTCGCCGAGCGCTTTCATTCAATGGTGCTGCCGGAACGCCAATCGCTCACCGACACGCGGCGCCTGTACTCGGGCATTCGCATGCGTCCCGACGGCAGCCTGCACCTGAGCACCGACGGCCCGGCTTTCCGCAACGATGCGCGAGCCTTCCGGCATAAGGCTTCTTGCCGCGTGGCCGACCTGTTTCCGGCGCTGCCTCCGGTCGAGTGGCGGGAGGAGATGGCAGGCTGGGTCGGCATGACCGTCGACCAGTATCCACACTTGCATTCGCTTGCTCCTGGCCTGTGGGCCGCCATCGGCCTGAACGGCCGTGGCATCGCGGCCGGCACGCTGCTGGGAGCGCAGGTCGCGGGCCACGTTCTCGGCAAGCCGGAGAAGGAACTCGCTTATCCGTTGACGCCCCTCGTGCCCGCGTGGGTGCGCCCGTATACGCGGCCGCTGGTTGGGAGTCTCATGAATTTGTATCGCGTCCTGGATTCGATTGAACTGCGTGGGGCGTATCTGAGTAGCTGAGGTCAATTGGTGCGTTCGAGCGATCTGCGGAAGGAGTCTTCATCCACCACGGCTGAAAGAATTGCGGGTACGCGGGGCAGGTGGCTCACGCGGTGAGCCACCCCCTTGCGCATACTGGGTTCCTAACTTCCCCAAGGACCCCAAGATCCGAGAAAATCCTCCTGGTGGACGGCGACGAGCTGATCGGCGCCAAGCAAAACCGGGTGGTCAACATCTCGATCCTGGTGGGCGAGGGCAAACGTATCGTCATCCCGGTTTCGTGCGTCGAGCACGGCCGGTGGTCGTATCGCGACCGCGACTTCCGCTCAGGCAACCGCTCACTCTTCGCCAAGGCCCGCGCCAGCAAGATGAGCCAGGTCTCGTCTTCCCTGTCCGAGCGCGGGACCAGGGCCTCCGACCAGCACGCGGTTTGGCAGGACGTGGCGGAAAAGTCCGAGGCATTGCGCTGCGAGTCCCCAACGATGTCGATGTCCGACCTCTACGACGGACGCGCCGGCGAACTCGACAGCTACGCGGAGGCGTTTCGGGCCGAACCGGGGCAGCGCGGGGCGGTTGTGGCGCTCGATGGCAAGGTCACGGGCATGGAGCTCTTCGACTCACAGAGCGCTTTCTCCAAGTACCTCGGCAAGCTCGTGCGCAGCTACGCGATGGACGCCATCGAGACCGGCAAGCGCAAGCGCAACACGCCCTCTGAGGTCGAGGTGCAGCGGTTCCTTGACGGCATCAAGGCCGCCGCAGGTGAACGATTCGCCGCGCTGGGGGAGGGCGAGGACATCCGCCTGAAGGGGGATGGCTTCGCGGGCGGGGCACTGGCTGCTGAGGGGCGGGTGGTGCACCTGGCGGGGTACGAGGTGTAACGCGCAGGCTGGTCGATTCTGCATGCGACTGCAGGATCACGCGCGTCGCCACGGCGGCCGGTGGCGGGCGAGCACCCCCATGTGGCGGCTCCTCGCTCGCAAGCTTGCCGGCATTGTAGGTTGAGGGTAGAGGTCCTATGCTGTCTCAAGCCCAATTTTCGTCCAGATCATGACCCTGATCGATCCATCGACACGCATTGCCCTTGCACTTCCGTCCGAAATGCGACAGACCACCGGGCGCTTTTGCAAACTGCGCGAAGCACGTCAGGACCGTCCGGTGCTTGCCGCGCCGAAAGTTTCAACCGCGCCTGGCTGGCGCATTGGAAGGGTCCGCAATGAGTGAATATTCGAGAGTCATCGGGCAGCGAAAAACGCGCCAGCTGGGCCCACTGCGTGCGCCCAGTGAGCAAGAACGCGCCTGGGTCGCGCGTATGGCGCCCGTGCGCACAGGGGTGCCCAAAGGGGTGTTTCGATACCGGACCATGCAGGAGGCCGGCGCCGACTGGGAAAGCTGGCAGGCCGATACCCTGAGGGCCCTGACAAAACCATGAGCGAGTCGCGCTTCACGCGTCCCGCACTTTGGGACGACGTGCTCGATCTTGCCCGGCGGCTAAATCGCCACGGCGTGCGCTACGTTCTCGTCGGCGGCTATGCGCTGGCCGCACACGGACTCGTTCGCATGACCACGGACATCGACATCGCCGTGGCGCCGGACCCCGACAACAACCGGCGCTGGGTGGCGGCTCTGGCCGAATTACCCGATGGCGCCGCGGCGGAGCTGTCCGGCGAGGACGACCCGTTCGCAGGTGACCTGCTTCACGCCATCCGCATCAATGACGAATTCACCGTGGATGTCATGCCGAGCGTATCGGGTGTGTCCTTTGCCGAACTCGCACGTCACGCGGAGCAGCTGGTCATCGACGGAGAGCCGATACCGGTTCTCGACCTGCAGGGGTTGCTCGATACCAAACAAGGGAGCGACCGCCCTAAAGACCAGGCTGACGCCGCCCTGCTGCGCGCCGCGCTCGCCCGAACACTGCCGCCAAACGAATCCGACGTCTGATCAAAGGAAACCGTTCGTGCGCGACGCCCAGCAACTCGTTTTCTACACCTGCGTCAGTCCGGTACACATGGCGCGGGGCAAGCCGTGGGCGCGATCGACAACCCGATCCAGCGCGAAGTGCATACCTGTTGGCGCCGGCTCGAATTTGACCAAGGCTACCGATTTTGATTGATCGCCGATCAGGTACATTTGGCCTCCGACCCGCTAGCCTACCCTGAGAGACCCCCCGGCTCTGCCGGGGAGGCAGCAGTGGTCGTTTCCGCCTGATTCTCGCCACGCCCGGGATCTTTGCCGGTGGCTGGTTGCCCGACCGCATTGTCAGACTGAGTGATCACAACTTCCGCTTGCCGGATCAATCGCGTCTGGCCGAGAAGGGTTTTGTCGAAGCGCAACAGGCCGTCGAACTGCTGGCCCGTACTCTGGACAACCAGGTGATGGTGACGGCGGCCGGCCGCGAAGTCGTTGCCCTGATCGTGCGCTACGCCAAGACCTGGCGGTTGCTGCTGCAATACGACCAAGATGGCCTGCGCCTGTCCGATGCCTGCCTGCCGGCAAAAGGCGTGTTCGCTTACGAAAAGGCCGTCGCCGCCATTGGCGAACTGAAAGCGGCGTTGATGGCGCGTGGCGAGGCAGCCGATCTGTTCGGCCAGCAACGCGGCGAGGCCTTCCAGGGCATTCTCGGTAGTATCGAACAGGCCATGTTCGGCGATCCCCTTTACAAGAGCCGCGAGGAAGTTCGATATCACGAAGGTGGAAGCGAGCGATGGAAAACCGCATGGACTGGACTACTCGTTTACCTTGCATGGTCCAGACAACCGGCATCCCGTTCGAGATCGTTGAAGTAACGCAATGAGATCGCCGATGAAACATTTAAAGATTCAGGGCCATGCAGCGCTGCGCGAAGAGATGAAGGCGGTTGCACGCGGGGAGCGGTTGGCCCCGAAGGACGCCGGGGGCACGACATTCGACTCAGTCGAGGCGCTGTTGCGGTTGCTGACACCGAAAAACCGCGAGCTCCTGGCCATTATTCGCGATAAGAAACCGCAGTCAATTGCCAAACTCGCGGAGTTGACGGGCCGCGCACAATCGAACCTTACGCGAACTCTGGGCAAGCTCGTAGCCATTGGTTTCGTGCGATTGAAGAACGTTGATCGTCGCAAAGTGCCAACGACGACGATTCATTCGCTCCGGATCAACATCGATCCGTTCTCGCAGAACGATCGGCTCGAATTGGCGAAATAGCTTCTGCAGCAATACTTTCTCCCCATATCAAAGTTAGAAATACCCAGCGATCCCGCTGCTACGCTGTTCACATGGCTTCGATCAACAAGGTAATTGTCTAAGCGCTCCCAGCGGCCTCCCCGACAAGCTTCTCGTATCTCCCTCTAGACTCGAGTTCGAGCACCTTTCTCACCGATTCGACGGTAGCGAAGAGGGTGTCTATGTGTCTCGGCAGTCCTCCTGCATCGGCACCGCTCCTTTGCCTCGTCAGGTATAGCGCCGCAATGCGGGACGCATGAGGTTCGGCATCCAATAGGCCAACCAGGGCCTCAATCGCGTCCACGCACCGCTTCTCCGGTGCGCTATTTCCCACCCCCTTATGCTGATTCACCCAGCACTCGACCTCGCCGTGTCTCTGCCTGGTGGGGCGAATTTCCACCGTCGACAGGGCACGTCCACAGGAATCGCGAACAGAAAAAATGCGGCTGAGCCCAGAGCGGCACATGTCGTCGTACAGATGCACGCAGTGATCGAGCTGCCGGCTCTCTTCGGCGAGCGCCGCGTGGCTTTCGAGCTCCACGACGGAAAGGTCGCCGAACGGCATCGGCGAGGTCAGCACCGGGGCCCAACTGGTCGCGGGACGACTGATTTTCTCCGCACTCGTCCGGTTGTACTCGTCGCGCCAACGGACTGCCTGCCGAAACAGGGAGACCGGACCGTGGGTCATCATGTACTTCTCGATCGCGGTGCCCGACATCCGGGCATGCTCCCCCGCGCTGCGCGCTCTTGACCGCCGGCCCAACTCCCATCTCAGCGCGACCGAGATGGCGTCGGTGAACGCCTCGATAATGGAGACGATCTGGCGCGGCTCGATTTCCTGTGTCAACTCAGGGATGCCGGTGAAGTTCTTGTGTGCGGCGGAGCGGAGGAAAACGAGGCTGAGGGGGGTGGTGATCGGGCGCCCGAAAAGCTCCGAGATGATCACACAGGCGGCGGAAAACGCACCCCAATCGGCCGCGTTTCCGGGACGCTTCTCCGGCGCGATTGCCGAAAGCAATCGCAGCAACATGGGGATCCGACCTTGCCAATCCTCTCCGATCTGCGCCGGCGGTTTGTTCACCAGGTAGCGAACTGCGCTCTGCGATACGCCCGTGTACTTTGACGCAATGAACGGGACGAGCGGGACACCCTGGTCGATCGCCTCACGCATTTCGAGCACGGCGACGGTCGGCCCTTCCGCTTCTCCCGAGACCCAGTGGAGGAGTGCGGGGAACGTCCGGGCGAACTGCATCCGGTACCGCAACAGCTGTTCGGTAGCCGCGCGTGCAAGAAGGTTGTAGCGGGCCGGGTGGAAGGCGCCCCCCTGCGTCGCCAGGGAGAGGGCGTCGCGGTTGAGGTTTTCAGAAAATCGCGCCAGCCCCCCGGCAATCGCTACCCGGGCCTCGGCTTCCTTGTGCGCCACCAGGCGTCCGGTATCGCCGTCAAGCGCCCCCGGGCAAGCAAGCACTTCGGCGATCGCGCTCGTGCGCACCTTCCAAAAGGCTTCGGACGATGCCAGGTCGATCGCGGGGCTCGCGAGACTCACCCGGAAGTCCAGCTCGAAGCTGATGTCCTCGGACAACCGGACACGGGCCGAAGGGTTGTCCTCCCGGCCGGCCAGGACCGCCGCCAACGTGGCGAACTCCGGATCGGTCTCCACCACGTCGAACGGGACGCGGATCGCCCACACCGAGTTGTCCGACAGCTCGAGCAGCGCGGGGACCGCACGCGATTCCGCAGTACGGAATACCGACCCCGCCGGGGTACGGCCGACGATCGCCTGCCGAACCGCGGCCCCAGTGGGCCAGCGGCGGTAGTACGGCGCGCTCATGACTACTGCGGCGCCGGAATCTGAGGTCAATTGGTGCATTCGAGCGATCTGCGGAAAGAATCTTCATTCACCATGGCTGGAAGAATTGCGAGTATGCGGGGCAGGTGGCTCACCCGGTGAGCCACCCCCCTTCGCATACTGGGTTCCTGACTTTCCCAAGGAGCTCGAGATGCAGGAAATCATCGCTTCCCTTGAAGGCCTTTCCATCGGCGCGCCGCAGGTGCACCGGAACCTCGCGCTGTTCCCGCCCTTAAATGGTGAAGATAAGGCTTGCACCAGCGAAGTTTTTCACCAGCCCTGAAATCAACGGGATGAAGACGCGATCCGTCCGCAAGATTCTGTGCGTCGCAGCTCAACGCTTCGCCCCGACTGCCGGGCTATACTGCAGTACGGAGGGAGTGAGGCCATGACCGACGAAACCACAAACCTTGTCCTTGAGCACTTGCGCGCAATCCGGGCCAGCCAAGACCGACTGACTGAAGAATTCGCCGGATTCAAGCTGCGCCTTTCCTCGGTCGAGTCGCAAATCGGACTGATCCATTCCGACCTCGGCCATCTCCACGGCGATTTGGCGATCGTGCACAACCGAATCGACAAGGTCGAAAGCCGTTTGGACATGATTGAGAAGCGCCTCGGCCTCGTGGACGCCTGAGCCCTGCCGCAGATTCTCGCGCAGCTCCCGCCATGCTCTGAGTCGGCGACCTGATCGCATTCTGTTCTAACGCTCGCGTGCCTGTTCCTGGTGTGCTAAGACATCTGAAGACCGCAGCCCCAGGTTTCGGCGGCATCGGGAGCGAACTTCAAGCCCGTCTTTTTCGCACATCAAGTCGTTGGCGCAGCTGAGTGTCCGCGAAGTTCAAAGCGCGGCGTTTATATGTTTTAAAAGGAATTGAAAGTGTTTAAATATTCCTTATAATACATATAATGAAGCCAAGCCTCCACGAAGCCCTACGTGCCCGCCGGCTTGCCCTCGGCGTGTCGCAAGTCGAAGCTGCCCGCCGAAGCGGCATCCAGCAACGGCAGGTATCGACCTTCGAGCGCGGGGGAGACGTCACGCTATCCACGCTCCTGAAGCTGGCCCAGGCGCTCGACGTGGAAATCATCCCCGTTCCGCGCGAGGACACCGCAAAGCTTGAATCTCTCCTCAAGGCGAAACGCAAGCCTGCGCCTTCGGCCTCTTCTCACTCTTTGCTCGACCGCTACCAGGTGAATGACGACGCCGAGCCATCGAATGGCTGAGGCCCGCGTCCTGAAGATTCTGTTGGGCGACGTGCCCGTCGGCCACCTCACCGGCTTCCAGGACGGCAAGACCCTTTTCGCCTTCGACGACAGCTACATCGACCTGGGTCCCGGCCGGCCCACCCTGAGCCTGTCTTTCAACGCGCCGAGCGACGAGGAGGCGACGGAGCGCAACCTGCGTGAAGTCCATTCGAGCCGGATGAAGCTGCTGCCTTTCTTCAGCAACCTCCTGCCCGAAGGCGTGCTGCGGGACTACATCGTCAAGCGCCTCAAGATCCACCACGACCATGAATTCGAGTTGCTCGTGGCCCTGGGCGCGAGCCTGCCCGGCGCGGTTCGCGCACTCCCGGCAGATGATCTGCCACAGGCCGCTGCCGATGAGGCGCCGATCAAATTCTCGCTGGGCGGATCGCAACTCAAGTTCTCGATGATCGAGCGCGGCGGGCGATTCTCTCTGGCCGACGGCGATGACGAATGGATCGTGAAGCCCCCGCATCCGACCCACGCCAACGTACCGGCGAACGAATGCACGATGATGCGGATGGCGGCGGCCGCCGGAGTTCAGGTGCCCGAGGTAAAATTGGTGAAACTCGAAGACGTTGACCTCGGCAGCCTTGCCGGTCTCCCGACACCGCAATCGGAAACCCGGGCCTACGCCGTCAAGCGTTATGACCGCACCGCGGCAGGCCGGGTCCATGTCGAGGACTTTGCACAGGTATTCAACGTCCACGCCGACCAGGAATACAAGGCGACGAACTACGACACGATCGGCAGGCTGATCTTCGACCTGTTTCCCGATCGGTTCGATCAGATCGCGGAATTCGTCCGCCGGCTGGTGGTCAACATCCTCATAGGCAACGGCGACGCCCACCTCAAGAACTGGTCGGTGATCTATCGGGACAAGGTCACGCCCCGGCTGGCGCCGGCCTACGACCTTGTGTCGACGATCCAATACGTTCCAAACGACAGCCTCGCGCTCAACCTGGGCGGCGAAAAGCGTTTCGAGTCCATCGACGAGTCGCATTTCGAACGGCTCGCCCGGCGCATGGAAGCGCCGCCGAAATTCGTGCTGGAGACCGTCAAGGAGACGGTGGCAACGGCGCGCAAAGAATGGCCCGCGATCATCCGTGAAGCCGGTCTCCCTGCCAGAATGCGTGACCGCCTTCGCGCACATTGGGCCGGGCTTTCCGATCTGCTGCGGATGCGGCCATTGCGAAACGCCCCGACCCCCAACCACCGATGAGCACCGTCCTCTCCGTCGATGAACTCACCTCGCTAGTGGCTTCCGTGTTCGAACGCCACGGCGTATCGCCCGAAAACGCGCGCATCGTCGCCGGCGTAGTCGCCGCGGCGGAGCGCGACGGCAGCCGCA
>CANKMT010000049.1 GCA_947482825.1 Betaproteobacteria bacterium | reverse complement strand
TCATCAAGAAGATCGACCGGGCGCGGGCGAAAGTTGAGCAGATCAAACCCGGATCTACCCTGCCCAGAGGGAAAAAGATGGTCGCAACACTGTAAAGTTATTTACGGGACACTACACTAGTTCCGGAAAGGTCACGTGCAGCTTCATGTGGAACCACGGAATATTTCCCGGACGCTCCGCCCACAGCTTTCCATGTCGCTCAGCGTATTGACGCACCAGCCATTCGGTCTGCTGCGTGCGATCCCGATCTGGTGGGGGCTCATCAAAGGGCGCGTCGATTTTGATCAGGATTCTTCCATCCGCCCTAACTAACACCGCTGCAGAGAGGACCGCGGCCTTTGCGCTGACAGCCAGGGTGGCGAATCCTGTACGGTAAATGCGTAAGCGATTCCAAACAGGTACTTCCACCTGTTGCAAACCTTTTTGTCCGTCAGCCAACGCATGCACCAATCCACCCGCACGCAGTAACCCAATCGCGGCGTGAAGCTCCCGCGCGCTTTCGATTGCGCGTATCTTGGGGTCGGCGAATTCAGATCGGTCTTTTGAAAAGGTCCATTGCCAGAGTGTGATCCCGGGCGCTATGCCTTCGAAAGCCAGCCACGACCAGAATAGCTCGGTCAGCATGGTATGCGTGTGAGCAATCACCACCCCGCGACCGGAAGCCAATGCTGTTACAAGGTGCTCCTTTCCGCTCACCGCACAAAGTGCGGCGAATTCGTTCCGCGGCAAAGTCATCAGAGTCTCGCCAAAGACCCGCGCGCAAGCGTGCGCGGCCAGGCTTCTTGTGATGGTCGCCTGGGCATCGTTGATCGGGAGACCAGTCGCCGCCAGAAATCGTTGCACTACGGCTGATTCGCCCGGATACACCGTGCTCTGAACCCACGGTTGGGCGCAAAACTGGTTTAAGGTCCGGACGATCGCAAAATAGGCTTCCAATCCTTTGCCGGCCCTTTTTGCGCTCTGATAGCTGCGCCGCAACAGGCTGTAGAAATTCTCCCGCAACGGGTCGCCGCTGTCATCACGGTAAAAGCTGCGAGGTCCTGGTAGACGCCCCTTGACGGATTGTTCGTTGTGCGTCATGGCTCACCGTGGATCGGCCGCCACGGTGCCTGAGGCCGTACGCGGCAATGGCTCCCCGGTCATGGCCCGAACATGCTCCGCCCTCCCGGTCAGCGCCGAGGCCGCGTACATCAAAGCCTTGGCCTTTTCGTCGGTGAACTTGACGATCTTGCGGGCCTCCTCGCCAACCGAGCCGCGAATCTCGTACTGGGGCAGGGCCAGGGCACGGGCCATCTCCATGCGTCCCTGCAACTGGTTGGTGTAAAGCGCTATGTGCTCGGCTGTCCGCTCCGGAGAGTTGAATATCCGGTCGATCGACCAGGCGGCCGCGCTCGCCGAATACATTCCCAGCACCACGCCGACCGAGAAGATCGGGTCGACAAAGCCCGCCGCGTCGCCGACCAGGAAGAATCCCGGCCCCGCCACTTGCGTGGAGCGGTACGAATAGTCGCGTACCACGCGCACCGAACCGGCACGGAATTTCGCTTCCTCGAGCAGTCCCGCCAGGCGCGGGAACGAGCGGCACTGTTGCAGGAAATACTCCTCCCACGAGCGTTCGCTCGCTTTCACGTCTTTCATTGCGTCCATCGGCAGGATGAAGCCGATGCTGACGCAGTCGCGCAGCATGATGTGCCAGCACCAACCCCAGTCGCCGCCGTTCGGCACCGAGGACACGAATGTGGTGGGCGGCACCGCGTGGACCGAGGCGGCCGGATGGACTTCGCCGTCGGCGCCGTAGTATTTCGAGTTCTCGAAGTACCCGTATACGCTCATGAACCGGAACGCGTCGTCAAACGAACGCACGCCCAGTTGGCGCCCGACCACCGCGCTCTGGCCGCTCGCGTCAACGACGATGCGGCAATCCACGCTCTGCGCCGTGCCGCCTTCGCCGAGCGGGCGGCAGGTGATTCGTGCGCCGCGCGGGGCGCCGAAATCGCATTCGCCGGCAACAACCTCCTCGAAAACCTGCACGCCCTTGGCGCGCGCATTTTCGATCAGGAGATGGTCGAAACGGTCGCGTTCCACGTGCAGGGCCGGCCGGGTGTAGCCGAAGTCCTTGAACGCGATCCGGCGCGTGGTTCCGTGCCAGTCGACAGTGCCCCCGGCCTTGCGCACGAACCCGTCGGCAAGGATCTGGTCGGTGACGCCCGCCTTGTCGCAGTATTTCCAGAAATCGGGGATCAGGCTCTCGCCCACCTGGTGGCGCGGATGGCGTTGCTTGTCGAACAAGGCGACGTCATAGCCAGCCTGGGCCAGGTAGGTGGCCGTCAGACTGCCGGAGGGGCCGCCGCCGATGACGGCGACATCACATTTTGCGGGTATCTTCATGGCTTCACCTGGGCTGCGTTGTCTGTCGACAGCTTCGATTCGACCATGCGCACGATGGCGCCGATCGAGGAAAAGTTCTCGAACAGGATTTCTTCAGGGGGGATGCGCACCGGATAGCGTTCCTCGATGAACGATATCAGTTTGAACAGTCCCAGCGAATCCACCAGTCCGCCCTCGATGATCAGGAAATCGGGGGTGATCGGCGTTTCCGGCGGGGTGCTGGCGACCTCCGTAACGATATATTCGGTCAGCGTCGTGACCATTTCGCTGGTGTCAGGCATTGGCAATGTCCTCAAGTAGGGTCCGCCGGTCGACCTTGCCGTTGGCGGTCATCGGTAGTCCGGAGCGGAAGTCGAATGTTGCGGGAATCATATACGGTGGGAGCGATGCAGCACAAAATGCGCTGATCTCCGGGCGTTCCAGGCGCTCGCCAGGGCGAACCACCACCACGCCGTGCAGGACGCAGCCGAATTCCGGGTGCGGGACCGGGATGACGGCGGCCTGGGCCACTGCGGCATGGGCATACAGCACGGCCTCGACGTCGCCCAGTTCGATCCGGTAGCCGCGGCTCTTGACTTGGCTGTCGCGCCGGCCGATGAAAAGGTAGTTGCCCGACGCGTCCCTGCTCACAAGGTCGCCGGTCCGGTACGCACGCTCGGTGCGCTCCGGAAACCGTGGGTGCGGCACCAGGACCTCCATGGACTTGGCGGGCTGGCCCCAGTAGCCCTGCATCAGCGTCGGCCCGCGTACCAGCAGTTCGCCGGTTTCACCCTCCGCCAGCGGCCGGTTCTCCTGGTCCAGGGCGAATATTTCGGTGTTTGCGCAGGCCCGACCGATCGGCAAAGGCGCATCGCCGGGCGGGAGCGGCGTCGGGACCGCGTAGACGGTGCAGACGTTCGTTTCGGTCGGGCCGTAAAGGTTGAAACAGGCCGCATGGGGGATCAGGGCCATCAGGCTGCGCAGGTGCGCCACCGGGAAGATCTCGCCTGCGAACAGGATCTTGCGCAGGGAGGAAAACCCGAATTTTTCCAGGCCGCCATGCAGCACCAGCTGCGTCAGTGCGGACGGGACCGAGTACCAGACCGTGATGCGCGCTTCGTCGATCCATTTCGCGAGGCTGCGCGGAAACACGGCGATCGCCGGCGGCAGCAGGACGACCGTGCCGCCCGCGGCCATGGCCGCGAACAGGTCGAAGATCGACAGGTCGAAATGCAGTGGGGCGTGGTTCGAGAACCGGTCCGCGGCCGCCAGCCGGAAATACGCGGCGCCCCAGTCTACGAACGCGCGGGCGGCACGGTGGCTGATCATCACGCCCTTGGGCATGCCTGTCGACCCGGAGGTATACAGGATGTAGGCAAGATCGATTTCAATCGATCCGGTGTCCGCGCAGGGAGTACATGAAGCGGCGTGCACGTCGCCCCAGCACAGCGCGCCTTCGGGCGCTTCCTGGTCCGCGTAGACCACGGTGGGCGGGAGACCGGGCAGTTCCGGCCCGAGGGCCTGCAGCTTGGCGCGGGTCGTGACCAGGCCGCGCATGCCGCAGTCGGCGACGACCATGGCTTTGCGCCGGGCGGGCGCTTTCGGGTCGAGCGGGACATAGGTCGCTCCGGCCTTGAGGATCCCGAAGATCGCGACGACCGCTTCGACGGATTTCTCCAGGTCGATGCCGATCCGGTCGCCTTTGGAAATGCCCTGCGCAAGGAGCAGGTTCGCCAGCCGGTTCGACAGTTCGTCCAGGGCGCCATACGAGAGCGAACCGTTCGGCGCTTCGAGCGCCAGTTTGTCAGGGGTCCGGGCCGCGCTGTGCTCCAGATAGTGCTGCAGCAGGAATTGCGTCACGCCAGCCCCATCCACTGCGCGATCAGCCGGCGCTGTATTTCGGAGGTCCCGGAGTAGATCCGGCTGGCAAGCGCATCGCGCAGGTCGCGTTCGATTTCATTTTCGGTCAGGTATCCGCGACCGCCGTGGATTTGCATCGCGTCCTGCGAGGACTGCACCCAGGCTTCACTGACATACAGCTTGGCCATGGCGGATTCCAGAATGGCGGACCGCTCCTGGCTCTTGAGCCAGCCAACCTTGTATAGGAACATGCGCGAAGCCTCGAGTCGCATGTGCATGTCCACCAGCTTGCCGGAGACATGCTGGAAGGCGCCGATCGGCTGGCCGAACTGGCGGCGCGACCGCGCATGCTGCCTGCATTCCTCGAACTGCCGCTGCATTGCGCCTACTGCGCTTGCCAGGATGAACCCGCGCTCCCATTCCATGGCGCGGCCGAACACGGCCAGGCCTGCGCCTTCGCGCCCGAGACGGTTCTCCACCGGCACCGCGCAATTTTCCAGCTTCAATTCGCCCATTGCCGCAGTGCGCAGCCCCATCTTTTCGACCGGCGGGCCGGCGACAAGGCCGGGGGCGTCCTTTTCGACCAGGAAGGCGGTGATTGCTTTCGCGCCGGCCGCGGGATCGAGCGTGGCAAGCACAAGGACCAGCCCGGCGACCGGGCCGTTGGTGACGAAAATCTTGTGGCCGTTGAGCAGGTAACGGCCGTCCTGCAACCGCGCGGTGGTGCGGATCCCATAGGCGTCCGACCCCGCTTCGGGCTCGCTCATCGCCAGGGCGCCGATCGTCGCGCCGCTCGCCAGTCCCGGCAGGAACCGCTCCTGCTGGCCCGCGTCGCCGAAGAGGAGCACCGGCTGCACGCAGCCCCAGAGATGGGCGTTCAGGGCGAAGCACAGGCCGTTGTCCCTGCAACCGTACCCCAGGCCCTCGAGCGCGGCCATGGTGCCGAGCGGGTCGGCGCCTTTTCCGCCGAAGCGCGTCGGCACCGGCAGGCCCTGGATGCCGAATTCCGCGCAGCGGCGCCAGGTGTGCGGGCTGAACGATTGCTGCCTGTCGCGCGCCGGCAGGTCCTCGTTGAGGTTTTCGCGCGCGAAGCCCGCGGCCGAGTCTCTGAGGCCGGACTGCTCTGCGCTGAACGCGAAATCCATCCGGCGTCAGCGCTCGTTCAGGGA
This sequence comes from Betaproteobacteria bacterium, assembly GCA_947482825.1. Lineage (GTDB taxonomy): Bacteria > Pseudomonadota > Gammaproteobacteria > Burkholderiales > SG8-39 > SZAS-79. The sequence continues at coordinate 36,168 of CANKMT010000049.1, read as the reverse complement.
CTGCGACGCCGTCTTGATGATCGGCTTGACGAGGTAGCGCAGCACAGTGTTCGTGCCGGTCTTGATCTCTATCGTGGCCGTCATGCCCGGCGTGATCTCGATGCGAACGTCGCGCCGCACGCCGGTTTTCGCGCCCGGAAGGTCGCGACCCTTGGTCTTGATGTGCACGCGGTAATAGGGCTGGTCTCCGGACCTGTTCTCCTCGCTAAGCGTGTCGGCGCTGATATAAGCGACCACGCCGGTCAGCGATCCGTAGATCGTGTAATCGTAGGCGTCGAGCTTGACGTTGGCCGGCAGGCCCGGCTTGATGAAGGCGATGTCGCTGGTCTTGACCTTGGCTTCGAAGAGCAGGTCGTCGTCCACCGGCACGATCTGCATCAGCTCGTCGCCTGGCTTCGCAACCGCGCCTCGCGTGGTCAGGCGGACGTTGCGCACAACGCCGTCCATCGGCGAGTGGATCTCGGTATAGCCGAGCGACTCGCGGCGCTGGGTGAGCGTCTGCAGGGAGGCCTCCAGGTCCTCCTGTGCCTTGGTCAGGTCGGTCTGCGCCTCCTGGAAATACTTGTTGCGGCGGTTCGAGATCTGCGCCTGCACGTCGGCGACCTGGCGCTCGAGCTTGAGCACCTCGGCCCGGCTCACGTCGCCGGACTTCAGCAGCGGGAGGTTCATCTCCAGCTCCTGCTTGACCAGGGCGAGCGACCTCTCCAGCGAAGCGATCTCGTCCTTGATCGCCTCCTGCCGCTTGGCGAAGAGGGCAAGCTGGTTCGCCTTGAGCTTCGGAAAGCGATTGACCTCGGCCGGGAACTCGGGAGCGTTCCCGAATGCCTCGGCGTTCAGCCGCGCGATCGTCGCCTTGAGGCCGGCGACCTTGCCGGCGGCTTCGTTGAAGGAAGCTTCGGCCTTGACCTTCTCGAAGATCGCCAGGCGCTGCCCGCTCTTGACGACCCCGCCTTCCTTGACGAAAAGCTCCTTCAGCACGCCGCCTTCGGGAGCCTGGATCAGCTGGTTGCGCGAGCTTGCGATCACCTGGCCGGGGGCCCGCGTGACCTGGTCGATTTCGGCCCACGACGCCCATAGCAGGAACCCCGCCACGGTCACCGCGCTCGCCAGGACGAGGAACGTGCCCAGGCGCGGCAGGTCGCTCTGGCGCATCTGTTTGCCGGGCGCCTTCATTTGTTTGATTCCGCGAGCTGGACCGAATCGCGCCCGGTGCGCCGCGCGCCGAGCTTTTCCAGTGCCTGGTCGCGCGGGCCGTCGAACGCGACGCGCCCGCCCTGCAGGACAATGATCCGGTCGAATAAGGGCAGCAGCGCGTTCTTGTGGGTCGCAACGAGCAGCGTGGCCCCTGAGGAGACCGCTTCACGCAGCAGCTGGACTATGCGCGCCTCGGTCGTGGCATCCATGGCGGCCGTCGGCTCGTCGAGCACCCAGACCTTGGGCGCGGCGAGCAGCACGCGGCTTAGCGCGACGAGCTGGCGCTGGCCGCCCGAGATTCCGCGCCCGCCTTCGGTGATCGGCAGCCCCAGGCCCTTGGGGTGGGCGGTGATCAGCTCCACCAGCCCGGTCTTGCGCGCCACCTCGAGGATCGCCTCGTCCCCCGGGTCCGGCAGCCCCAGCAGCAGGTTGTCGCGCAGCGTGCCGCTGAAAAGGCGCGGCTCCTGCGGCAGGTACGCGATCGTCTCGCGCAGGAAGGCGGGCGCGATCAGGCGCATGTCGATCGAGTCGAGCAGGACCTTGCCCTGGGTCGGCCGGTAAAGCCCGCTGGCGAGCTTTAAGAGCGTGCTCTTGCCCGAGCCCACCGAGCCGATGATGCCGGTCTTTTCGCCCGGGCGAATTACGAGCTTGGCGACCCCCAGTGCCGGCGGCCCATCGGAGGAATAGCTGAAGCGGGCGGCTTCGAACCCGATTTCGCCGGCCGTATTGAGCGGGACCAGCGTAGGGCTGCTTTCGTCGGTCTCGTTCGGCAGGGCGATGATCTTGTCCAGGCCGGTGAGCGCCGCGCGCGCGTGGGCCCACTGCACCATCACGCCGGGCAGCTGGATGATAGGCGCGAGCGCGCGGTTGGCGATGATTGCGCAGCCGATGAGCGCGCCGAGGGTGAGCTGGTTGTCGGTCACGAGGTAGGCGCCGTAGGCGACCATGCCGACGTAGCAGACCTGCTGCAGGTTCATCGCGAGCTGCTGGGAAAGGGACGAGAACCGCCGCACCCGGTAGTCCGACTCGGCCACGTGCTCGACGACCTGGTTCCAGCGCGCCTGGATCTTCCAGTCCGCGCTGTTGGCCTTCAGCGATTCGGCGCCGTCGATCGATTCGACGAGCAGGCCGGTCTTCATGTGGTTGTGGGTCTGGTGCTCGCGCGCGTCGCGGCTGATGAGGCCCTGGAAGACAAGGCCGGCCACCAGGCACACCGGCATCGCAATCAGCGGGATGATCGCAAGCGGCCCGGCGATGACGAAGATCAGGGCGGTGAACAGGAGCCCGAACGGGACGTCGACGAGGATGAAGATCGGGGTCGCGGTCATGATGCCGCGCACCTGCTCGAAGCCCTTGATCTGCGCCGCCATCGTGCCCACCGATTGCGGCCGCGCGTCCATCCTGATGCCGAGCGCGCGCGCAAAGAACCATTCCGTAAGGTCCTTGTCGATCGCGTTGCAGGTGCGGTCCACCGCGATCGTGCGCACCTGAGTGAGCATGAAGCCCAGGCCGATCGAGATCATCACCCCGACGGTGAGCACCCACAGCGTGTCGTATCCCTGGTTCGGGATCACCCGGTTATAGACCTGCATCGTGTAGAGCGAGACCGAGAGGACGAGCAGGTTGATCAGCACGGTGGCGAACATCGCCTCGAAAAAGATCAGGCGGCGTTGCCACACTGCATTCCAGACCATCCTGCCCGCGCTGGGTGTGGCGCCGGAGGTGAGGGCGCGCCGCGGGATCGACACGCATTCGAGGGCGTCGAGGTTGTCCAGGCGCAGCGGCTTGCCGTCGGCGTGCACGGCCGCCCAGCTCGCGTCGGCATTCTGCGAGCGCAAGACCAGCCAGCCAAGCCCCGCATCCCAGCCGATGACCGGCAGGTCGGGCAGGGTCACGGTAGCTATCGCCTCCGGCTCGCCCTCGAGGCCGGCGGTGCGCCACGCCGTGCGAATGAACACCTCGGCCGGCGCCTGCTCCGGAATGTCGCCAGCCGCCGCGTTCAGGGCGTCGATTCGCGCACGGTGCAGCGCCTGGCCGCCGAGCTGGGCGGCCCTCTTGACCAGCATGGTCAGGTTGTCGGATTTCATGGTGTGGATGCCAGGAGCGTGCCGGTGGTGATGCCAAGGCGAAGCGCGGCGCCTGCGACCTGGCTGTCGGCGTCGGCGAAGGAAAACTCCGACTGGGTGAACTCGCGCACCGCGTTCAGCACGTCGATCCAGGTCTTGCGCCCGGTGGTGAACTGCTGGGTGAAGGAGTCGAACACACGCGCGGCGGTTTTCCTCGACAGGTCGGCGTTATCGCGCCGCTCGCGCGCATACCTGAGCTCGTTCCAGTCGATGCCCACGCGCTCCTGGATGTCGCGCACCGCCGAATCGCGCTGGTGCCCGAGCGCATTCTGGCGCGAGCGCGCGGCCTCGATGTTGCTCAGGGCCGACAGGCCCGCTCCCGGCTGCGCCTGCAGCACGAGCATGAGCTGGTTATCGGTCACGCCGCCGACACCGCCGAGGTTGCGCTGGTAGCGCAAGTTGATCGTGGGCCACATCGCGGCGCGCTGCGCGTCGACGTCCGCGCCGGCCGCCTTCTCCTGCGCCGCAATGCGCGCAAGCGTCGGGGAGTTTGCGATCGCCCTTTGCAGCGCGATCTCCTCGCTTGGCGGGACGGCCACGGTTTCGGGGCCGAAAGCCGCGACGTTCTCCACCGGCCGCCCGGTCAGCTGGGTAAGCTGGGTCAGCGCGATCTGGCGCTGCTGGGAATTGAGCGAGAGGTCGTTGGCCGCCAGGTACAGGCGCGACTGGGCGAGCTCGCGGTCGACCGGCGCGCTCACTTCCTGCTGCACCCGCCTGCCGATCAGTCCCAGCAGCCGCTCGTGCTCCGACACCCCGCGGCGCGCCTGCTCCTCACGCAGCTTCTGGCGGACCGCCTCGACGTACGCTGCCACGACCCGCAGCGCAAGGTCCCGGGAGGTTTCCCCGACCACGGACTCCGCGGCGTCCTTCCTGAACTGCGCCGCGTCGATTCCCGCGGTGATGCGGCCCCCGGTCCAAAGCGGCTGCTGGACCTGGAAGCTGGAGATATTCCCGGTGCCCGGTGTCTGGCTGGAGAACGCCTGGAACGAAGGCGTGGGAAAGCGCTGCCAGAGCGCCGACTCCAGGTCCGATCCGGCCGCGATGGCCGACGAGCGGCTCGCGAGCACGCTCGGGTGGGCGGCAAGCGACTGCCTCAGCAGGTCAGGAAACGTCCAGGCCTTGTCTTGCGCGTGAAGCGCGGCGGGCAATAGGAGGGCGGCAAAACAAATGAATTGTGCGAGTTGGGGCAAGGGGCCGAGTCCTTGATAGAAACTGCATGCGGCATCTTTTTCAGATGGACACAATACTAGCATGAGGTGCAGTTTCCCTCCTCTATTTCCGCCAGAAAGCCGGCGTCAGCAGCACGATGAGCGCAAACAACTCGAGCCGACCAAGGAGCATGGTCAGCGTGCACACCCAGGTCTGAAAGTCAGTAAGCGGCCCGAAAGTCGACGCCGGCCCCACGAGGCCCAGGCCCGGCCCCATGTTGTTGATTGACGCGATCACCGCCGACACGGCAGTCACGATATCGAGGCCGCTGGCCATGAGCAGCATCATCATGACGATGATGGTCGCGCCGTACATCAGCATGTACGCAAGCACCGCGAAGATCAGGGATGGCTCGATCACTCGCCCGCTCACCTTCACCTGCACCACGGCGGTGGGATGCACGATCCGCGTCAGCTCGCCCAGCGCCTGCCGGAAGAGCACGATCGCGCGGATCATCTTGATGCCTCCGCCGGTCGAGCCGGCGCTCGCGAAAAAGCACGACAGGAACAGCAGGAAGGCCGGCGCGAAGACCGGCCACTGCGCATAGTCAGTCGAGGAATATCCAGTGGTGGTGCCGACCGAGACCACGTGGAAGGCAGCGTGGCGCATGGCGGTCGCGAGGCTGTCGTAGGTGCCGTGCGCCCACAAGTGCCCGCCGATCAAGGCGGTTCCGAGAATCGCCCACACGGCCATCGCGCGCGCCTCAGGGTCGCCGGCGTAGACGCCCAGCGCACGATTGCGGAACGCGACGAAGTGGACGGTGAAGTTGATTGCCGAAAGCAGCATGAAGACGACCGCGACCGCCTCGATCAAAGGCGAGTCGAAGTAACCGAAGCTCGCATCGTGCGAGGAGAACCCGCCCAGCCCTACGGTGGTGAACGCATGCATCACGGCATCGGCGTTGCCCATGCCGGCCAGCCGGTAGGCCACGGCGCAAGCCGCAGTGAGGGCGAAATAGATGAGCCACAGGCCCTTGGCAGTCTCCTCGATCCGCGGCGTGAGCCTTGAATCCTTCATCGGGCCGGCCATTTCGGCGCGGAACTGCTGGCTGCCGCCGACGCCGAGTAGCGGAAGGATCGCTACCGTCAGCACGATGATCCCCATGCCGCCGAGCCAGATCATCAGCGTGCGCCACAGGTTGATCGAGACCGGGAACGCGTCCAGCCCCGAGAGCGCCGTGCCGCCCGATGCCGTCAGGCCCGAAACGCACTCGAAGTAGGCATCGGTGAAGGAAAGGGCGGGAAACTGGACCAGCAACGGGTTCGTGGCAAAGGCCGGTAGCACGGTCCAGACCAGCGCGACCAGCACGAATCCGTCGCGCGGCTGGATTTCGCGCCGCTGGCGGCCGCGCGTGGCCAAGAGGAGCGTGCAGCCCGCGGCGAATGTCACGATAATCGCCCTTACGTAGGCGGCCTCGGCGCCGTCGCGCAGCAGGATCGACGCCACAAAGGGAACGATCATGCAACAGCCGAACAGGGTCAGCACCACCCCGAGCACGTGGAGCACCGGTGCCATGCGGTCGTACAGCGTGAGCTGCCGTGTGACGGGTTCGTCCGCGTCGGAGGCCGGGAGCAACTTCATGCCGCGAGCGGGGCGCCTAGAAGAAGCCCGCATCGACGCCGAAGAGCTTCTCGACCTTGGGGATCGCATGCGTCTGCGTGAGGAAGATCACGACATGGTCGTCCGGCTCGATCACGTGCGAGTCTTCCTCCGCAATGATCGCGTGCGCGCCGCGCACGATCCCGACCACCGTGGCGCCCGGCGGCAGCTTGATGTCGCGGATGCGCCGGCCGATCACGCGCGAGCTCTTCTGGTCGCCGTGCGCGATCAGTTCGATCGCCTCGGCGCGCCCGCGGCGCACGCTGTGCACCGCAACCACGTCGCCTCGCCTCACGTGTTCCAGCAGGCTGCCGAGCGTCGCCTGCGCGGGCGAGATCGCGATGTCGATCTGCCCGCCCTGCATCAAGTCGCCATACGCGCGCCGGTTGATGAGCGCGATCACGCGCCGCGCGCCCATGCGCTTGGCGAGCAGCGCCGACATGATGTTGGCCTCGTCGTCGTTGGTGACCGAAACGAAGAGGTCGGTCTCGTCGACGTTCTCATCGCCCAGCAGGTCTTCGTTGCTCACGTCGCCGTTGAGGACCAGCGCCGAGCCGAGCTGGCCGGAGAGGTACTCGCTGCGAAGTTTGGATGACTCGATGACCTTGACGTTCATGCGGTCCTCGAGCGCGCGCGCAAGCCGCAGGCCGATGTTGCCGCCGCCGGCGATGATCACCCGCTTCACCGGCCGGTCGATCTGGCGCATCTCGGCCATGACTTCGCGGATATGCCCGGAGGCCGCGACGAAGAACACCTCGTCACCCGGGCGCACCACCGTGTCCGGCGCGAGGTCCAGCGGCCGGCGCACGATCGCGCCGCCTTCGACCGCGCGCACGGCGACCAGGTCGATGAGCCCGCCGGCGAACTCGGCCACCTGCAGCGCCTCGGGGAACTCGATGAGCTTGCCGATGTAGTCGGTGACGATCTGCTCGGGGCAGATCGCGTGGCTGACCGAGAAGCCTCCGTTCCCGAGCAGCTTCGGGTGGCTCTGGAACCAAGTCGAGCGGATGCGCGCGATGCGCGTCGGGATGTTGAACACCGCGTGGCCGACCTTGCAGGCCACGAGGTTGGTCTCGTCGCTCGCGGTCACGGCGAAGAGCATGTCGCTGTCGGCCGCGCCGGCTTCGGCGAGGATCTCCGGGTGCGCCGCGTTGCCGGCGACCGTGCGCAGGTTGAACTGGCTCTGGAGGTCGCGCAGGCGGTCGATGTTCGTGTCCACGACAGTGACGTCGTTTCGCTCGGAGACCATGCTCTCGGCGACGCTGGCGCCGACCTGCCCGGCGCCGAGGATGAGGATTTTCATGGCCCGCAAGATATCATCCCGCTATGAGCACCGCTTCCGTCGGCAAGGCCGAACTGTTCGCCCGCCTTGCCGAAGGCGCGCGCGAAAGCCCGGGCAATGGCGCGGCAGTCACGGTGGTTACGCCCAACCTTCGCCTCGCGCAGGAACTCGGGCGCGAGTTCGACGCATTCCAGGTCGCGCGCGGGCTTTCGGTGTGGGGCGCCCCCGACATCCTCTCGTTTTCCGCGTTCGTCGCGCGGGCCTATGAGGAAGCGTTGTATTCCGAAGGTGCGGCGCGCCTGCCGCTCGTGCTTGCGCCAGCGGAGGAGCAGGCCCTGTGGGAGGAGGTGCTCGGCGCCTCCGAAGAAAACCGGCCCGAGGCGAACCGCAACGAAGGAAGCACCGCGGCACACACGGGCCTCCTCGCCCTTCCGCAGGCCGCGGCCACGGCGCGCGATGCGTGGAAGACCGCGCACGAGTGGCGCATCCTCGAGCGGGCAAGGCGCATCCCGAAGAACGAGGATGCCGAGGCCTTCCTGCGCTGGGCGCAGCGCTACGCGCGCCTGACCAGCCAGGCCGCGCAGACCGAGTCCGCGCGCCTGCCCGATGTCGTCGCGCAAGCGCTCGGCGATCCGCGCGTCGCAAAGCCCGCTCTACTGGTGCGCTATGGGTTCGACATCGTGACCGCGCAGCAGCACGCGTTTTTCGATGCGATGGCCGCCGCGGGTAGCGAAGTGTCCGCTTGCAGCCCTGTGCGCAGGCAGGCTCAATTGAAGCGCCTCGAGTGCCTGGATGCGCGCGACGAGATCCGCCGGGCCGCGCGCTGGGCGCGGCACAGGCTTGAGGAGGGCCGCGGTGCAAGCCTGCGCATCGGCATCGTCGTCCCGGACCTGGCGACCCGGCGAAGCGCGATGCGACGCGAATTCTCGCAGGCCATGGGAACGCAATCAGGGGCGGTCGCGGGCGCGGCGGCGCAGCCTTTCAATATTTCGCTCGGCGCGCCGCTGGATGAGCATCCGCTGGTCGACGCCGCTTTCCTCATCCTCGAGCTCGCGGGTCGTGAAATCGCATTCGACCGCGCGAGCCTCCTTCTGCGCTCGCCCTTCATTGCAGGCGGCGACTCCGAAATGCTCGGCCGCGCGCGGCTCGATGCCGCCCTGCGAAGGCGCGCGGAGCCCGAGCTCACGCTCGATCGCCTGCTCGTGCTGCTGCGCTCGAACTCCGCGCAGCCGCGGGTGGCCGGCCTGCAGCGCATGCTCGAGAAGCTTTCGGAGTTCCGCAAGGCGCGCCTCTTCGGCCCGCAGACGCCGCTGGAGTGGAGCCGCGCGTTCTCCGAGACGCTCACGCTGGCTGGTTTTCCCGGCGAGCGCGCGCTCGACTCGCCCGAATACCAGACGCTGAAGAAATGGCACGCGCTCGTTGCGCAGTTCGCCCAACTGGAGCGCGTCACGGGCCGGATGGGTTTCGGCAATGCAGTGGCGAAGCTGCGGCGCATGGCGGCCGACACCGCCTTCCAGCCCGAATCGCCGGAGGTGCCGGTGCAGATCCTAGGCGTGCTCGAATCGGCGGGCTGCGAGTTCGACCACCTCTGGGTCATGGGCTTGAGCGCAGACGCGTGGCCGCTGGCCGCACGGCCGAATCCTTTCCTGCCGGTGGTCCTTCAGCGCGAAGCCGGCATCCCGGAAGCGTCGGCCGATGCGTCGCTCGAACTCGATCGCCGCATCACGCAAGGCTGGCTCACTGCCGCCCGCGAGGTCGTGCTCTCGCACCCATCGCGCGAGTCGGACCGCGAGCTCGAGCCCAGTCCCCTGATTGCCGCGATTCCCGAGGGCACGCTTGCGCTTCCAACTTTCATTGCGGCTCGCAACGCGATCTTCGCCAGCCGCAAACTCGAGCGAGTGGACGAAGCTTCGGCGCCGCCGGTCGCGCCCGGGGACACCCGCGGCGGCACGCTCCTGATCCGCGACCAGGCGGCGTGCCCGTTTCGCGCATTCGCGCGCCACCGGCTCGGTTCCGAAGCGCTCGATGCGCCGCACGCGGGGCTCGATGCGCTGGAGCGCGGCTCGCTCGTCCACCAGGTGCTGGCGGCCGCATGGAAGGAGCTCGAGAACAAACACGCGCTCGATACCATTGCGGAGACCGAGCTCAGGGCCATGCTCGAAGCCGCGGCCGACGCGGCGGTCGCACGCCACAAGCGCCAGCGTCCGACGACACTCTCCGGCCGGTTCGCCGAAATCGAGAAGCGGCGCCTTGCGCGCCTCGCGCTCGCCTGGCTCGACGTGGAGCGCGCGCGCGGCGATTTCAGCGTTTTCGCCATTGAGGCCAAGCGCACGATCGAGATCGGAGGCCTCAAGCTCGGCGCGCGCCTGGACCGGGTGGACGAAACCGCGCAGGGGATGCGCATCGTGATCGATTACAAGGTCAGCGCACCCTCCGCGGGCGCGTGGGTGGGCGAGCGCCCGGACGAGCCGCAATTGCCGCTCTACCTCGCGGCAACCGAGCCGGACGCGCGCGCCATCGCGTTCGCGCAAGTGAAGGCGGGCAGCATGAAATGGGTTGCGCTTGCGGCCGACAAGAACGTCCTGCCCGGCGCGCGCACGCTGCCCAACGGGCAACTCAAACGAGCCGAGCAAAGCTGGGGCGAGCAGGTCGAAGCCTGGCGCGCCGAGCTCGAGCGCCTCGCGCGCGGGTATGCGGCAGGCGTTGCGCTGGTCGACCCCAAGCCCGGCGCCTGCGAGTACTGCGACCAGAAACCGCTTTGCCGCATCCACGAGCGCGACGACGGGCGCGGTGAAGGGGAGGGCGAGGAATGAAGCCCGGATCGGCAAACACGCCCCCTCCGCCGGACGCGGCCGAGCGCCAGCGCGCACTCGACCCGTCCCGCTCGTTCATCGTCCAGGCCCCGGCGGGCTCGGGCAAGACCGAGTTGCTGATCCAGCGCTATCTCAAGCTGCTCGGGACTGTGAACGAGCCCGAAGAGATCGTCGCGATCACCTTTACGCGCAAGGCCGCGGCGGAAATGCGCCAGCGCGTGCTGCGCAAGCTCGCCGGGCAAGGCAATCCGCTGGCCGACAACCCGTCGCGCCTGCGCATCCAGACGATCGATTCGCTCTGCGCATCGCTCGCAAGGCAGATGCCGGTGCTGTCGCGCTTTGGAGCGCTCCCCGAGACCATTGACGATGCGACCGAGCTGTACCAGGCCGCGGCGCTCGCCACGCTCGGGCTGGTGGAGGAAGCCGGGACGGGACCGGCCGCGCGCGCGGCGCCGTACGTCGAGCGCCTGCTGGACCATCTCGACAACGACCTCGGGCGCATCGCGGGCCTGGTCGCCGGCATGCTCGCAAGCCGCGATCACTGGATCCGCCACCTCGCGCGCATCGATCGCGGCGACCTCGAAGCCGCGCTCGAAGCCGAGCGCGAGCGCGTCTGCGGCCAGGTGAAATCGCTCTATCCAGGTAAAAGCGCGGGCAACGGCGCGGGCGGCACCGCGGCATGGCAGGCGCTTGCCGAATCCCTCATCACCAAGGACGGCGGCTGGCGCAAGCGCTCCCCGGAAGGCAAGGGATATTTCGAAGAGGGCGAGTCGCGCGAGCCGCTGCGCCGCCTGCTCGCGACGATCTGCAACCTTCCGCCGCCGCATTACACCGATGCGCAGGCCGAGGTGCTCGAGGCCATTGCGGGATTGCTGCCGCACGCGATTGCGCAACTCAAGCTCGTGTTCCAGGCGCGCGGTCAGGTCGACTTCACCGAGGTGGCGCAGGGTGCGCTGCAGGCGTTGGGCGAAGAGGGCGCGCCGACCGACCTCGCGCTGGCGCTCGACTACCGAATCCGCCACCTGCTGATCGACGAGTTCCAGGACACGTCGATCAGCCAGTTCGAGCTCATCGAGCGCCTGACCGAAGGCTGGGAGGCCGGCGACGGGCGCACCGTCTTCGCGGTCGGCGACCCGATGCAGTCGATCTATCGCTTCCGCGAGGCCGAGGTGGGGCTCTTCCTGCAGGCGAGGCGCAACGGCATCGGCACGGTTGCGCTCGAGCCGATTGCGCTCAGGGCGAATTTCCGTTCGCAGGCGGGCATCGTGGGCTGGGTCAACGAAGCCTTCTCGCGCGTAATGCCGCAGAACGAAGACGTGTCGGCGGGCGCGGTAGCGTATGGCGCGTCCGAGGCGGTGCTTGCGCAGCTCGATGGCGTCGCGGTCAACGTGCATGCCTTCGTCGAGCCGCCGGGCAGCAATGCGCGCGATCGCGAAGCGGCCCGGGTCGTCGAAATTGTGCGGCAGGTGCAAACTCAGGCGCAGGCGGCGGCCGATGAAACCGTCGCGATCCTGGTGCGCACCCGTGGCCATCTCTCGGAGATCGTGCCGAAGCTCAAGGAAGCCGGGCTCGCCTTCCGCGCGGTCGAGATCGAACAGCTCGTGCACCGCCCGGTCGTGCAGGACTTGCTTGCCTTGACGCACGCGCTTGGCCATCCGGCCGACCGGCTTGCGTGGCTGTCGGTGTTGCGCGCGCCCTGGTGCGGCCTGACGCTCGAAGACCTTGTGCGCCTCGCGGAGGACAACGACGACACGGTGCTCGAAATGCTCGCGGACGATTCGCGCCTCGCGCGCGTGTCCGCGGACGGGCGTGCAAGGATCGCCCGCACCGCAGGCGTGTTGCGCGGATGCGTGGCCGGCCGGCTGCGCGGGAGCCTGCGCGACGCGGTGGAAGGCGCGTGGCTCGCGCTTGGCGGGCCGGCCTGCGTGGCGGACGAAACCGATCTCGAGGATGCTGCGCTGTACCTCGACCACCTCGAAGCGCACGAGGAGGCCGGCGGCGTGGGCGATGCGTTCGATGCGAGCCTCGCCAAGCTCTACGCGCTGCCGGACGTGCAGGCCGGCGAGCGACTGCAGATCATGACGATCCACAAAGCCAAGGGCCTGGAGTTCGACCACGTGATCCTTCCAGGCCTGGGGCGCGTGCCCCGCAACGACGACAAGAAGCTTTTCCTGTGGACCGAGACCGCGGGCCGCAGCGGACCGGCGCAGCCAAACCCGCTGCTGATCGCGCCGATCCAGGAGGCCGGCGCGGAGCCCGAGCCGATCTACGCCTGGCTCCAGGGGCTGGAAGCCGCCAAGGCCAACCTCGAAGCCGGGCGGCTGCTGTATGTCGCGGCCACCCGGGCGCGCAAGCGCTTGCATCTCCTTGGCGAGGCCTGCACCAAAGATGGCGCAGTGCGTGCGCCCGCATCCAGGACCTTGCTGGCCAAGCTGTGGCCGGTGGTTCACGCCCATTTCGACGCGGCTGCGCCTGCGCCCCAGCAGGCGTACTCGATGAATCCCGTCACTCCGGGCCAGCCGCTGGTGCGCCTCGCGCACGACTGGCGCATGCCGCCGGCGGCGAAAGCGGTCGACTGGGCCGCTGCGCGGGAGGAAGCGCGCGTGCAGGACGAGATCGAGTTCTCGTGGGCCGGCGAAACCGCGCGCCATGTCGGCTCCGTCGTCCATCGCTGGCTGCAACGCATGGCCGACGACCGGCTGGAGGGCTGGAGCACGCAGCGTGTGGAGGGATTGCGCGCGCTGATCGCGCGCGACCTGCACCGGCGCGGCGTCCCGGCGGCAGAGAGTGAAGCCGCGGCCGGACGCGCGGCGACCGCGATGGCGAACATCCTCGGTGACGAGCGCGGACGCTGGCTGCTCGGCCCGCGCGAGGGTGCGACGAGCGAGCTTCGCATCCGAACGATCATGGAGGGGCAGTTGCGCACGCTGGTGGTGGACCGCACGTTTACCGAGGCGGGCGTGCGCTGGATCGTCGATTACAAGACCAGCAGCCACGAGGGCGGCGGTGTCGAGGCCTTTCTCGAGCGGGAGCGCGAACGCTATGCGCCCCAGCTCGCCCGTTACTCCAATGCCTTGGGCAAGGCGCGTCTTGGCCTGTACTTCCCGATGCTGCGGGGATGGAAGGAGTGGGAATAATGTCTGGCGCCAGGACCGGCCCTTTCGCGGTGACACCATATGGCCTGTTTCCTTCCCCGGCACTGGCACTCCCCCTCGTCTTGGCCGGAGCGCTCGCGGGCTGCTCCACCAACCCGGTGACCGGCCGCGAGCAGATCGTGGCCCTGCCCGCGGTCCAGGCCCACGCGGATATCGCCCGCACGATTTCTTCGAAGGCGCAGGGCTTTACCGCGCCTGGCGCCTGCGACCACGTGTGCCGCGCGCAGGAGAGCGAGTTCGAGGCGCAGGTCATGCGGCTGGGCAGGCAGCTCGAGACCGCGGCGCGCAACATGTCGCCCGAGCTGTTCGAGCGCATCGCCCGGTTCGAGATCGAAGTCGATTCGGGCATGGGCGCCGGCACGGGCTCGAGCGCCGGGGGGGCGCATCGTGCTCGGCAGCGGCATCGCTCGGCTTGAACCCACCGACGACGTGACGGCTTTCCTGCTCGCGCGCGAGATGGGTCACGTCATCGCGCGGCATGACGAGGAGGATTCGGGCGCGCGCATGATCTTCTCGGCGGTGACCGCGCTTCTGCCGGTCACGCTGATCGCGCGGCTCATTGCCTCGGCGCTTGGATCGAACGCGCTCATGGGCACGTGGGCCGAGCACCAGCGGCGCGAAGCCGACGAAATCGCGCTGGCCTTGCTGGTACGCACCGGCCGCTCGGTGGCCGGCATTGCGAGCGGCCTCGAAACCGGGCTGAAGAAGGAAGACCTGCCCGAGGGCGACTGGACAACCCGATATCACGAATCCGCGCGGCGCGTGGCCGTCGCTGCGCAGACCGCACCGCTGCTTGCCGATTTCGACAACTGGCTGCTGCACCAGAGCGTGGAGAGCATCCAGCGCGTCGAGAACTGCATCAAGGCCAAGGGCGTCGCCCCGTCGCAGGCCGAGTTCGAAGCCCGCCGCCGGGAGTGCATGGGCCGGTCCTCCTAGACGGTCGCTCCCGCAGGGGTTTCCAGCGGCGTGGGTGCGAACCTGACGGCCATCCCGGCAGGGTGCGCCTCTATAATCGCCCGATGAAACGACACGAACTCACGCGCGCGCAATCGTGGACGATTCTCGGCGGCGCCGCGGTCATGCTCAGCCTTGCGATGGGCATGCGCCAGAGCTGGGGCCTGTTCCAGCCGCACATGATGCGCGACATCGGCCTCACCGCCGCGGATTTTTCGCTCGCGATCGCGATCCAGAACATCGTCTGGGGCATCACGCAGCCTTTCGTGGGGATCCTCGCCGACCGCCACGGCGTGAAGCCCGTGGCGATTTTCGGCGTGGCGATTTACGCGGCCGGCATCCTGATCAGCATCTTCGCGCACTCGCCGCTAGTGTTCACTCTCGGTGCGGGCATCTGCGTCGGCATTGCGTTGTCGTGCACTGCTTCGAACATCGCGATGAACGTTACCGCGCGCACTGCGTCCCCCGCGGCGCGCATGGTCGCCATGGGCACGGTCTCGGCGGTAGGCTCCCTCGGCCTGACCTTCATTTCGCCCCTGGCGCAGAACTTGATCACGACAAGCGGCTGGCAGGTAGCGATGGTGGGATTCCTCGGGCTGGTGATGGTCATGCTGCCGGCGGCCTTCCTCGCCGGTCGCACCGACAAGGTCGAAGTCGAAGCCACCCGCGGGGTGCAGCAGTCGGTCGGCCAGGCGGTCAAGGAGGCGATGGGGCATTCGGGTTACCTCGTGCTTGCGATCGCGTTCTTCGTGTGCGGGCTGCAGCTCGTCTTCATCACCACGCACCTGCCGACCTATCTCGCGATCTGCGGCATGGATCCCTCGGTCGGGGCGAACGCGCTCGCGCTGATCGGCTTATTCAACGTGATCGGCTCGTTCCTGTTCGGCTGGCTGGGCGGGCGCTATTCCAAGCGCGTGTTGCTGGGCGCGATCTACGTGCTGCGGTCCCTGTGCATCACAGCGTACTTCATGTTGCCGCCGACTCCCGCATCGACACTGGTGTTTGCGGCGGCGATGGGAACCCTGTGGCTGGGGGTGGTGCCGCTGGTGAGCGGGCTGGTGGTCCACCTCTTCGGCCTCAGGTACATGGCAACGCTGTCTGGCATCGCGTTCTTCAGTCACCAGGTCGGGTCTTTCATCGGCGCCTGGGGCGGCGGACTGATCTACGGGTCGCTGGGCAACTACAACCTTGCCTGGCAGGGCGCCGTGGCGATCGGGATCGCGGCGGGCCTGTTCCAGATGACGATGAATATCCGGCCTTCGCAGCGCATTCTCGACGAGCGCGCGCCCGTCCCCGCCTAGCGCCGGCAATCGCAGGGTGCGCGGCCTACCCCTGGCCCGGCAGGTTCCTGGCGATGACGATGCGGTCTTTTTCCTGCTCGATGTAGCCGCCGCTGGTCAGGTCCTTGAAGACCCTGCTGATCATCTCGCGCGAGGCGCCGACCCGGTTGGCGATGTCCTGCTTGGTGAGCTTGCCCTCGATGACCCTCTTGCCGTCCACCTCGACCGCGAGGTCGAGCAGCAGCCTCGCCACGCGGCCGTACACGTCGAGCGATGCGAGGCTTCGGGTTATTATTTTCCTACACAGGGGAGAGCGAATGGCCGACATGAAGCCGGGTGAAAGAAAAAACGAGTTCGGGCAGCCCATCGGCCCGGCGATCGGGGGCTGGAGCGAGCGGGCGCGCCCGGCGCGCACGCCGATGGAGGGCCGCTACTGCCGGCTCGAACCCGCGGATGTCGCGCGCCATTGGGCCGACCTCTTTGCGGCCTACATGAAAGCGCCCGACGGGCGCGACTGGACCTACCTGTTCGTCGAGCGGCCCGATACGCCGGAAGCGTTTCGCGCCTACCTCGAAAAAGCCGCGGCAAGCAACGACCCGCTGCACTACACGATCGTGGAATTGCCCTCCGCGAAAGCCGTCGGCACCGCCGCCTTGATGCGCATCGAGCCGGTGCACGGGGTGATCGAGGTTGGCTCGATCACCTATTCCCCGGCACTCAAGCAGACCCGTGCGGGAACTGAGGCGATGTACCTCATGATGCGCCGCGCGTTCGACGAACTTGGCTACCGGCGCTACGAATGGAAGTGCGATAGTTTCAATGCGCCCTCGCACGCGGCAGCCAAGCGCTACGGTTTTCAGTACGAAGGGCTCTTCCGCCAGGCCGTGGTCTACAAGGGCCGCAATCGCGACACCACGTGGTTCTCGATCACCGACGGCGAGTGGCCCCGCGTGCGCGCTGCGTTCGAAGGCTGGCTGGACCCGCTGAACTTCGACGCGGGGGGCAAGCAGAAGCGCTCGCTTACCGGGATCAGGGACTCGCTCGCCTGAAGTGGAGTTCGGGCGCGACTCGTCGGCCTGCCGGTCGCGCATCGCCGCTTCGAGCTCGCTGAGGACTCAGTACGGAGGGGGCAGGTAGCCCGGTGGGTAGGCGGCGGTCGGCTGCTCGATCACCTGCTGCCAGCCGCTGGGGCACACCTGCACGCGCGGATAGTAGTCGTTGTAGGCCGCGCAGTAGTAAAAGATATTCGGGCTGCGCGCAACGTAGGCAGGCGGGTAGTAGTAGCGCGGGCCGTAATACGCCGCTGCAGCCAGCAGCGGCACGCCGAGGTAGACGGCGGCGCGCGGGGCGGAATGGCGGACACTGCCGCCGTAATGCCTTGCGCTGCCGTGGACGCCGGCGTGCTGGCCTCCCGCGTTGTGCCTGCTCACTTGCCCGCTCCTGTGTCCGCCGGCGTGGCCGCCTGCGTGTCCGCCCGCGTGCGCGGCCTTGCCGCCCGAATGACGGTGCGCTGCGAAAGCAGGAACGCTGAGGGCTGCTGACAGCACCGCGACGATTGCCAGATTCGTTCCGGAAAATTTCATTTCGCGTCTCCTTGCACGGAGTGTAGACGCGGCCGGAGTGGCATCGGCAAGTTTTACATTTGGTAGCACTTACCGCGAGATCTCTACCGGCTTGCGGCCACGGGTTGCGTTGCCGGGCCCGCCGGCGCCTTGGCGCGAGCTTGTGCGTCACGCTTCGCTCGCACTTCGGCATCGATCTGCTGGAGCGACACGCGCTGCCAGTTCCATCCCGGTTGCGCCTCGGACTCGCTGAAAGAAAACGGCGGCGCATTCGGCGAGAGTGCGGGTACGAAATAGACCGGCGGCGTGGACGAACGCGAAGGGGACGGGGACTGGCGCGAAGCGGTGGAGGACGAAGGGCGGTAGGCCGGTGCATACGCAATGACCGTCGTGCGGACTGGCGAAGGGGTGACGGCGCCTGGGCGGCTGGCGTGATGCGAAGAGGCGTGCCGGTGTTCATTGCGCGAGGCGGCCAAGGCGTCGTCCGCCGCCGAGGCGGTGATCGCCGTTGCCGCCGCTGCCGCCACAATGCAGGCTATCCTTGGCATTGCCTTCTCCTCGCTTGCAGGATACCGAAGAACAGCGCGGCATTTGTTACAAGAGGGTGCGAGGCTTGCGAGTAGCTTTCATGGGAGGCGCGATGCGCTACGAACTTTATTACTGGCCTTCGATCCAGGGGCGCGGCGAATACGTCAGGCTGGCTCTAGAACAGGGCGGCGCCGAGTACATCGACGTAGCGAGGACGCCCAAGGGCCTGGCAGCGATGAAACGGTTGCTGGCCGACGGGGCCGCTTCGCGCCCGCCGTTCGCCCCGCCTTTCCTCGTGCGCGGGAAGACCCTCGTTGCCCAGACGGCAAATATCCTCCAGTACCTCGGCCCGAAGCTGGGTTTGGTGCCGAAAGACGAAGCGGAGCGCCTGTGGGTGCATCAGGTGCAGCTCACGATCGCCGATTTCGTCGTCGAGGCGCACGACACCCACCATCCGATCGGCGTGGGCCTCTATTACGACGAACAGAAGCCTGAATCGAAGCGGCGCGCGAAGGACTTCCGCGACCAGCGCATGCCGAAATATCTCGGCTATTTCGAGCGCGTGCTTGCGCGCAATCGCGGATTCACCGCTGGACGAAAGGTGACCTACGCGGACCTTTCGCTGTTCCAGGTCGTAGCCGGATTGCGCTACGCCTTTCCGCGCGCGATGAGGTCGATCGAGCCGCGCCTGCCGCAACTTGTCGCATTGCACGACCGGGTCGCGGCCCTGCCGCGGATTGCCGCCTACCTGTCATCCCCACGGCGCATTGCGTTCAACCAATTCGGGATCTTCCGCCACTACCCGGAGCTCGACGGGCCGGTGCGGACCTAGGGCGACGGCGAGCGAACGACTGCTGGTTGACCGGCCGCACTTGCGGTAGCTTCCGGGACGGGAGGAGGAGCATGACGATGAAGAAATTTATTGCTGGCGTACTCGTGGCTGCATTTTCGATCGCAGCATTCGCCCAATATCCGGACAAGCCGGTGCGCATCATCGTTCCGTTCGCTGCGGGCGGGCCAACCGACATCCTCGCGCGCCTCGTGGGCGAAGGCCTTGGCACCCGGCTCGGCGGGCCGGTGATTGCGGAAAACCGTCCGGGCGGGAGCGGCAATCCCGGCACCGATGCGGTTGCGAAAGCCGCTCCCGACGGTTACACGCTCCTGCTCGGGTACGTCGGGCCTCTCGCGATCAACCCTGCACTGTACGGGAAGCTCCCTTTCCGGCCGCTCGAGGACTTCACGCCGATCAGCCTGCTGGTGACCACGCCGCTGGTCCTCGTGGTGAATCCCGCCTTCCCGGCAGCCTCGATGCAGGAGCTGGTGCGCTACGCCAAGGCTTCGGCCAAGCCTGTCTTCTATGCCTCGCCCGGCAACGGCTCGGCGAACCACATGGCGACCGAACTCTTTCGCCTGGCCGCGGGCATCGAGATGGTCCAGGTCCCCTACAAAGGCCTTGCGCCAGCCGTCACCGACGTGGTCGCCGGGCAGGTGCCGCTCATCTTCAGCGGGCTTTCGGTCGCGATCCCGCAGATCAGGGCCGGCAAGCTGCGCGCGCTTGCGGTGAGCACGCGCGAGCGGGCGCCGGCGTTGCCCGAGGTGCCCACGATGCAAGAGGCCGGATTCCGGAACTTCGATGTCTCTGCATGGTTCGGCCTGCTTGCGCCCGCAAAACTGCCCGCAGCGTTGCTCGATCGACTGGAGAAAGCCACGCAGGAAATCATGCAGACCAAGGAAGCGATCGCACGCGTCGAGCAGCTCGGCATGGTCGCCAGGCCCGGCACCTCGAACGAGTTCAGCCAGTTCATTCGGCGTGAGATCGAAGTGTGGGCGAAGGTCGTCAAGGACTCCGGCGCAAAGCCCGACTAGAAAAGGAACGCAAATGCAGAAGCGCCCGAACGTGCTCCACATCATGGCCGACCAGCTCAACTCGTCGGCCCTCGCGACGTACGGCAACAAGGTCTGCAAGACCCCGCATATCGACAGCCTTGCCGCGCGCGGCACGCTGTTCGAGAATTTCTATTGCAATTTCCCGCTCTGCGCGCCTTCGCGGGTGTCGATGCTCACGGGCCGGCAGGCGAGCCGCCTGGGCGTGTTCGACAACGCGTGCGACTTCCCTTCGCAGGCGCCGACGTTGCCGCATTACCTTTCGGCCCTGGGCTACCACACGGTGCTCTCGGGCAAGATGCACTTCATCGGCGCCGACCAGCTGCACGGCTACCAGGAGCGCCTCACCACCGACATCTATCCGTCGGATTTCGGCTGGACGCCGGACTGGAAGCAGGCGATCCCGGTCGCGGCCACCGGCGTGAGCCTGCGCAGCGTGGTCGAGGCGGGCGCTTGCAAACGCAGCCTGCAACTCGATTTCGACGACGAGGTCGCGCAGAAATCGGTGCAATGGATCTACGACTACGGGCGCAAGGCCGACGCGAAGCCGTTCTTCCACACCGTGTCGCTCACGCATCCGCACAATCCCTACGTCACCACGCAGGAGTACTGGGACCGCTACCGGCACGAGGACGTGGACATGCCGCGCGTCGGGCCGATCCCGTATGAAAAGCTCGACGCCCACAGCCAGCGCCTGTGGAAGGCCTACAAGTTCGGCGAGTACAACATCAGCGAAGAGGACGTCCGCAAGTCGCGCCACGCCTACTACGCCATGACGTCCTACATCGACGACAAGGTCGGGCGCCTGCTTGGCGCGCTGCGCGACATGGACCTCGAGAAGGACACCGTCGTGATCTTCACCTCGGACCACGGCGACATGCTCGGCGAGCGCGGCCTTTGGTACAAGTGGATGCATTTCGAGGGCGCGTGCCGGATCCCGATGATCGTTGCGATGCCAGGGGGCAAGGCCGCGCGCGTCAAGGCGCCGGCTTCGCTGATGGATTTCCTGCCGACGGTGGTGGAGATTGCAAGCGAAGGCGCGAAGAAAGTCGAACCGGTCGCCCCGCTTGAGGGTGTCAGCCTGCTGCCCGCGGTCAGGGGGAGCGCTTCGCTGCCGTACGATCGCCCGGTCTTTGCGGAGATGAACGCCGACGGCACTTTCAGCCCTTCGTTCATGGTTCGCAAGGGCGATTGGAAGCTGATCGAGTGCGAAGGCGATCCGCCGATGCTCTTTGACCTCAATGCCGACCCGGACGAAATGAAGAACTTAGCCGGGAAGCCCGAGGTCGGCGCCGTCGAGTCGGAACTGCGCAAGCTCGTGAATACCAATTGGTCGCCGGCCGCGCTCAAGCAGGAAATGCAGGAGAGCTCACGCCGCAGGCTGTTTGTGCAATCGGCGCGGGATGCGTCCGGCGCGGCGGCCTGGGACTACGAACCGCGGCAAGATGCGTCGAAGCAGTACGTGCGCGGCGGCGGGGTAGGCGCTGGCGCCACGGCCACCAAGGGCCGAGCGCGCTTCCCATTCGTTCCGGCAAAACCGCCGGACAATCGCAATTAGAAACGCTTGACGTTTAACGGATAGCGTTATATTTTGGCTTGTGATTCGCTCCTTCATTTGCAGGGACACCGAAGCGCTGTACAACGGAAAGCGCGTGGCGCGGTTTGCTTCGATCGAGCGAGTCGCGACGCGCAAGCTCCAGATGCTCGACGACGCCAAGGAATTGAAGGACCTGACGGCGCCCCCGGGCAATCGCCTTGAGGCGCTCAAGGGCGATCGCAAAGGTCAACACAGTATTCGCATCAATGAAAAGTGGCGCCTTTGTTTCGTTTGGACGGGCGCCGGACCCGAACAGGTCGAGATCGTGGACTATCACTGACCGGAGGCTGCCATGAACAAGATGCGTCCCATCCATCCCGGTGAAGTATTGAGGGAGGAGTTCCTGGTGCCGCTCGGCCTCTCCGCGCATGCGCTCGCGCAGGCGCTTCGGGTCCCGGCTCCGCGCGTCAACGACATCGTTCGCGAGCGCCGTGGCATCTCTCCGGATACCGCGTTGAGGTTGGCGCGACATTTCGGCACGACTCCGCAGTTCTGGCTCAACCTGCAGGCCAGCTACGACCTCAAGATCGCGATGCACGAAGCGGGTGCGCGCATCGAGCGCGAGGTGGAACCCCGCGCTGCATAACATGCCGGGCGAGACCGAACCGCATGACCACGCATAGTTTGGCTGGTTTTGTAGAGCGGGTCGGCGCCCATATCGACAAACCGACAAACGGCCGACGGGACCCGGAATACCGTCGATGTATCGGACCCCCGGCCTTCTCGTAAGCGGGGACTGCCTCATTGTCGAGTTGCCGTGAGCCAGACGAGGAAGAGGCGACCCCGTTCCGCACATCGAACCATTTGGCATGGGACGCGGGACGAGTTCATCATAGGAGAGGAAGCACCCAAAGCGGAGTAGTCCGCCACCCAATCGTAGGAGACAAGTCAATGCACGCAGAGGCATTTGGAAGAAAGTTCGTCAGGGCAGCGATATTGGGCATGGCCCTCGCCGCGGCTTCGTTACAGTCAGTCGCGCAATACCCCGACAAGCCGATCAAGATGATCGTCGCCTGGCCGCCGGGCGGCGGCACGGACGGCGTTGCAAGGATCGTCGCCAAGCACCTGTCCGAAAGGTTGAAGCAGCCGGTGGTGATCGAGAACCGCTCTGGCGCCTCCGGACAGGTCGGCACCGAGTTCGTGGCCAAGGCGGCCCCCGACGGCTACACGCTGCAGTACACGGTGGCCGACTCCCATTCGATCAACCCGCACGTGTTCCCCAAGATCCGTTACGACGCGTCGAAGGAATTCACGCCGATCGCAGTCGTGGGCGGCATGCCGAACGCTTTGATGGTCAGCAACAACGTGCCGGCCGGCACGTTGCCGGAATTCATCAAGATGGCCAAGGACAAGCCGAGCCGCTTCACCTATTCCTCGTGGGGAATGGGAAGCGGCGGGCATATCCGCATGGAGTCGTTCAAGTCCTACATGGGCATCGACTTGCTGCATGTTCCCTTCCAGGGTTCGGGCCCCGGTTTCGCCGCGGTGCTCGGCGGGCAGGTCGATGCGATGATGGTGCCGCTCGGCTTGGCGGAGTCCAATTACAGGGCCGGCAAGGTCAAGCTCCTCGCGGTCGATACCCCGCAGCGCTACCCGAGCGTGCCCGACGTGCCGACGCTCGCCGAGATGGGCATCCCGCTGACCTTCGCGTTCTGGCAAGGCGTACTCGCGCCGGCCAAGGTGCCCGACAGCATCGTGAATTTCCTCAACCGGGAAATGAACGCCACGCTCATGGATCCACAGGTGAGACAGGAGTTGATCAAGGTCGGACTCGTGCCGGGCAATCCGGGCGTCAACGGTTTCGGCGGCACGCCGCAGGAAGTCAGGCAGTTCCTCGATTCGGAATTCACGCGCTGGGGCAAGACCATCCAGGACGCGAAGATCAAGGTCGAATAAGGATCAAAGATGAACGCAAGGATCAGTGAAGGAACGGTGGCGCGTCCCGAGGATGCCGGTTTCGATTCCGTACGGCTCAAACGCGTCGGCGAGCGGATAGCAGCCGACGTGGAGGCGATGCGCTACGACGGCGCCCGGATCATGGTGGCCCGCCGCGGCATCCCGGTGCTCGACCTCACGATCGGCTTCCAGGAGCGCGAGGCGCAAAAGCCGATGGCGACCGACTCGCTGTTTTCGATCATGTCGATCTCGAAGGTCATGACAGCCGTGGCGCTCATGCAGAAGGTGGAGCAGGGCGAGGTTTCATTGCTCAGCCCGGTGGCTTCGATCATTCCCGAGTTCGCCGCGCGCGAAAAAGGCCGCGTCACGATCAACCAGGTGCTCACGCACACCGCCGGCATGAGCATGGGCCCGGCGCCGATGCCGGTTGAAAAACTCGGCGACCTGCGCGAGTGCGCCAAGGTGATCTGCGGCCAGGCGCTCGAATCGACGCCGGGCGAGTCGGTGGCCTACAGCGCAAGCCAGGGCTTCACGATCCTCGGCGAGATCGTCCGCCGCGTCGACAAGCAGAAGCGCGAATACCGCGAAATCCTCAAGCAGGACATCTTCGAGCCGCTCGGCATGAACGACACGCACGTGGGTTTTCCGTCGAGCCTCACGAGCCGCCGCGTGCCCGTCGTCGTGCGCGACCCGGACGCGCCGGAGCTGAACCCCAAGTTCCAGTCCGACCGCGACAAGTCGGTGACCGAGACAACTGAACTGCCCTCGGGCGGCGGGACGTTCTCGACCGCCGGCGATCTCCTGCGATTCGCCGAGGCGCTGCGCCTAGGCGGAGCCCTCGATGGCAAGCGCGTGCTCTCGCCGGCCACCGTGCAGCTCATGCGCCAGAACCACACCGGCGACAAGCCCAACGGCATGATGAATTCATCGCGCGCACTGCACGGCATGGCGGCTTTTCCGGCATTTCTGGGCCTGGGCTTGTTCCTGCGCGGCACCGGCATCTTCCCGAGCCACATGGCCTCCCTCGCCTCGCCCTCCACGTTCGGAGGCTGGGGGCTGGGCTCGATGGGATTCTGGGTCGACCCGGAACGCGAAGTCACCTTCGTGATGCTGACCGCGGGCATCATGGAGCGCATCCGCAACCTGCTTCGTTTCCAGCGCATCGGCGACATGGTGCTTGCGTCGCTGGTTGAAAAGTAGGAGAGACTCATGGGTGCGCCCAGCATCACCATCTACCGCGGCGACACCAGCCGCCTGAAGAACCAGGTCCCGATCGCGGAGCGCTACACCGCTGCCTTCCACGAAGAGGAACGCAAGAAGATCTTCGCCCGCGCGTGGCTGCCGGTGGCCAGTGCCATCGACATTCCGGACAAGGGCAGCTACACCGTGGTCGAAGTCCCGCCGATGAAGACTTCGCTCATCGTGGTGCGCGGCGACGACGGCACGGTCAGGGCCTTCCACAACGTCTGCCGCCACCGCGGCGACCGCCTGGTGCACTTAGGCCAAGGCAAGGAGCAGGGGTGCCGCAAGGCCTTTACCTGCGGCTTCCACGCCTGGACCTACAGCAATGCCGGCAAGCTGATCGGCGTGACCGATGAGACCCAGTTCCCTGGCCTCGACCGCGAAAAGCACGGCCTTGTCCCGGTCCATGCCGAGGAATGGGAAAGCCTCGTCTTCGTGAATTTCGAGAAGACGCCTCACGTGAGCCTGCGCGAATGGCTGGGCGACTTCCACGACCAGTACAAGGGGTTCTCCGCCGGGCGCGAGAAGATCGCCGAGCACCGCCTCGTGCTGAAAACCAACTGGAACATCGCGGTTAACGCGTTCTCCGAGGGCTACCACAACCTCTACATCCACCGGAACACGGTGCCCGACTACCAGGGCGGCAGCGACAATCCGCAACGGCACCGGCCGTACATGGAGGTGGGCGAGCACTGGGGCCGCTACTCGGCGCACGCCAATTTCGACCATCACCAGACGCCGGCCGAGGCGGTGATCTACAAGCACACGCGGCGCCTGTTTCCCTCGTTCCAGAAAATCGATCCCGAAGCGCTTGCGCCGGGCGTGAACCCCTCGCGTTTCCCGCAGTGGGCCTTCGACATCGTGCCGATCTTCCCGCACTTCGTGCTTGGGCCGCAGGCCAACGCGCATTCGCACATGTGGTTTTGGCCGATCGACCACGAGCACACCGAGATTCGCATCCAGCGCTATGCGTACAAGGCGCAGAGCGCGGCCGACCGGCTCGCGCAGGCGTACTCGAAGGTGCGCGGCCGCGAAGTGCTGCGCGAGGACCTTGCCACGATGGAAGCGTCGCTCGCGGCGATCTCCTCGGGCGCGCTGCCGCACATCGTGCTCTCGCAGCAGGAAATGCTGATCCAGAACCACTACCGCGCCGCCGACGACATGATCGCGCGGGACTGAGGAGCTGACATGAGCGAAAAATCCAGCGAACTTCCCGCGCAGTTTTCGAAGCTCTGCCCCTGGGTCGCCGAATGGGCGCAGCCGACCGAGCAGGCGCGCTACCTCAAACTGCATGCGGTCACCTTCGAGCAGCTGAAGGCCTTCTACGACGCGATGCTGCCCGAGATGGACGCGATCATGGCGTTCCTCAAAACGCAGCCGGTCGAGGGCATGGCTCCCGATGCGCTGAACCTTTTCCATCTCGCGATGACTTTCGCCGAGACTTCGCATCCGCTCGACCTGGGGTGGCGCGACACCGATTTTCCGTCGGCGTTTGCGTGGGAGAGGATGGAGTTCCGCAGCGTCAGCACGACTTTCTAAAAGGAGCACTACGAATGGTCCACGTCATCGCCGTCATTACCGCCAAGCCCGGCCAGCGGGAAACGATCCTCACGCATTTCCGCGCCAACGTGCCGGCAGTGCGCGCCGAGCAAGGCTGCATCGAATACGGCGCCGCGCTCGACGCGGAAAACGCGCTCGCCTTCCAGACCAAGTGGGGCCCGGACACCTTCCTCGTGATCGAGAAGTGGGAGAGCATGGACGCGCTCAAGGCCCACGCCGCCGCGCCGCACATGGCCGCCTACGGTGCGAAGACCAAGGAGTTCATTGCAAGCCGGGTGATTCATATCCTGCAGCCGGCCTGACACGGAAGAAGATCAATCCGGGAACCCGGCGGAGTTCCGATCGCCATGCAGATGACGGATCATTTTTCGCTGGAAGAGCTGATCGTCTCCGAGACGGCCGCGCGCTTTGGGATCGACAACACGCCGCCTCCCGCGATCATCGCCAACCTGCAGGTCCTGGCGCACGGCCTCGAACAGGTCCGCGCCGCCCTGGGCGAGCGGCCCATCCACGTCAACAGCGGCTATCGCTGCCTCGCCCTGAACAAGAAAATCGGCGGCGCGAGAAACAGCCAGCACTTGTACGGCCTCGCGGCCGACATCATCTGCCCATCGTACGGAACGCCGCTGGTGGTGTGCCACGAGATCGTCGCGGCTGGCTTGAAGCCCGACCAGGTCATTCATGAATTCGGGCTCTGGTGCCACGTATCCTTCGTTGCGCCAGGGAAGACACCTCGCGGGGAGCTATTGACCATCGCAAGCGCATCACGAGGGTATGAGGCGGGGTTGAATCCCGTCGTTTAGGGTCGCAGGAAAGATGAGCTACCTCTCACGCTTGGACGAACTCCGCCGCGCCGAGCTTTTCAGGCGAGCCGCCAATTTCGCGGCCACCTACAAGCCGGAGCTCCCGACCATCGTGATCCTGCCCGGCGGCATGGGCTCGCGCCTGCAGCGCTGCACCGAGCCCTACGACCCGGCGCACAGCCCGTCGATGGCGAAGTTTTACGAGCTCTGGGCAGGCCTGCTGCCGATCCTCAACGGCGAACTGCGTTACCTCGCGATGAACGAATTCACCGAGGACGTCGACCACCACCCGATCATCGCGGCCGGCGAGCTCACCAACATCGTCAAGTCCTACGACGGCATCTTCAGGCATTTCGAGGACAAGGCGAACGTGATCGGCCTGGGATACGACTGGCGCCGCGCGCCGATCAAGGAATGCGGCTACGTGCGCGTATTCCTGCAGCTGATTGCCGAGCAGGTGAAGCAGCGCCACCCGAAAGCCGATGACCCGCGCAAACGCCTCACGCTCTACGCGCACAGCCAGGGCGGCCTGGTGGCCAAGCTGTTCCTTAACGAACTCGCGGACGGGGGCGAGGATCCGGCGAACTGGTTCGAGCGGACGGTGACCTGCTGCACGCCGTTCTACGGCACCAGCTCGCATTTCCCTCGCTATTACGTCGGCGAGCCGCTCCTCAACCTCTTCACCGGCGGCGGCGACGCCGTCGCGCGCATCGTCGCCACGTTCCAGGGGACCCATATGCTGCTCCCGGCGCCGCGCGCGGTGCTGGGTCCGCGCCTCGCGAGATTCGGGCTCGCGCGTTACCCGGTGCGCGACCTTGCCGACGAAACCATCGAGTGCGACCCGTTCGACAGCGCGCCGGCCATTGCGGGCCGCTATCGCCCGCAGGTCCCGCGTGCGCACCTCGTCCTGGCAAAGGACCAGTTCTCGCTCCTCGACATGGCGCTGCCGCCCGCGTTCACCTCGCGCGTGTACCACATGCGCAGCGACATCTACGGCAAAGGGGACAATCGCAACCTCGAGATCCGGTGGAAAGCGGTGAAGGGTGCCACCTACGCCGCCTCCGAAGGCAACCCCATCAGCGACAACACCTCCACCGGCGGACGCGGCGACGGGACCGTGCCGCTCTGGTCGGCGGCGCTTGCGGATACGCCGGAGGGCCAGGTCTTCGACCTCGAGGGCGTCAAGCACGGCGGCGCAGCCGAGCACGAGTGCTCGCTGTCCATCCTTTCACGTCTCATGAACGGCGAGCCGGTGCCGCGCGGCCCGCACGTCGCCGAATCCGATTTCCAATACGCATCGAAGGAGCGCGTGGCGGAAATCGGCGCGCAGCTTCGCAACGCGCCGCGCGAGCGGGCGCAGGCACGGCTCGACGCCCTGCCGCCCGGTGACTACCGAGCATTCGTCGATGCCCTGCGGTTGTCGGCCTGACGGAGGACGACCTTGTCCCGGTTCACCCACCCGAAAGCCTTGTCGCACCGAAGCCTGGCGGCGCTGGCCCTGCTGGCGTTCACGCTCGCGCTCGGCGCGTGCACCACCTACGTCTTCCTGCCGGTCGACGTTGCCTACGACAAGCTCTCGCCGCCCTACGTGGTGAGCTTCGTCAACGAGACCGGCGCGCCTTTCGAAGTGCGTCCCTCGAGCGCCGGTGCGCAGGCGGGGTACACCAACGTGCGTGTGGCGCCGGGGGAGAACTTCAGGGCGATCCTGCAGTTGCGCCGCTTCACGGTCGGCAAGGGTTCCTCGGTGACCGGCGCGCAGGTGATCGACGGGCCTTTCTTCGAGCAATCGCCGCCTGACAAGGCCGAGATCCGCTTCGTGCAGGGCGATCCGCGCTCGATGTTCATCGCGCTCCGGCATCCTTCCTGGTTCGAGCAATATGCGCGGCCCACGGCCGAACCGGTGGAGTTGATTGTCCCGCTGCGGGCATTTTCGCTCGCGCCGTTGTTTCCGCGCGGCCCGCCCGGGGGGCCCTGAAAACCGGAACGGTTGCCTGGCTACGGCACCCTATTTCGCAAAGCGGTAATGGGTGCGGTCGAGATACGCCGCGATGTCGTCGAGTTCCTCGGGCGTGAACTTCCGATCGGTCAGCAGCGCGCGGTTGGCCACCTCGATGCGCAAAGCGGCGAACGAGCGAACCAGCGACTTCGAAGGGTCGCGCTGGTGGACGCGCTCGTCATCGGCGATTGATGTTGTTCGTCTTCAAGGATTGCCAATCCGGCGTTGGTCTTGATCATAATTCTATTGGAATAGTATCCAGAAGTCCGCTCCCGGATTAGCTCTCCGGTCAATTGATGTATCGGTTCCGGTACGTTTACTACTCAGGCGCCGTGCATCGGCTTGTGCAGGGTCCCGATCCTGGCGGCCCTGCGGAGGCCGGGGCCTTCCGAGATTGCCGGGTCGACCTGCAACCGCCTGGGCTTGCTCGTCACTGCCGCGACCCGCAGTAGGAACTCTTGCGCAGGCTGGATTTCGATCGACACTTCGGCGGACGCTTTCGAATGCGCGAGGCCTGGTTGTGTCCTGTGGGAATTGCGCATGCGCAGGTACGTCATCGTTGTTCCGGCCGCGGGGCCGTTCCTTGTTTGGTTCGAACCGCCAGCATGCGACGCGTTGATTGGTCTTTTCTGTGCGATTCCGCTCATAGGTGAAGGGTATGCGCGAATTCCTGCGATGGTTCGTCACCGAACAAAAGGAAGACCTGAAGAAAGCGTAGGCCCCGGGCAGGAAGCGCAATTCAGATCGCGGTGGCCATCGAAGGTTGATGCGCCAGCCGCGTCACTGGCGACAGCAGGATCACCAGGGCCTGGATCGCGAACACCAGGAGCACCGCGACGAGGCACGCCTGTGCCCCGTACACGCCCCCGATGATCCCCCCCAGCGCAGCGCCGATCGGGCGCGATCCCTGCGCCAGCGTGAACATCGCCGACACGCGTCCGAGAAGCTGCGGCGGCGCCACCGACTGGCGCAGCGTGCCGGTGCTGATGACCCAGATCACCGGCCCGGCGCCTAGCAGGAAGAACGAGAAGCCCGCGAGGAGCGCAAAGGGCAGCCAGGTCGTGGCCAGCATGACCAGCGCCGAGGCGACGCCGCACACCGGCCCGATCCCGACCAGCACGCCGAACGGCAGGCGCCTCGCAATCCGCGTCGCAAGCAGCGCGCCGCACACCATGCCCACGCCAAGGGCCGCGAGCGTCGCCCCCACGCCGCCCGCCGACAGGCCGAGGGTATTGATGGCATACGGCACATACATCGCCTGGAGCATGAAGAACGCGATGTTGAACACGACCTGCGTAGCGAACACCGGCGCGAGCAGCGGGTGCGTCAGCACGAAGCGCGCGCCTTCGCGCACTTCCTGCAATGCATCGCGGCCGGGCCCCCGCGGCCGCGCAGGTTCGGCCAGACCGGCCAGCAGATAGACCGCGCAAACGGAAAGGGCCGCTGCAAAGCCGAAGGCGAGGCTCGCTCCGGTCCACCCGACCAGCACGCCGGCCAGCGCAGGCCCCGAAGCGAAAGCGACCGTGCGGGCGAGTTCGATCCTCGCGTTGGCCGCCGAAAGCAGCGCCGGCGGCACGAGTGCCGGCACCAGCGCCGGGGCGACTACGCTGTAGGTCACCGTGCCGCAGGCGCCGACGAAACCCAGCACTGCGAGCACGCCGATCGAAAGCAGGCCTGCCTGGGCCAGCAGGAGGATGCACGCGAGCGAAAGGGCCCGCACCGCCTCGGCGCAAGCCATGAGTTGCCTGCGCGACAGCCGGTCGGCCAGCACCCCGGCCGGGATGGCAAAGAGGAGGTAGGGCAGCGTCTGCGCGGTCTGCAGGAGCCCGGTCTCTGCGGCGCCCGCTCCGAGCGCAAGGACCGCGACGATCGGCGCGGCGGCCAGGCCGACCTGCTCGGCCGACTGGGCCGCGAGGTTGGACCAGGCCAGTCGATTGAAGCCGCGCGGCAGCCCGGCACGGGGTCGGGAATCCGGAGTCATGGCCGCAAGGCTATCGCGAACCCAGGTTGTGCGCGTCCCGCTTCTTGCGGCGACCCATTGCTTGCTATTGGTTCATGCTCCGTTGGACAATGCTTTCATGATGCTGAAGACGATACTTGTGGTGGAAGACGACAGCGACATGCGTGCGCTGATCCGCAGAACGCTTCTGAACGACGGTTACGCGGTCCGCGCCGCGGCCGATGGGCACGAGGCGCCCATGGCTTGCGAGCGGGACACGCCGGACCTCATCATCAGCGACGTGCACATGCCGCGCATGAGCGGATTCGAAATGGTCGAGGCCCTCAAGTCCGAGCCCGCGCTCAAGGACGTGCCGGTCATCTTCCTCACCGCCGACGCCGAGGGAATGGAGCGCGGCAACAAGCTGGGCGCCGTCGCCTATCTCACCAAGCCCCTGAGAATGGATCACCTGCTCGTTTCGGTGGCCGAGCACCTGCCGAAAGGATGACCGTATGAACACCCACAAGACCATCCTCGTGGTCGAGGACGACGCCGACCAGCGCGAAGTGATCAAGCTGCACCTGCTAAACGCCGGCTACATGGTGCGCAGCGCCGCCAACGGCCTCGAGGCGGCGGCCTCCTGCCTCCAGATCACCCCGGACCTGGTGATCAGCGACGTGCACATGCCGCGCATGAGCGGCTTCGACATGATCCGCATCCTCAAGTCCGAGCCGGGGATGAAAGACATCCCGGTGATCTTCCTCACGGTGGACGAGGGCGCGCGCGACGAAAGCCAGGACCTCGGCGCGATCGAATTCCTTCACAAGCCGTTCAAGCCCGCGGCGCTGCTGATGCTCGTGGGCAAGTACCTCGCCTCCAAGAAGAGGGGAGAGGGTCAGCCCAAGGCTTCGTAGACGCTTTTCTCGAAAGCGTAGAAGCCCGCAAGCGCGCGCGGGTCCACGAAAGGCAGCACCTGCGCCATGTGCACGCCGCCGATGCCGTTCTTCGGGTCGATCCAGAAGTAGGTATTGCCAAGGCCGGCCCAGGCGAGGCTTCCGGCCGGCCGGCCGGTGTACGCGACCGCCTCATTGATCATGAACGTGAGGCCCCAGGTTTTCGGCGTGCCCTCGAAGAATTCCGCGTCGCATGAGAGCGCGGTCCGCGCCGCCGGCAGTTTCACCACGCGCAGGGCGCCCATGGAATTGCGCGACATCAGGTCGATCGTTTCGGGCTTGAGCAGTTGCCGTCCCCCGCTGCGGCCCTTGTTCAGGATCATGCGCATGAACTTGAGATAATCGACGGCGGTGGAGTACAGGCCGCCGCCGCCCGGTTCGTACTCGGGCTCCTGGTTGA
This sequence comes from Betaproteobacteria bacterium, assembly GCA_947482825.1. Taxonomy (GTDB): domain Bacteria; phylum Pseudomonadota; class Gammaproteobacteria; order Burkholderiales; family SG8-39; genus SZAS-79. Next base: position 4,196 of record CANKMT010000049.1, on the reverse strand, counting down.
CTTCGAATGCGGTGACATTCAAAAGCCCGTCGGCTTCGCGCTGGTGGACCTTGGCCAGCCGCTCGCGCATCGAAGGCGTGATCCGGTAGGCCGTGCTGTCCATGCCCAGCGGCCCGAAGATGTGCTGCTTCATGTAGTCGCCGAGCTGCTGGCCGCTCGCGGCCTCGACCATCTTGCCGGCCCAGTCGATGCCGATGCCGTATTCCCAGCGCGTGCCGGGGTCGGAAGCCAGCGGCGTCGTAAGCGCGATGTTCCTGCCCGTCCCGGTGCGCGGCAGCCCGGTCACGTTCAGGTACTTGTCGATATTCGCATTCCAGATGTCGTAGGCATATCCCGAGGTATGCGTGAGCAGGTTGCGCAGCGTGATCACGCCTTTGGCTTCGCGCAGGCGCGGCGAGTCGCCGTCCCAGCCCTCGAGCACCTTCACTTCGCCAAGCGCAGGGATCACTTTCGAGGCCGGCTCGTCGAGCGAAAGCTTGCCCTGCTCGACCATCTGCATCGCCGCCACGCCGGTCACCGGCTTGGTCATCGACGCGATCCACATGACCGTGTCGGTCGTCATTGCCGGGCCTTGGCCGAGCACGCGTTCGCCGAACGCCGCTTCGTAGACAGTTTTGTTGCGATCGGTCACCGCCGCCACGACGCCGGGAACGTCGCCGGATGCAATCGCGCAGCGCAACAACCGGTCTGCGGTTTTCACGAGATTCTTCATGTTGCCTCCGCTCCTTGACCATCGTAACCCGGCTGGATTCTGCCCGCAGGTGGGATAATCCCCCAACGTCTATTGGAGCGCGTTCAATGCGAGTGCCGCCGTTTGCAATCCTCCTTCTCGCCGCTGCCTGTGCCGGCCAGGCCGCGGCGCAGGCCTATCCGACGCGCCCGGTGCGCATCGTCGTGGGTTTCCCGCCCGGCGGCACCTCGGACATCCTCGCGCGCACGATCGCCTCGCGCCTGGCCGAACCGCTCGGCCAGGCCGTGGTGGTCGAGAACCGCACCGGCGCCGGCGGCAACATCGGCGCCGAGAGCGTCGCGAAGGCGGCCCCGGACGGCTATACGCTCCTCATGGGCACGACTTCGCAGGCGATCAGCCAGAGCCTGTACAAGAAGCTCAACTACGACTTATTGAAGGATTTCGCGCCGATCACGCAAGCGGTCAACTATTCCAACCTGCTCGTTGTGCATCCGTCGGCCGGCGTTGCCAACGTGGCCGAACTGCTGGTGCTCGCGCGCGCCAAGCCGGGGGTCCTCAACTACGGCACGGCCGGCAACGGCACGCCGCCGCACATGACCGGCGAATTGTTCAAGTCCGTTACGGGGGTGAACATCCTCCATGTGCCCTACAAGGGCGGCGCGCCGGCCATCGTGGACCTTGTCGCCGGCCAGATCCCGATGATGTTCGACAACGTGCCGCCGCTGCTGCCGCACGTGCGCTCGGGCCGCATTCGCGCCTTGGCGAACACGAGCCTGACGAGATTGTCGGTGCTGCCCGAGGTGCCGACGCTGCACGAATCCGGCCTCAAGGGGTTCGACGCGGTCGGCTGGAACGGCCTGCTCGCGCCGGCGGGCACGCCGCGCGAGATCGTCGCGCGACTGCACGGCGAAGTCGCGAAGATCCTGCGCGGGGCCGAAGTGCGCGACCAGCTCACTTCGCAGGGCGCCGACATCGTAGGCAATTCGCCGGACGAGTTCGCCGCCTGGATCCGCAGCGAGGTCACCAAGTGGGCCGGCGTGGTGCGGGCCTCGGGCGCCAAGCTCGACTGATGCAGGCGAGGAGCGCGCGTGAATAATCGTCCCGACTACATCGCCGAACTTGCGCGGTTTGCGTGCGACACGCGCCTGCGGGACCTGGGCGAAGAGGCCCTTGCCCGCACGCGCTGGGTGATCGCCGACAGCCTGCCGGTGATTGCGGCCGGCATGCAGCAGCCGGAAATGCAGGCCTTCATGAAGTCGCACCTTGCATCGACCGGCGGCGGCCTCGCGTGGGTGCTCGGAACGCGACGGCGCGCGAGCGTGTCCGACGCCGCGCTCTTGAACGGCACCGCGGGCACATGGCTGGAACTGGACGAAGGTAACCTGCACGCAAAAGGCCATCCCGGAATCCAGGTCGTGCCCGCTGCGGTTGCGCTGGCGCAGGAGCTCGGCTCGCCGGGCGATGAGCTCGCGATCGCAGCGGCGCTCGGCTACGAAATCTCGTCGCGCATCAGCCGCGCGGCGAAGATCAAGCTCTCGGTCCACCCCCACGGCACCTGGGGCACGCTCGGCGCGGCGATCGCCGTGGGCCGGCTGAAGAAATTCGACGAAGCGAAGATGATGGAACTCATCAACGTCGCCTCCACCATGGGCATGGCCACCAGCCGCCAGACCCTGCTCGACGGCTCCACAGTGCGGAACATCTTCACCGGCCACGCCGGCCTCATGGGCCTCATGGCGGCTCGCCTGGTCGAATGCGGCTTTACCGGCGAGAGGGACAGCCCGGCCTCGGTGTTCGGCAAGGTGCTCGGCGACGAATTCGTGGCCTCGAAGGTCACCGAGAACCTCGGACGCGAATGGATGGTGGCCGGCGGCTATTTCAAACTGCATCCCACCGGGCGCTATGTGCACTCCGCGATCGACGCGCTCGAAGATCTCCTCGCGGGCGTGCCCGGCGGCCGCCTCGACCTGGCGCGCATCGAGCGCATCGAGGTGCGCACCTACAAGCTTGCGGCGATGCTCGCAGAGAAGCGGGTCACGAGCAGCTTCGGCGCGCGCTTCTCGGTGCCGTTCGCGCTCGCCACGATCCTCCATCACGGCGGCTCCGGCCTCGCGCAATTCGAGCAGGCCGCCGTCGACACCGAGGCGATCCAGGCGCTTGCCGCGCGGGTCGACCTGAAAGAGGACGCCGGATTCACCGCGCGCTACCCGGCCGAGCAAATCTGCGACCTCAAGATCGTGCTGGCCGGCGGGAAATTCTTCGAGGGCCGCTGCATGATCATGAAAGGCGAGCCGGCCAACCCGCACACCACGGCCGAGCTCGAAGGCAAGTTCATGCAGCTCGGCGTGCCGGTGTGGGGTGAGGAGACCGCGCGCCGTCTGCTGGAGGGCTGCATGACGCTCGAGCGTATCGACAACTTCGGCACCTTCGCCGACCGCTTCAACCTCTAGGAGGGCGCGATGCTGAAGTCGCACGGCCGCTATGACTACTCGGCGATCACCGAACGCAAGGACTACAGCTGGCCGGGCGGCAAGCGGCTCGCGCTCCACCTGAGCCTGAACGTCGAGCATTTCGCTTTCGGCGAGGGCCTGGGCAACGACTACGCGGCGCCGCAGGCGCAGCCCAACGTGCGCAGCTTCGCGTGGCGCGACTACGGCAACCGCGTCGGCGCGTGGCGCCTGCTCGAGCTTGCCGATGCCTACGACCTGCCCTACGGATTGCTGGTCAACACCGAGCTGTACGATTACTGCCCGCAAATGATCGCGGCGTTCTCGAAGCGCGGCGACGAGATCGTCGGCCACGGCCGCACCAACGCAGAGCGGCAGGGCGACATGGGTCACGCCGAGGAACGAGCGCTCATCCAGGAGGCGGCCGCCGCCATCGAGAAGCACGAAGGCAAGCGCCCGACCGGGTGGCTCGCGCCGTACATTTCACAGACCAACGATTCGCCCGACCTGCTGCGCGAGGCGGGGTTCCGCTACATGATGGACTGGCCGCTGGACGACCAGCCGGTGTGGTTCCGCACCAAGCACGGGCCGATCCTGTCGATCCCGTATGCGCACGACCTCAACGATTCGTTCGAGTGCGTGCAGCGGCGCACGCCTTCGCAGCTTTACTGCGAAAACCTCATCGACCACTTCGACGAGATGCTGGAGGAGTCCGCGCGGCGCCCGTTGGTGATGAGCCTGGTGCTGCACAGCTTCATCCTCGGCCAGCCGCATCGATTGCGGCGCTTCAGGCAGGTGATCGAGCACATCGTCGCGCAGCGCGACAAGGTCTGGCTCACGCGCCCCGGCGAGATCTTCCGCCACATCGAAAGCCTGCCGCCAGGGATCGTCCCCGGAGGATAGGAACAGAGGAACCCAGGTTCCCCCGTTACCCCACGCTAGGAACAGAGGAACCCAGGTTCCCCCGTTACCCCACGCTAGGAACAGAGGAACCCAGGTTCCCCCGTTACCCCACGCTAGGAACAGAGGAACCCAGGTTCCCCCGTTACCCCACGCTA
>CANKMT010000048.1 GCA_947482825.1 Betaproteobacteria bacterium | reverse complement strand
TGGCCGGCCTTGCGGATTTCGAGCACCGTGTCGAGCGTTCCCTGCTGGGTCGAGCCGCCCGCGCCGAAGGTGACCGAGAAAAAGCGCGGCTTCAACTGCGCGAGCTGTTGCCAGGTCGTGCGCAGCTTGGCCTTGCCCTCGGGCGTCTTCGGCGGGAAGAACTCGAAGCTGAACGTCCGCGCGTGCTTGCGCTGCGATTCCATCGACTGCTCCCTAGTGGCGGAGGGGGTAACGGGGGAACCCGCCATCAGGGTTCCCCTGTTCCGAACCTAGTACCGGTACTGGTCGGCCTTGTACGGGCCTGCCTTCGCCACGCCGATATACGCCGCCTGCGCGTCGGTCAGTTCGGTCAGCTGCGCGTTGAGCTTCTTGAGTTGCAGGCGCGCGACCTTCTCGTCGAGGTGCTTGGGCAGCGTGTAGACGCCCACCGGGTACTTCGCCGTGTTGGTGAAGAGCTCGATCTGCGCGATCGTCTGGTTGGCGAACGACGAGCTCATCACGTACGAGGGGTGGCCGGTGCCGCAACCGAGGTTCACGAGGCGCCCTTTGGCCAGCATGATGATCCGCTTGCCGTCGGGGAAGATCACATGGTCGACCTGCGGCTTGATCTCGTCCCAGGTGTACTGCGACAGCGACGCGACGTCGATCTCGTTGTCGAAGTGGCCGATGTTGCAGACGATGGCCTGGTCCTTCATCTTCCTCATGTGGTCGTGCGTGATCACGTGGAAGTTGCCGGTGGCCGAGACGAAGATGTCGGCCTTGTCGGCCGCGTAGTCCATGGTCACGACGCGATAGCCTTCCATCGCGGCCTGCAGCGCGCAGATCGGGTCGACTTCGGTGACCCACACCTGCGCCGATAAGGCGCGCAACGCCTGCGCGGAGCCCTTGCCCACGTCGCCGTAGCCGCACACCAGCGCGACCTTGCCTGCGATCATTACGTCGGTCGCGCGCTTGATGCCATCAACGAGCGATTCGCGGCAGCCGTAGAGGTTGTCGAACTTCGACTTGGTGACCGAGTCGTTGACGTTGATGGCCGGGAAGGCGAGGCGGCCTTCCTTGTGCATCTGGTACAGGCGATGCACGCCGGTCGTCGTCTCTTCGGTCACGCCCTTGATCGCGGCGAGGCGCGTCGAATACCACTTTCCGTCCTTGGCGAGCTTGGCCTTGATCGAGGCGAACAGGCATTCTTCTTCCTCACTGCCGGGCTTGGCGATCACCGACTGGTCTTTCTCGGCCTTGGCGCCCAGGTGCAATAGCAGCGTGGCGTCGCCGCCGTCGTCGAGGATCATGTTGGACAGCGCACCGTTGGGCCATTCGAAGATCCGATGGGTATAGTCCCAGTACTCGGTGAGGTTCTCGCCTTTGACTGCGAACACCGGCGTGCCGCCGGCGGCAATCGCAGCTGCGGCATGGTCCTGCGTCGAATAAATGTTGCACGAGGCCCAGCGCACGTCCGCGCCGAGCGCTTCGAGCGTCTCGATCAGCACCGCGGTCTGGATCGTCATGTGCAGCGAACCCGTGATGCGGGCGCCGCGCAGCGGCTGGACGGCCGCGAATTCGTCGCGGATCGCCATGAGGCCGGGCATTTCGGTCTCGGCAATGGCGATTTCCTTGCGGCCCCAGTCGGCGAGGGCAAGGTCGGCTACTTTGAAGTCGTTGAATCCCGCGGGGGCTTTTCTTGCGGCGGGCTTTGTTGCTCGTAGAACTGCGCTCATCACGCGCTCCTTTCGTTAGAAAAAAGTTCGTGAGCGCCGTTGCGGTAGGGAAGTCCCGAGCCTAGCGACCGGAGTGTGTGACTGTGTGACAGTCGAACCGATCGTTGCAACGCCCCTCGGGAACCGCCTATTCTACGCGAATCGAAGCCAATTTCAAAGACTGACTGACCCTCCCTGCCATGACGACTGATCGCAGTACGGCCAATGAGCGCGCCCTCGGGCGCATCCTTGCGGTGCAACCCCGATGGACGGCAGTGCGTCCGGCGAGCGAGGCGATCGGCCTTCCCGATCGCATGCTGCTTCACGCAGGCCCGCCTTTGCCTGATGCGACGCGGCCGCCGCCGCCGATGCTCAATGCGGCGGTGCTTGCGTGCCTTTACGAAGGTTGGGCGAAGGACGATGCCGAAGCTGAAAAGCTCATCGCCGGCGGCGCGGTCAAACTGGAGCCCACATTCACGCGGCGTGTTTCCAGTCCGCTGGTTTCCATGGTCTCGGCGCGCACGACGCTGGCCGTGATCGAGGACGCCGCTTCAAAGGCAACGTGGTTTTCCTTCCTCGGCACCGGCGGCGGCGCGCAGATGCGTTTCGGCGCGCGCGATCGCGCCATCATCGAGCGCCTCGCCTTTCGCGAGAAGGAACTGCTCCCAGGGTTCGCCGAGCTGCTATCGGAGCCGATCGATCTGCTCTCGATTGCGCGCTCGGCGTTGACCGAAGGCGACGACCTGCACAACCGGCTCTCGAGTGCCACGGCCGTGCTGCACGCTGTGCTCAGCACGCGCAAAGCCGACTCGCCTGCCGCGCAGGCGGCGTTGCGAACGATCACGGAAGCGCCGCTTTACTTCCTCAATTTCTGGATGCCCGCTTGCGCCCTGATGCTCGACGCTGCGGCCGGAGTCGAGGGCTCCACGCTCGTCACCAAGCTGGCGGCCAACGGACAGGTCACCGGCATTCAGTTGGCCGGCCTACCGGGCCGCTGGTTCACGGCGCCCGCAGCGCCTGTACAGGGGCCTTTCATGAAAGGCGCGCCCGAGAATCCACAGTTCCCACCGGCCACCGGCGACAGCGGCATCATTGACGCATTCGGCCTCGGCGGGCAGGTGCTGCGCCGCGCGCCAAGCCTGTTGGCCGCGTTCGAGCCTTGGCTTGCGAAAGATGACGAGGAACGCGCCTTGTCACAACTCGCCGGGCAACACCCGGTGCTTGGCGTGCCGGTAGGGCTCGATGCCTCCGCGGTGGTCAGTACAGGGCAATCGTCCTTGCTGTCGACGGGAATGGTGTCTGCAGATGGCCGCGGCTTGCTCGGCCGGGGCCTGTGCGCGATGCCGGTTGCTCTGTTCGAAGAGGCGGTTGCTGCCTTGTCGAAGTCAGAAACCTAGCCGGCGGCTAGTGAGATTGTCGGTGGCTTCGACCGTCAGCGTTTTGCTGACCGGGTTTTTTCAATGGTCGCCTTTTTGTCGTGCCGCAAGGAGACGATCTCGGACGAGGTCAGCGCTGTCCGCCCGTTCCAGGTATCGGGCTTCCGACTCCGTGAGGCAGTCGAAGCCGTATCCGAAGTTTTCTTTCCACCATGCTTCGAGTTCGCCACCATGTTTGCTCCGTAACGCGCGCAGCGTTTCTTCGTCAGGCGGTCTACCGAAGCTCATCCCCGTATTTTCGGGGAAGTCGGGGATTCCTTACGCTGCGGCCTTCAGCGCCAGCGCCTTGTCTGTCGCTTCCCACGTGAACTCCGGCTCGTCGCGACCGAAGTGGCCGTAAGCAGCGGTCTTCTCGTAGATTGGGCGCAAGAGATCCAACATCTGGATGATGCCTTTTGGGCGCAGGTCGAAGTTGGCGAGGACGAGTTTGGAAAGCGCCTCGTCGGAGATCTTGCCGGTGCCCTTGGTCGTGACCATCACGCTCGTGGGCCGGGCGACGCCGATCGCGTAGGAGACCTGCACCAGGCATTCGGTCGCGAGTCCCGCGGCCACGATGTTCTTCGCGACATAGCGTGCGGCATAGGCGGCCGAGCGGTCCACTTTGGAGGGATCTTTGCCCGAGAACGCGCCGCCACCGTGCGGGGCGGAGCCGCCGTAGGTGTCGACGATGATCTTGCGCCCGGTGAGGCCGCAGTCGCCCTTGGGCCCGCCGATCTCGAACGCGCCGGTCGGGTTGACAAGGTACTTGATCTGGCCCTTGACGAGGTTCTTCGGCAGCACCGGCTTGATGATCTGCTCGATGACCGCTTCCTCGATCTGCTTGTGCGTGAGACCGGGGCCGTGCTGGGTGGAAAGCACCACCGTGTCGATGGAATGCGGTTTGCCGTTCTCGTAGCGGATGGTGACCTGCGATTTCGCGTCCGGGCGCAGCCAGGTAAGCCGTCCATCGCGACGGACTTCGGCCTGGCGCTCGACCAGCCGGTGCGAGAGGTAGATGGCCATCGGCATCAGGCCGGCGGTTTCATCGCAGGCGTAGCCGAACATGAGGCCTTGGTCGCCCGCGCCCTGATCGAGGTCGAGGCCGCTGCCTTCGTTGACCCCCTGCGCGATATGCCGCGATTGCTCGCCGTAGGCCAGCAGCACTGTGCAGGTGTCGGCATCAAAACCGATCGCGGCGTCGTTGTATCCGATCCGCCGGATGGTGTTACGCACGACTTCCCGGTAATCGATGTGCTTCGCGTCAGTCGTGATCTCGCCTGCGAGCACCACGAGGTTGTCTTTGACCAGCGTCTCCGCTGCGACGCGGGAGCGCGGGTCCTGGGCTAGAATCGCGTCGAGTACCGCGTCGGAAATCTGGTCTGCAACCTTGTCCGGATGCCCTTCGGAAACCGACTCGGAAGTGAATAGAAAATCGCTCATGTCGCTGGCCGCCCCAAAAAAGAGGCGGCAAGGATACCAAAACTTTGTTGATTCCCCAAACATTTCCGGGGCTTGCCTGAAGCGATGGGGCGAGTGTTCATGCGCCTTGCGAGCACCTTGCCGCTGCCGCTCGCGCATTCGGCGGGCTGGCTGCTCGGCTGGCTCATGTATGCGATCTCGCCGCGCTACCGCGCTCACCTTAAAGAAAACCTCGCAATCGCGGGCTTCGGGGGCGACCTGCAGGTGCGCCGCGAAGCGATCGCCGCCGCCGGGCGATTGCTGACCGAATTGCCCGCGCTCTGGCTGCGATCGCATGCCGAGGTCGCCGCGCTTGTTCGGCAGGTGAGCGGTTGGGAATTGATCGTCGAAGCGCAGGCCGCGGGCCGCGGCATCGTGTTCCTCACGCCGCATCACGGCTGTTTCGAGATCAGCGCGCAGTATGGCGCGTTCCATTTTCCGATGACGATCATGTACCGGCCGCCGCGGCTCGCGTGGCTTGGCGAGTTCATGCTCGCGGGGCGCGCGCGTCCCGGCGTGAAGCTCGTGACGGCAGATCGGCGCGGCGTGCGGGACCTGCTTTCCGCGCTGAAGAAGCATGAGGCGATCGGCATCCTGCCCGACCAGGTGCCCGGCCTGGGAGAAGGGGAGTGGACCGAATTCTTCGGCAAGCCGGCCTACACGATGACGCTCGCGCCGCGCCTTGCGACACGCGATGACGTGACCTGCCTCGTTGCTTTCGCGCGGCGATTGCCCGGGGGGCGCGGCTACGCACTAACGCTTCGTAAATTGGCCGAAGCGCGTCCTGGCGAAACCGAAGCCCGCCGGCTGAACCGCTGCCTCGAAGACCTCATCCGGGAATGCCCGGGGCAATACCTCTGGGGATACAACCGCTACAAGACCCCGGCCGGCGCCGAAAGATCGCCTTGAGCCGCATTGTCTTCGCGCTGATGTGGCTCGCGCACTGGCTGCCGCTGGGCGCCCTTGCAGCCATCGGCAACGCGGCGGGCCGCGCTGCGTTCTGGCTGATTCCCGAGCGCCGCCGCGTAGTTCGCGTGAATCTCGCGCTGTGCTTCCCGCAGATGCCGCCAGCCGAACGCGAACGCCTCGCGCGCGCGCATTTCCGCATGTTCATGCGCAGCTTCGTCGAGCGCTCGCTCCTGTGGTGGGCTTCGCGCGAGCGCGTGATGCGCCTCATGAAGGTCGAAGGCCTGGAGCAGCTCCGCGCCCTGGCGGGCAGGCCCGTGATCCTGGTCGCGCCGCATTTCGTCGGCATCGACGCGGCTTGCACGAGGCTTGTGTGCGAAGTCCACATGGCGGGCCTGTACGCGCGGCAGAAGGATCCGCTCTACGACGCGTTGTTGCTGCGCGGGCGCACGCGTTTCGATCCCGGGGCGATTGCGATTGCGCGCCAGGACGGCGTGCGGCCGATCCTTGCCGCATTGAGGAAAGGCATCCCGATCTACTACGCGCCGGACCTCGATTTCGGCCGCAATGACGCGGTGTTCGTGCCCTTCTTCGGCGTGCCCGCGGCGACGATCACGGGAGTGTCGCGGCTGGCGAGGGCGAGTAAGGCCATCGTGCTGCCGGTCGTCTCGCGCATCCTGCCCGGCGGCCAGGGGTACGTGGTGACAGTCTTTCCCCCGTTTGCAGACTTCCCGACCAGGGATGTGGCGGCTGACACGAGGCGCATCAATGCCTTCATCGAGGAGCAGGTCCTCGAGGCGCCGGAGCAGTACTACTGGGTCCACAAGCGGTTCAAGACGCGGCCCGAGGGCGAGGCGTCGCCGTACGGTTAGAAACGCGCCTAGAATCGGGTCATGAAGCACGTTTTTACTAAGATGGAGGGCGCAGGCAACGATTTTGTCGTGTTCGATGCGACCGCTCATGCGTTCGATCTCACCGCGGCACAGTTGCGAAAGGTGGCCGACCGGCACTTCGGCGTCGGATGCGACCAGATCCTCGTCGTCGAGAAGGCCTCCGGCCCGCAGGCTGACTTCGGCTATCGCATCTTCAATGCAGACGGCGGCGAGGTCGAGCAGTGCGGAAACGGTGCGCGCTGTTTCGTCAAGTTCGTGCATCTTCGCGGCCTGACAGCGAAGACGGCCCTGCGTGTGGAGACGCTTTCCGGGCTGATCGAGCCGCGGCTCGAGAGCGACGGCGAGGTCAACGTGAACATGGGCGCGCCGGTCCTGGCGCTTGTCGATGTGCCATTCACTGCCGCAAGGCCCGGCCTGGTCCAGACGATCGGCGTGGACGGGTTGGAAGTGGAAGTTGCCGTGCTCTCGATGGGCAATCCGCATGCCGTGCAGGTCGTTGCGGATGTCGATACCGCGCCGGTGGGCACGCAAGGACCGCTGATCGAACGCCATCCGCAGTTTCCGAACCGGGTGAACGCGGGCTATATGCAGGTCATCGACCGGCATTCGATCCGCCTGCGGGTGTTCGAGCGCGGCGCCGGCGAGACGCTCGCCTGCGGCACCGGGGCCTGCGCGGCGGTGGTCTCGGGCATCGAACGGGGCTTGCTCGACTCGCCCGTAACGGTGCAAACCCGCGGCGGGCGATTGACCATCGCTTGGCTGGGCGGCGACAATCCGGTGTGGATGAAGGGCCCGGCCACTTGCGTATTCGAGGGAACCATTGAACTCTGACGAAGTAGGGCAGTACCTCAAGGACAATCCCAAGGTCTTTGTGCAGGTGTTCACGCAGTTGTCCGAGTCCAATCCGGAACTCCTCGAATCGATCCAGGTGCCGCATCCTTATGGCGGCAACGCGATCCCTCTATCGGAGCGCCAGACGCTCGGCCTGCGCGAGAAAGTGAAGCTGCTCGAGGGCAAGCTCTCGGAGCTGATCCAGTTCGGCGAGGAAAACGATTCGATCAGCGAAAAGGTGCATCGCGTGTCCTCGGCGCTGCTTGGCGCAAGGAACTTCGCCGCCGTGGTGCATGCGCTTTACTTCCACCTGCGCGAGGACTTCGCCGTCCCGCATGTCGCGCTCAGGGTCTGGGGGCAATCGCTCCTCGACGGGACGCTCGAAGGCGAGCCGGTTACCGACGAACAGCGCACGCTGGTCGACATGATGGGCGCGCCGCAGTGCGGGCCGGCCGAGGGCAGCCCGTTCCTGCCGTGGTTTCGCGAATCGGCCGAACACGTGCGCTCGATCGCATTGATCCCGCTGGGCACCACCAAGACCTTCGGCATGCTCGCGCTGGGAAGCGAAGACCCGCAACGTTTCTATCCGGGCATGGGCACGCTGTACCTGCGTCGCATCGGAGAACTCGCCGCCGCGGCCCTGACGTCGCGGTTGTGAAGGCGGCCGGAATCGACCCCGGAGCCCACCCGGACGCGCCTCTCGTCAGCGAGTACCTGCAGTCCCTCGTGCATCAGCGGCAACTCGCCGCGGTGTCGATCTCGAACTACACGCGCAGTCTCGATCGCCTGCTCGAACTCATCGGCACCGCCCGGCTTTCGTCACTCGACAGCGCGCAGGTCCGCAGATCGATCGCGCGGCTGAACGCCGGCGGACTTTCGCCAAGGGCGCTCGCAAACATGCTCTCGGCCTGGCGCGGGTTTTACCACTGGCTCGCCAGAAACAAGGGTTTCGCGGCCAATCCCTGCCAGGGCGTGCGCCCACCCAAAGCGGCGCGCACCCTGCCCAAGGCGCTCTCCGTCGAAGCGGCCCAGCGGCTGCTCGAGACCTTGCCCGCGGACACGATCGAATTCGTGCGCGATGCCGCAATGTTCGAGTTGCTCTATTCCTCCGGACTGCGGCGCGCGGAGCTGCTTTCGCTCGACTGGGGCGACGGCCGGCTCGACCTCGATGAGGGGTTGGTGACCGTGACCGGTAAGGGTTCGAAGACGCGCACCGTGCCGGTCGGCGCCAAAGCGCGCGAAGCGCTGGCTGCGTGGCTCGCAGTGCGGGCGCAGATCGCGCAAGCGGGCGAGAAAGCGCTCTTCGTCGGCGCGCGCGGCCGCCGCATGGCTCCCTCGACGCTTGCGCTGCGGCTGAACGCCTGGGCGCTGGCGAGCGGAGCCGAAGGGCGCGTGCATCCGCACATGCTGCGTCATTCGTTCGCGAGCCATGTGCTGCAGTCTTCGCAGGACCTGCGCGCGGTGCAGGAGATGCTCGGGCACGCCAGCATCTCGACCACGCAGATCTACACGCACCTCGACTTCCAGTCGCTCGCCAAGGTCTACGACGCCGCCCATCCGCGCGCGCGCAAGAAATGAACGCGGAAGCGCAAGCTCTAACGAGCGGCACGACAGTGGCCCCGCGCTCGATCGGCGAGCTGTTCTTCGCCTTCATGAAGCTCGGGCTGCAGGGGTTCGGGGGCGTTCTGCCGGTGGCGCGGCATGCGCTGGTGGAAAACTATCGCTGGCTCACGATGGCCGAGTTCACCGACATCGTCTCGCGCTGCCAGGCGTTGCCGGGGCCCAACATCGTCAACGTGTCGATCTGCATCGGCGGCCGGCATTTCGGCGTACGCGGCGCAATCGCGGCCAGCGCCGGAATTCTGGGTGTGCCGTTTGTCCTGTTGCTCGTCCTCGGCGTCTTGTATTCCGGCTATGCGCAAGTCCCCGAGGTAGCCAACGCCCTGCGCGGTGTTTCTGCCGTGGCGGCGGGCCTCATCCTGGGCACGGCCCTGCGCATGGCCGCCTCGCCGCGTTTGCGGACCTGGCGGACGGTATTCGCCGTGGCGGCTTTCGCCGCGGTGTCGTGGCTGCGGTTGCCGCTCGCGCTCGTGCTCGCCGCGATCATCCCGTTGTCGATCGGGGCGGCTTGGTATGCGCAAAAGCGCGGGATGTCCGGCTCATGACCGACCGACTCGGTATCCTCGCGATGGATTTCGCGATGCTCTCGCTACTTTCAGTGGGTGGCGCGAGCTCGGTGCTGCCCGAAATGCACCGCAGCCTGGTGGAGGTGCAGGGGTGGATGACGAGCCGCGAATTTGCCGAACTCTACTCGCTCGCTCAGGCCTCTCCCGGCCCGAATGTGCTGGTGGTGAGCCTGTTCGGATGGCAATCCGCGGGCCTGGCCGGAGCGGTCGTGACGACGCTCGCGATGGTGATCCCCTCGAGCGTGCTCACTTTCTACGCCGATCGCCTGTTGTGGCGCGCCGCCGGCGCCGCAATGTGGCGCGAGATCATCGACAACGCGCTTGCGCCGGTCACGGTCGGGCTGGTCGCGGCGTCGGGGGTGCTGGTGGCGAGCGCCAACGTAAACCATGTGCTGTCGCTCGTTCTCACGGCGGCTTGCGCGATCATCAGTTGGCGCACCAAGTTCCATCCGCTCTGGATGATCGCCGCCGGCGCGGTGGCCGGCATCGCGGGGATCGTATGAGCGCGCGCAAGGGGTCGCAGGTCCCGGTGCTCGTGCTCAAGGCCGGACGGGAAAAGTCGCTCAAGCGCCGGCATCCCTGGGTATTTTCCGGCGCGATCGAAAAGGTGGTCGGCGAGCCGCAAAGCGGCGACACCGTGCTGGTGCGCACCGCCGAGGGCACGCCGCTGGGCCTGGCGGCGTACAGCGCAAGCTCGCAGATTCGCGGACGCGTGTGGACTTTCGATTCGACAGCCACGGTCGACGCGCAATTCCTGCGCGGACGGATCAAGGCCGCGCTCACATTGCGCGAGCAACTGCCGCTGGGCCGCCACACGAATGCCATGCGCCTGGTGCACGGCGAGTCCGACGGGCTGCCCGGCCTGATCGTCGATCGTTACGCGGATGTGCTGGTGGCGCAGCTTCTCTCCGCAGGCATGGAGCGCTGGCGCGATGAGATCCTCGATGCGCTGGTGGACCTCACGAGGTGCGAGGCGGTGTTCGAGCGATCGGACGCCGAAGTGCGCACCCTCGAGGGCCTGCCCGAACGGGCCGGCTTCGTGCGCGGCAACAGCGACGCCTCGCGTTGCGCGATCAGCGAGCACGGCCTCGTGTTCCGGGTCGATGTGGCCGCCGGCCAGAAGACCGGCTTCTTCCTCGACCAACGCGCCAACCGGCAACGCATCAGGGAGATTTCGGCGGGTCGCGACGTGCTCGACTGCTTCTGCTACACCGGCGGCTTCGCGATCGCTTCGCTGGCCGGCGGCGCGAGGGAAGTCAGCGCGATCGACAGCTCGGGCACCGCGATCGCGGTGGCGCGCGAGAACCTCGCGGCCAATGCGCTCGACCCCGCGCGGCTCTTGTTCAAGGAAGCCGACGTCTTCCTGCACCTGCGCGAGCTGCGCAACTGCGGCGAAAAGTTCGACCTGATCATCCTCGACCCGCCCAAGTTCGCGCCGACCGCCGCGCAGGTCGAGAATGCCTCGCGCGCCTACAAGGACATCAACCTGCTTGCGTTGAAGCTGCTGGCGCCGGGCGGATTGCTGGCGACGTTTTCCTGCTCGGGCGGCATATCGCCTGACCTGTTCCAGAAGATCGTGGCCGGCGCGGCGCTCGACGCGGGCGGCGAAGCGAAGATCATCGAGCGCTTCGGGCCCGATGCCGATCACCCGGTGGCGCTGGAATTTCCGGAGGGTGATTACCTCAAGGGGTTGCTGGTGTATCGGGGGTAATTTCCGTTTTAGGAAAACAAATTGGCCTGAGACCAGCTATTCTGTTAGGTCTATGGAAATGGAAGTTAAACTTTGTATATGACCAAAGCCATCGACAAATCCCTCGAAACTTGGATCTGGGACCCGGAGGCGCTGTGGCGGTGAAGAAGGGACCAGCCAAAACGGAAGTAGTCATGAAATCAAATCCTCTTCGGCCCGCTGACTACGCGGCTTTTCTAACCGACCTCAAGGCGCGCATCCAGTCGGCCCGCATCGCCGCTTCGCGTGCCGTCAATCGGGACTTGATCCTGCTCTACTGGGACATCGGGCGGGCAATCCTGGAAAAGCAGACACAGTACGGTTGGGGTGAGTCGGTGGTGGAGACGTTGGCGCGCGACCTTCGGAAGGCGTTTCCGGGTACGACCGGGTACTCCGTTTCCAGTCTGTGGCGGATGCGGCAGTTCTACGCCACGCACTCCTCGAAGGAATTTCTCGCACAGGCTGTGCGAGAACTGGTGATTTCCATTCCGTGGGGACATCACGTGGAGCTGCTCAAAAAGCTCTTCTGCTTATCTCCCCGCCGCCAGCCACGGCGCGCGCCGCCCCACGCATTTCTCGAGCATGTCCATCTCCGCGTCGGTGTGGGTCTGGAAAGCCGCCGGCAGGAATAGCTGCCCGTCCTTCGGCTGGGCGAGGACCAAGCGAGGGTTGTTGTGCCGGGTCGCCTCGATGGTTTCGCGGTCGTTGGCGTTCGCGTTGGCCTGCAGGTCGACCGTGCCGTAGCAACTGCAGAAGTAGGTGCCTTCGCCGCGGGTCTCCATGTAGACGCCGGTCCCGCGGATGCCCGCCGTAACGGTCGCGGCGACGATGTTGACCTTGCCCGCCTTGCGCTTGCCGAAGACGGCGCCGAGTGCGCCGGTGAGCAGCCGCAGTCCAGAAATGAGGGCGCCCGAGAGCGGGTTCGATTCCAGCCGCAACTCGCTTCGCTCGCGCAGCATGAAAGCGTCGGCGCCGACTACGAACACGACATAGCCGTTGGAGGTGGTGGCTACCGTGTCGCCGGCGCGGATGACCGCGGCCTTGTCGATGCGCCGGCCATTGACGAGCACGTCGCCGCGCAGGTCGTGGATGCTGCTTTCCTGCGCTTCGCCCGAGAGCGGTAGCCACAGGCCGGCGAGTGTGGCGGCTGAGCCGGTCAGAAAGCTGCGGCGATTGAGGCGAGACTTTAGGTAAGGGGCGAGTTCGTTCATGGCAGTTCCTCCAGTACACTTTGGTCGCGGCCCGCCTTCAATCCTTACAGACGCCATGTGCGAGGTAGCCGAACATTTGTCGCTGGAGACATTTCGTTCGATCATTGTTGACGGGCTAGATGAGACAGCGCGGCGGTGGCGAGGCTGCAAGAATGCACGGCGCTCGAGTACCGGAGTCAACGAGAGTATCGGTAAAACGTTGAGCGAGAGATCCTGGAGAACAATCCATGTCAATCGAAGCACTCAATCAAGCCGAAATCGACGCGTTGATCGCCTGCCCAAAACGCGTGACTAACCCCAGCAGCCGTCCGAAGGCGGAAGGCAAGCACATCCGGCACGACTACCAGGTAGCCAGCCTGGACGACCGTCATCAATTTGTGCTTTTCACCCGCCAGAGTACGATGATTGCTGAAAGCTTTACGGCAGGACTGCGATGGTGTTCTAAGACCGGTGAGGAAGTCATCCTGATGCGTTGCAATGGGGCGGACCATCCACATAACAATTCCATCGAGCGCGATCGGTTCGAACGTCACTGCCATGTGCATCGGGCAACCGAGCGCTATCTGGCAGCGGGTCGTAAGGTCGAATCGTTCGCGGAGGTGACAGACGCTTATCGCTCGCTGGAGGGTGCCTTGCACCATCTGATACAACTGACGTCAATCTCCGGCTTGAAGACTGGGCCGGACGAAACAGATCTGTTCCACAAACCATGACTCGCCAAGACCTTCAATCACTGTTGTGCAAGATGATGTGTGCGGACGTTGTGGTCGACGCCGCAAGCGACGATTTGTGGCGCGTGACTACCCCGTTCGTTTTTCCAGACGGCGACGGGTACTCGCTGTATTTGAAGCAATTGCCCAGTGGCGGCTGGCGCGTCGGTGACCTGGGCTCAACCCTGATGCACCTTAGCTACGAAAATGATATTGGCAAATTTCGCGAAGGGTCGCGCGGAAGGCTCTTTGCACAGATCCTCGCCGATTCCGAATTGAGCGAGGAAGACGGGGAGTTCTTCATCGACACGCCTGCCGACGGGCTAGGAGGGGGGGTATTCCGCTTCGGGCAGGCGATGACGCGGCTGCACGATCTTACGTTTCTCAATCGGTTGCGAGTGGAGAGCACGTTTTACGAGGATCTTCGCGAAGCATTGAAGTCCACGGTGGACGAGACGCAATTGCACGAGGGGTATGTTGTAGCAGGAGTCCCTAAGGCAGCAGATTATCCGGTGGACTATTACATCGAGGGAGGTGCCCAGCCACTTTATCTATTTGGTGTGCCGAATCGAGACAAGGCGCGCCTGGCGACAATCATCCTTCAGCACCTGATAGGAGCTAACGTCGAATTCAATTCGATGATCGTGTTTCAGAACTCTGCGGAAATTCATCCGCGCGACCTGAGCCGCCTGATGAACGCGGCCAATGACATGGTTGATTCGCTTGACGCATTGCCTGATCTACAACGCAAACTGCTGTATCGCGTGAAGTGAAGCCGTTACTCGATGATTGATCTCGGTCCCACTCAAGTCTCTGCCGGCATCACGACCCTGCTCGTCACGCCTGAACGATGGGCTTGATCTCGGAATAAGCGGGCGACAAATACGATCGTCGCGCTGTACCAGACCGAGGAAGACTAGCGACACTTAGTCGGACGGAAGTTCGATTGCCTTTTTCTCGACGACCTTGATTTCATAAGCTTTTCGATCTAAGGGACAATCGATAAGTAGGTCGAAGTCGGCGCGTGAGAGCTTGCATTGCTTGGCCATCTGCCCAAGCAGGTTGTCGTCAATTTCCCGAGCGCCGTGGCTGGTCTTCGTGAACACGGCAGTCTTTTTCCCCGCCGTGGAGTAGTAGTTGAAGTAGTTGTGATCCCCATCCCGCGGCTTGAACCCCTTGGTCTTGAGGCCTTTTTCGACTTCATTCTGCTTACGCGGCATCGCGCACCTCGGTAAAGGCAGCGTGTAGTTCTTCTTTCAGTCGGCGCGCTACCGCGTCCAACGCATCGTCCTCGGCCAATGCGTACTCCGTCCAGAGCATGGCGATTTGTTCGCTCAATTCAGCCAGCAGCGCGTCGCGGGTGGGCGCGAAAACGTCGAGTGCAAGCGCTTCATACTCGATGCACAAGAGTTGTTTGGTTTCATCCAGGTTGGGTTCGAGGCCGAGGGTGCGCCGGGCCTTGAGGGTGAGATGGCCATGCCGAATGGTATGAATCTCGAGCGAAGACAGATCAAGATCCCGAATGTCGGTCACATCGATGATCTGCTTAGGGGCGCCCTGGTCGTCCAGCACGACGCGGCCAGTGACCTGAATCAGGTCGCGCCGACTTTCATAGAGCAGGTCTTCGACCGCTTCATCATAGATACACGCCAGTTCCTTGCTGTTGGGCGGGTAAATGATGGTGACTTTGCGCTCGGCAAAGTCGATGCTTTTTAGCTCACCCGTGACGACGCGAGCCGACTCGCGTTGCTCCACGGGTACGAGCGTTGCCTCCACAAAGGGGATGGTCTGCACGTCGAAGTTGGCGAACGAAACATCCTCATCGTCATGCAGGTTCAGCTTCCATTGCGCGTCCGCCCGAGGCGCCATGCCTTTTACGGCTTCCAGAACCCGGCGGCGAATACGTTCGTTGGGCAGCGCTGCGGCCAGTCCTACGCCACTCCGCGCGGATACGCGCTCCATGACTTCACGAAAAATGCCAAAAGCCTGATTGGCCAAGGGTGCGGAAAAGAGTTCGCCGGAACCGCCGACTGTGACGGGCATCGAATAGCTTCCAGCTTCGGGCAACTGGCACATGAGCTGAAAACGCTTGCTGGTCGCTGCGGCAACGCGAGCGCGTGTTCGGATCTCCCGACCTTCCACTTGTACGCCAATCAGTTCGAAGGCGCGTTGGGCGTTTTCAAGAACCTGGACAAGCACGACAGCGGGAACTGAATGGCCGCTTTGCTCATCGGTCTCGATGTGGAAACTAAAGGAGGGGGGGCTCGTATCGCTTGGCATGAGTGCCGGACGTTCTCGCCGAATAGTCCCTCAGGTTCAATCCATGCTTGGACGAGAGATTCTCCGGTATCGACGCTACTGACATGTTTTAGCCTAAACCCTAGTCTGGGCAAAGGTTTCCAGGTCAGCTACTGACATTTCGCGTGGCGCGTTTTGAGCACGACGGACCCGTGCTAGCGATAGGATGACCGGTGCGATGAGCTTTCCGACCATCCGCGAACAGTCTGTCCGCCCCGCCCCCGTCAAGAGTAAAATCCGCCCTCCCTCGGCCGCGGTCCGGAAATTCTGGAAGGCGGTGCAGAACTCAGGAGCGAGCCATGCAGCAGGACAACATGATCCCGGTGACCATCCTCACCGGCTTTCTCGGCAGCGGCAAGACCACGCTGCTCAACCGCATCCTCAAGGAAGACCACGGCCACAAGATCGCCGTGATCGAGAACGAGTTCGGCGAGGTGGGGGTGGACAACGACATCCTCGAGACCAGCGACGAGCAGATCGTCGAGATGAACAACGGCTGCATCTGCTGCACGGTGCGCGGGGATCTCATCCGCATCCTCGGCTCGCTGAAGGAAAAGCGCGACAGCGGCGCCCTCAAGTTCGACCGCGTGATCATCGAGACCACCGGGATGGCCGACCCGGGTCCGGTGGCGCAGACGTTTTTCACCGACGAGGAGATCGGCAACAACTACCTGCTCGACTCGATCCTCACGATCGTGGATGCGAAACACGCGAAAGAGACGCTCGACGAATTCCACGAGGCGCAATCGCAGGTGGGCTTTGCCGACCGGATCCTGATGTCGAAGACCGATCTCGTGTCGGAGGCGGAAGTGAAGACGTTGTCGGACCGCATCCGCAAGATGAACCCGCGCGCGCCGATCAAGCACGTGCATTTCGGCAACGCGCCGATCGCAGAGGTGCTCGATATCCGCGGCTTCAACCTGAACGCGATTCTCGAGCTGGAACCCGACTTCCTCACCGACTCGGCCCACGAGCACCACGACGAAGTCGAATCTTTCGTCTACCGCACCGACAAGCCCTTCGATGGCGCCAAACTCGAGCAGTTCCTCGGCGGCATGATCCAGGTCTACGGCCCGGACCTCCTGCGCTACAAGGGCGTGCTGTGGATGAAAGGCAACCCGAACCGCGTCGTGTTCCAGGGAGTGCACATGATGATGGGCGGCGACGTCGGCAAGCCGTGGGCCAAGGGCGAGAAGAAGGAGTCGGTGATGGTCTTCATCGGCAAGAAACTGCCCAGGGATTTGTTCATCGCGGGCCTCGACCAGTGCCTTGTGGGGGCGAAGTAGCCTCCCCTTCGACGAGCCCTCCGACAGGCTGCGTCCGCGGGAGTATGATTCCCGCATGAGCGCGCGCTTCATCCTTAGACTGCTGTTCGCTTTCGCGTTGGCCTTTTCCGGCAGCGCGGCGCAGTTGCATGCGCTTTCGCATGCCGAAGCGGATCTTGCCGCGGCCGGCGGGCAGGCTGGGAGCCAGAACGCGCCCGCGCCGCTCAAGCACGCGACCGACCAGTGCCTCGAAGTCCATGCGCTCGACGGCACCGCCGCCGAGACCGGTGCGTTCCGCGTCGCCGAAGGTACCTTGCACCAGGTTGCCCCAGCCGAATATGTACGCAGCGGTGAATCTCCCGCTGCCGCGTTCCAGTCGCGCGCCCCTCCCGTCCTCGCCTAGAAGTGCCGTGTTCCGGCCGCGCTAGCGCGGCTAAGTCGCGCGGCCCATCTTGCGCGCGCGCCATCAGGGATTCGAGGGAGAGATCATGTTCAAGCACAGGCTAATTGCATTTGCCGTTGCGACTGTCGTGGGGGTGTTCGCGTCCCCGGCGCGCGCAGCCGAAGACGATTTGAAAGAGCTGCGCGAGCAAGTCCGGCAGCTGAAGGAGAGTTACGAAAAGCGCATCGAAGCGCTCGAGAAGCGCCTCTCGCAGGCCGAGCAGTCGGCGGGCAAGGCCGAGGTCGCGGCCACGAACGCGCAAGCCTCGGCCAGCCAGGCCGCGGCGCAGGCAAGCCCGCGCACTTCAAGCGAAAGCGCCTTCAACCCTGGCATCTCGCTGATCGTCAACGGGACCTACGGCAACCTCAAGCGCGACCCGGCGGCCTACCGGATCAGCGGGTTTGCGCCCACGGGAGGCGAGGTCGCCCTGCCCGGTCGCGGACTGAGCCTGGGTGAATCCGAGCTCGTGATGAGCGCCAATATCGATTCGTACTTTCGCGGCACGCTGATCGCTGCGCTCGCCCCTGACAATGGAGTCTCCGTCGAAGAGGGCTATATCCAGACGCTCGGCCTGTCCAACGGGTTCACCGTGAAGGCCGGGCGCTTTCGCTCGAGTGTCGGCTACCTGAACGAAATCCATCCGCATGCCTGGGATTTCACCGATGCGTCGCTTGTGAACAAGGTGTTCCTCGGCAACCACCTTGCCGAAGACGGCGTGCAGGTAAAGTGGGTTGCGCCGACCGACTTGTATATGGATCTCGGCTTCGAAGCCGGCCGCGGACGCACTTTCCCCGGCGGTCCGGCGGGCGGGCGCAGCAAGAACGGCGTTGGCTCGGGCGTGCTGTTCGCGCACCTGGGCGGTGACATCGGGGCGAGCACCGCGTGGCGCGTCGGCCTTTCCCACCTGCGAACCTCGGCGCAGGACCGCACTTACGAGGACCTCGATTCGACCGGCGCCGGGGTGACCAATTCCTTTACCGGCCGCAGCCGGCTCATGGTCATGGACGGCGTGCTCAAATGGGCGCCGAACGGGAATGCCTCGCAAACCAGTTTCAAGCTGCAGGGCGAGTATTTCCGCAGGAGCGAGAGCGGCAGCCTGGCCTACGACACGACGGCCGCTTCTCTCGGGACGCAGGCCGACGCGTACGCATCGCGCCAGTCCGGTTACTACGGGCAAGCGGTCTACCAGTTCATGCCGCGCTGGCGCGCCGGTTATCGCTACGATCGCCTCAGCGCGGGAACGACCAGCATCGGACAGGTGAACTCGGGCGCGCTCACGGCAGCCGACTTCCCGATCCTCAATGCCTACAACCCGACCCGCAACACGTTCATGGTCGACTGGAGCCCGAGCGAGTTCAGCCGCCTGCGCCTGCAGTTCGCGCGCGACCGCTCGCAACCGGGCATCGCGGACAACCAAGTTTTCCTCCAGTACATCATGAGCCTCGGGGCCCATGGTGCGCACAAGTTCTGAGGCCCGCCATGAGACCAATCATCCTCAGGGTTCTTGGGTTGGCGGGCGCGGCGCTATTGGCGCTCCCGGCGGTTGCGGCCGTGAATATCCTTGCCTGCGAACCCGAATGGGCGGCTCTCGCCTCCGAACTGGCGGGAGACAAGGCCAACGTCCATTCTGCGACGACCGCCTTGCAGGATCCGCATCGCATCGAAGCGCGTCCAAGCCTGATCGCGCGCGCGCGCTCTGCGGATCTCGTCGTCTGCACCGGGTCGGATCTCGAAGTCGGCTGGTTGCCCCTGCTGTTCACCCAATCGGGCAACGCGAAGATCCAGCCGGGACGGCCTGGGTATTTCGAAGCCTCGCAGTTCGTCGCGCGCATCGAAGTCCCCAGGACCCTGGATCGCTCGATGGGCGACATCCATCCGGGCGGCAATCCGCACATCCACCTTGATCCGCGCAATATCGCCAAGGTGGCCGAAGCGCTCGCCGGCCGGCTCGCCGAGATCGATCCCCCGAACGCGCAAGCGTATCGCGAGCGTCTCGCCGCCTTCACGCCGCGCTGGCGGGCGGCGATCGAGCGCTGGGAGCGCGAGGGCGCGCGCCTCAAGGGTGCCCCGGTGGTCGTCTACCATAAGGACATGTCGTATTTCATCGGATGGATGGGAATGCGTGAGGCCGGCAGCCTCGAACCCAAACCAGGACTGCCCGCGACGCCCGCGCATCTTGCCGAGTTGGTAGAGCGCATGAAGCGCGAGCCGGCCAAGGTCATCGTGTATTCGGCCTACACGAGCCCCAAGGCGGCCGAGTTCCTTTCCTCGCGCACCGGCATCCCGATGACGATGCTGCCCTTTACCGTCGGCGGCAGCGACAAGGCGAAGGACCTGTTCGGCCTGTTTGACGATACGCTCGGGCGGCTGCTGGCGGCAGTCAAGTGAATTTCGATTCCGCGAACCTGGCGCTGCTGGGGCCGGCGATGATCGTCGGGCTGCTCGTCACGCTCGCGCTCGTTCCCCTTGGCATTCAGGTCATCGGGCGCGGTATCGTTTTCATCGATCTCGCGATCGCGCAGATCGCGGGGCTGGGCGTGATCCTCGCTGACGCGCTCGGATGGGAACCGCAGGGCTGGGCGATGCAGGCCGCGGCCCTCGCGGCGGCGCTCGGCGCGGCGTTGTTGCTGACCTGGACCGAACGGCGCTGGCCGCAGGTGCAGGAGGCGATCATCGGCGCAACGTTCGTGCTCGCCTCGAGCATCGCGATCCTGCTGCTGGCCCACAACCCGCATGGTGGAGAGCATCTCAAGGATTTGCTGGTCGGGCAGATCCTGTGGGTGAACCCGGCGCGGTTGCCGGTGGATGCGCTGATCTATGGGGCGATTGCGGTGATCTGGTTCACGCTGCACGAGCGCATCGGCCGCATCGGCTTCTACACGCTGTTCGCCTGCGCAGTTACGGCTTCGGTGCAGCAGGTCGGGCTGTACCTCGTTTTTGCAACGCTCGTGATCCCGGCGCTCGCGACCTGTTTCGTGAAGAGCGGCCGCCTGGCGAAGGCCTACGCCATCGGCGTGTTGGGCTACGGCGGTGGACTCGCCGGCTCGGCCGTGGCCGACCTTCCCTCGGGTCCGATGATCGTTTGCGCACTAGTGGCCACAGGGATCGTTTCGGCAAGTTTCGTGAGACGGTAAATGCCGGCGCGCGCGCAGGGGTTGCAATAGGGGCCGGATGCCCCAAACTCCCCCCGATCAGGCCCTCGCGGCCGCCTTTTTCCTCCTCCCCCCGAGGCCTATTCAATGGAACAGTTTCACGGCACGACTATCCTCTCGGTACGGCGGGGAACCACGGTGGCGCTCGGTGGCGACGGCCAGGTGACCCTCGGGCACATCGTCATCAAGGGGGGGGCCCGCAAGGTGCGCCGCCTGTACCACGACCGCATCCTCGCCGGTTTCGCCGGGGGGACGGCAGATGCTTTCACGCTGTTCGAGCGGTTCGAGGCCAAGCTCGAGAAGCACCAGGGCAACCTCATGCGCTCCGCGGTGGAACTGGCCAAGGACTGGCGCACCGACCGCATGCTGCGCCGGCTCGAAGCGATGCTCGCCGTGGCCGATAGGGAACACTCGCTCGTTATTACCGGGCAGGGCGACGTGCTCGAGCCCGAACTGGGCATTGTTGCGATCGGTTCCGGCGGCCCGTACGCGCAGGCCGCTGCGCGGGCGCTGATCGAGAACACCGAGTTCGGTGTGCGCGAAGTGGTCGAAAAATCGCTGTCGATCGCGGCCGACCTGTGCATCTATACGAATCACCAAAGGGTCATCGAGGTTTTGGAATGAGCAACATGACGCCGCAGGAAATCGTCCACGAACTGGACAAACACATAGTGGGCCAGGGCCGCGCGAAACGCGCGGTGGCGATCGCGCTGCGCAACCGCTGGCGCCGCCAGCAGGTCGCGGATCCGCTTCGGCAGGAAATCACGCCGAAGAACATCCTGATGATCGGTCCCACCGGGGTGGGCAAGACCGAAATCGCAAGGCGCCTCGCGCGCCTGGCCGACGCGCCGTTCATCAAGGTCGAAGCGACCAAGTTTACCGAGGTCGGCTACGTCGGCCGCGACGTGGACACCATCATCCGCGACCTGGTCGAGATCTCGATCAAGGGCGCGCGCGAGCAAGCCATGCGCCGGGTGCGCAGCCTCGCGCAGGATGCGGCGGAAGAAAGGGTGCTCGACGCACTGTTGCCGCCGGCGCGCGAAGTCGGATTCGCTGCCCGTGTCTCTTCGGATGCCGATTCGGGCAACGACAATCCGACGCGGCAGAAATTCAGGAAGAAGCTGCGCGAAGGAGAACTCGACACGAAGGAAATCGAAATCGAAGTGGCGGCGACGCAGCCGCAAATGGAGATCATGGTCCCGCCCGGCATGGAAGAGCTCACCACCCAGATCCAGGGCATGTTCCAGAACCTCGGCGCCGGGCGCAGGAAGACGCGCAAGATGAAGATCCGCGAGGCCATGAACCTCATCACCGACGAGGAGGCCGCGCGCCTCGTTTCGGACGAGGACCTGAAGACGAAGGCGCTCGAGAACGTCGAGCAGAACGGCATCGTCTTCCTCGACGAGATCGACAAGATCGCGAGCCGCTCCGAGATGGCGGGCGCGGACGTGTCGCGCCAGGGCGTGCAGAGGGACCTGCTGCCGCTGGTCGAAGGCACCACGGTGTCGACCAAGTACGGCATGGTGAAGACCGACCACATCCTCTTCATCGCGAGCGGCGCGTTCCATTTCGCCAAGCCCTCGGATCTGATCCCGGAACTGCAGGGGCGCTTCCCGATCCGGGTCGAGCTCGACTCGCTCTCGGTCGGTGACTTCGAAAAGATCCTCACCGGCACCGATGCGTGCCTCACCCGCCAGTACGAGGCGCTGCTCGCGACCGAGTCGGTGAAGATCGAATTCCGGCCGCAGGCCATCCGGCGGCTGGCCGAAATCGCCCACGCGGTAAACGAGCAGACCGAGAACATCGGCGCGCGGCGGCTCTATACGGTGCTAGAGAAGCTGCTCGAGGAGATTTCCTTCGAGGCCGGCAAGCGCGGCACGGAGGAGGTCGTCATCGACGCCGACTACGTGGACGCAAGGCTGGCCGAGTTGTCGAAAAACGAGGACCTCGCCCGCTACGTCCTGTGACGCTGACGCTGCCGAAGAAAGCGGCCGCGCAGAAGAAGCAGATCACGATCCAGTAAGGTCCGGCGCGGGCAGGACAAGGGGCGGGCGCGAAAGCGCCGGCCCATTTTTCTTTGCTTTCCCTTAGAATCGCGGCGCCATGACCGAAAACACTTCCACACCGAACGCCCGGACGCCCGAGAGCGCGCGCATCCTCGCCGAGGCCTTGCCCTACATCCGCCGCTTCCACGGCAAGACGATCGTGGTCAAGTTCGGCGGCAACGCGATGGTGGACGCCTCCCTGCAGGCCGACTTTGCACGCGACGTGGTGCTGCTGAAGCTCGTCGGCATGAACCCGGTGGTGGTCCACGGCGGCGGCCCGCAGATCGAGAAGATGCTGAAGGAACTCGACATCAAGAGCGAGTTCGTGCAGGGCATGCGCGTGACCGATGCGGCGACCATGGACGTGGTCGAGATGGTGCTCGGCGGCGCGGTCAACAAGGACATCGTCACGCTCATCAACAAGGCCGGCGGCAAGGCGGTCGGCCTCACCGGCCAGGACGGGGCGTTCATCCGCGCAAGGAAGCTGCTGATGCCCTCGAAGGACAAGCCCAGCGAACTGCTCGACATCGGGCAGGTCGGCGAGATCGAGTCGATCGACCCTTCGGTGATCACCGCACTCGAGGCCGGCGGATTCATCCCCGTGGTGGCGCCGATCGGCGTCGGGCACGAAGGCGAGAGCTACAACATCAACGCCGACCTCGTGGCCGGCAAGCTCGCCGAAGTGCTGCACGCCGAGAAGCTCGTGCTGCTCACCAACACGCCCGGCGTGCTGGATGAAAAGGGCAAGCTGCTCACCGGCGTGACGCCGCGCCAGATCGACGACATGGTGGCCAGCGGCGCGTTGTCCGGGGGCATGCTGCCGAAGATCTCCTCGGCGCTCGAGGCGGCGAGGAGCGGGGTCAAGACGGTGCACATCATCGACGGGCGCGTGCCGCATGCGCTGCTGCTCGAGGTGCTGACCGACCAGGGCGTGGGCACGTTGATCCGCTCCAAGTAATGTCGATCGTGTAATGCCGGCCGCGTAATGCGAATCGCCCGCGTGCCCGCATCGCGGCGGGTGTGGATTTTCGACCTCGACAACACGCTGCACGATGCGCGGCCGCACATCTTCCCGTCGATGCATGTGCAGATCAACGAGTTCATCAAGCAGAAATTCTCCGTCGACGAAGAGGGGGCGAATACGATCCGCGCCGGGTTCTGGGCGAAGTACGGCACCACGCTCTCGGGCCTCATGCGCCACCACGGCACCGACCCGCGCGAGTTCCTGAACGCGACGCACCAGTTTCCTGAGTTGGGCGACATGCTCGTGCACGAGAACGCGCTTCGCCATGCGCTGGAGCGACTAGGCGGCACCAAGCTGGTGTTTTCCAATGCGCCTCGCCACTACGTCGAGCAGGTGCTGGATGCAATGGGCATCCGGCGCTACTTCGATGCCGTCTACTCGATCGAGAGCACGCGCTACCGGCCCAAGCCGTCGTCGGCCGGCTTCCATGTGCTCATGCGCGCGCACAAGCTCGACCCGCACCGCTGCGTGTTCATCGACGACATGCTTGAGAACCTGCGCGCCGCGAAGCGCCTGGGCCTGGCGACCGTCTGGGTTGCCGGCGGGGTGGCCAAGCCGCGCTACGTGGACCTGCGCATCGCGTCGGTCCTCGAGTTGCCGCGCTACGTGTTTCGCAACGCGCGCGGGCAAACGCCCCATCTTCCGATCTAGCGATACAATCCCTCGTCCATCCCACTCTCCCCCCGGAAATGCCGCGCGAAAAAAGCGAACGCAAGAAAGGCGAACGGCGCCTGGAAATCCTCAAGGCGCTGGCCGGGATCCTCGAGTCGCCGCGCTGGGAGAAGATCACCACCGCCTTGCTTGCCGAGAAGCTCGACGTGTCCGAGGCGGCGCTCTATCGCCACTTCGCCTCCAAGGCGCAGATGTACGAAGGCCTGATCGAGTTCATCGAGAGCTCGATCTTCTCGCTGGCCAACCGGATCGCGGAAGAAGAGGCCGACGTGCGCCGCCAGGCGCCGCGGCTGATCGAAACGCTACTCGCGTTCGGCGAGACCAATCCCGGCATGGTGCGCGTGCTCACCGGCGAGGCGCTGGTGGGGGAGCACGAGCGCCTGCAGGCGCGCATGAACCAGTTCTTCGACCGGTTCGAGGCTACGCTTAAGCAGTCGCTCAAGTTGGCGGCGGCGCAGGATGCTAGCGACGGGAATACGGATCCTGCGGCGCATGCAGCGGCGCTTACGCGGTACGCCATCGGGTGCCTGCACGCGTATGCGCACAGCGGCTTTGCGAAGAAGCCGTCAGAGGCGCTTGCGGGGCACTGGCGCTACATCGGGTAGGTTGCGCGCCGGCGTCGCCGGACACGCAGGCAATGCTGCCATCTTTTTCCAGACCCCCGCGTGGATACTAGGTTTCCTGGCGAAATGCTGCCGTCGCCCTGCTTGAAACTATCGCCACAGGGACACGAGTATCATTGGTGGCATCGATTTCCGACCTTCGCACTTCGACAGAAATGGAGGACGCCATGAAGCTGACTCGCATCACCTTGAATCCGGCGCAGATGGGCGGCGTGGCCTGTATTCGCGGGTTGCGCATTCCGGTGGCGACAATCGTCGGAATGGTTGCCGAAGGCTTGTCGACGAAGGAAATTCTTGATGCCTATCCGGATCTCGAATCAGAGGACATCCGTGAGGCGCTTCGCTATGCCGCGCAGGCGGTTCAGGAACGGGAGCTTCCGCTGGCGATCCCTTGAAGTTCCTGGTCGACAATGCGTTGTCTCCGCAGGTCTCGGCCCGCTTGCAATCCGAAGGGTACGACTCCGTTCACGTACGCAAGTACGGGCTGGAGTCGGCAACTGACGAAATCGTTTTCGATCGAGCGGCGAGCGAAGACAGAATCATCGTGTCCGCGGACTCGGATTTTGGAACGCTGCTTGCCGCCCGGGCGAGCAGCAAGCCTTCAGTCATCCTCTTTCGGCGCGCGCTGACGCGCGCTCCGGCGCGGCAGGCGGAAATTCTCCTGGCCAATCTCCCTGCGCTAGCCGAGCTGCTCGAAGCAGGGGCCATCGTGGTAATCGAAGACACACGGATGCGCGCGCGGTCTCTGCCGATCGAAAGGGATGGGTAGACCGCCAATGTTTCATCAATGTAACTGGCCGCCTGTTCGCGCTCGTTATTTTCTTATTCTGGAAAACAAACTGCCCCGAAGCCCGCATGGATATTAGATCTGCGGAATTAAATATTCACGAATTGCGGGCACAGACCGGGCAGCCAGGGTCTTTCGGTACGCGCACGGTGCGCCATTCGCCATTGAGCGCATCGAACATCTGCAGCCGTCCGTCGAGAGAGGCCCCGATGCCGCAGATCACCTTGATCGCCTCGGCCGCCTGCAGCGTGCCGATCACCCCCGTGAGCGGCGAGAACACGCCCATGACCGCGCAGGCGACGTCTTCGGCGGTTGCGTCCTCAGGAAACAGGCACGCATAGCAGGGCGAATCTTCCCGCCGCAGGTCGAACACCGCGAGCTGGCCGTCGAATCGGATCGCGGCGCCGGACACCAGCGGCTTGCGGTGCTTCACGCACGCGCGGTTGAGCGCATGGCGCGTGACGAAGTTGTCGGTGCAATCGAGGACGACATCGGCCGACGCGACGGCGCGACTGAGCGCGTCGCCTTCGAGGCGCTCGCCGAGTGGGATGACTTCGACTTCCGGATTGACTTCGCGCAGCGCGTCTCGCGCTGCGCCGACTTTAGGCGTACCGACTGACTTGTCGCGAAAAAGAATCTGGCGCTGCAGGTTGGTGGCATCGACTTTGTCGCCATCGGCGATCGTGAGTTTCCCGACGCCGCTTGCGGCGAGATACAACGCTGCCGGGCAGCCGAGGCCGCCGGCACCGACGATCAATCCATGGGTCGAGGAAAGCCGCTGCTGCGCCTCGATGCCGAACTCGTCGAGCAGGATGTGCCGGCTGTAGCGCAGGAGCTGCGCGTCATGCACAGCCGTTATCGCCGCAGGCTCAGCCGCCCGGGCCTTTCGTCGCTTCGGCCACGGCTTTCGGCGGCGATCCCTTGACCGGCTCGCCCTTCAGGTGGGCGACGGCTTGCAGAAGCTGGAAGTCGTCCTTCGAGCCGAGTTCGAGCGGCTTCTTGGTTGCGTCTTCAGGTGTCGGCTGGCGCTTGGCGGCAGCGGCGGCGCGTTCAGCCGCGGCGGCCGCTTCCTTCTCGTTGGCTTCCTTGTCCTTGGGGTTTACGAGGTGGCGCGTGAGGTCGGCCTCGCGCAAGCGGGTCTGGGCATTGGCGCCCGGTTCTTCGACGATGATGTCCGGCGTGATGCCCTTGGCCTGGATCGAGCGGCCGCTCGGCGTGTAATAGCGCGCCGTGGTGAGCTTGATCGCGGTGTTGTTGCCAAGCGGCATGATGGTCTGCACTGACCCCTTGCCGAAGCTCTGCGTGCCCATCACGGTCGCGCGCTTGTAGTCCTGCAGCGCGCCGGCCACGATTTCGGAAGCCGAGGCCGAGCCGCCGTTGACGAGCACCACCATCGGCACGCTCTTCACCGCCGGCGGCAGGTTCTTGAGGAAATCGTCGCGTCCGCCGCCACGCAGGTAGTCGTCGGGCGAGGCGAAATACTTGCGCTTGGCGTCCTCCGTCCTGCCGTCGGTCGACACTACAAGGCTTTTCTGCGGCAGGAACGTGGCCGAAATCGCCACTGCGCCATACAGCAGGCCGCCCGGGTCGTTGCGAAGGTCCAGAACGAGGCCCTTGAGCGGGCCGCCTTGTTTGTACATGTTGTCGAGCGCCTTTGCCAGGCTCTCGGCCGTGGACTCCTGGAACTGCGACACGCGAATGTAACCCAGGCCCGGCTCGAGAATCTTGGACTTGACGCTCTGCACGCGGATGACCGCGCGCATGAGCGTGATCACGATGAGGTTCGGCTCGCCCTTGCGCGAAATCGTCAGCGTGATGTTGGTGTTCGGTCGGCCGCGCATCTTCTTGACTGCGTCGCTGAGGGACATGCCCTGCACCGGCGTCTCATCGAGCTTGATGATGAGGTCGTTGGATTTGACGCCGGCGAGGTAGGCGGGTGTGTCCTCGATCGGCGATATGACCTTGACGAAGCCGTCTTCCATGCCGACTTCGATGCCCAGGCCGCCGAACTGGCCCTGCGTGCCGACCTGCAGTTCCTTGAAGGCATCCGCATCGAGGTAAGCCGAGTGCGGGTCCAGACCCGTGAGCATGCCGTTGATCGCCTCGCTGATGAGCTTTTTGTCCTCGACCGGCTCGACGTAATTCGACTTGATCGCGCCGAAGACCTCGGTGAATGCGCGAAGCTCTTCGATCGGCAGCGGGGAGCGGTCGCGCTGCGCGATGGCCTGGAAGTTGAGGCTGACCAGCACGCCAGCGATCACTCCGCCGAGCACGAGTCCGATCTGCCTGATCCTGCTGCCCCTGCCAATACCACTCATGTCATTCGCTCCTGGACGCGGATCTACCTGGGACTCGACCAGCGAAGCGGGTCGAACGCTTTCCCGAGATGCCGCAATTCAAAGTATAAGCCCGTTTCACTGTTGCCACCCGTGCTGCCGACGGTGGCGACCGCCTCTCCGGCCGACACCGCGTCGCCCGGTTGCTTCAGGAGCGCCTCGTTGTTGCCATAGACCGAAAGATAGGTTTCCCCGTGGTCGACGATGAGGAGGTTCCCGAATCCGCGCATCCAGTCCGCGAAGACCACCCGGCCCGCCGCCACTGAGCGAACCTGCTGGCCTTGCATGGATCGAATGAACACGCCCTTCGAACTTCCGCTGCCCTCGATGAGTGGACTGCCGAACCGCGCAAGTAGTTCCCCGCGCACCGGCAGGCGGAGTTTCCCCCGCAGGCTCGAAAACGGCCCGTCGGCCCCTTCGGCGCCGGGTTCGGGCGCTTTGACCGCCGGGGTGCCGCCATGGCGCGAATAACCCGCGCCGGGTTTGGCCGTGAGGACTTTGCCGATCTCTTCCACGAGGCGGGCCAGGCGGGACTCGTTCGCAAGCAGTCCTTTGATCTCTCTGCGACCGGCACGGATATCGCCGGCCAACTGATCGAGGATGCGCCTGCGCTGCAGGGTTTCGGCCTCGATCTTCTGCCTTTCAGCGCGCTTTTCGGACTCGATCGACGCCAGGCGCGCGGTCTTTTCGGCCGCCAGAAGCGTGACTTTTTCGAGCTCCGCAGCGTCGGTGCGGAACCGCGCGAGGACTTGCGCGGCCGCCCGCGCGATCACGCCGAGGTAGTAGAGGTGACGCGCGGAGTCGTTCGGGTCGTTCCCTGAAAGGACTACCCTCAGCACATCCGGAGGGCCGGCCGCATGGCGGGCCGCCAGCATGCGGGCGATCGCAGCCTGCTGCTTTGCGAGTCCCTCGCCGAGGTGGCGGCGGCGGTCGGACAGGGAGTTGAGTTCGTCCTGAGCCGCGCGGCTCTCGGCCTCGAGTGTGCCGAGTTCGCGGTTTGCGTCCGAAATCGCACGCTCGGATTCGCGCAGGGCATCGCGCGATTCGCGCTGTGTCGCCTCTTTCTGGTCGAGTTCGGACTTGAGTGAATCGATCCGGGCGCGCAGCGCCTTGAGGTCGTCCTCCTCTCGCGAGGCCGCGAGGGACAACGTGCTCCAGCACAGGAGGGCCACCATCAACGGCCACCGCAGGGCCACCATAAGCGACGCGACCCGGATCCGCATTTTCAAGCGCGGGTCACGCCTTGGCTTTCCCCTGGCTCGACACCGCCGCGATGCGCTTTTCGATTTCGGCCGGGTCGCCGAGATAGAAATGGCGAAGCGGCTTCAGCGACGAATCGAGCTCGTAGACGAGCGGGATGCCGGTCGGGATATTGAGGCCCACGATGTCCGGATCCGAGACACCGTCGAGGTATTTCACCAGCGCGCGCAGGGAGTTGCCGTGGGCTGCGACGATCACGCGGCGCCCCGCGCGAACCGCGGGCGCGATGGACCCGTTCCAGAACGGCATTACGCGAGCCACCGTGTCCTTGAGGCATTCGGTCAGCGGCAATTCGGCCGCATCGAGGCAGGCATAGCGCGGATCGCCGCCGGGGAAGCGCGGATCGCCTTTTTCGAGCGCGGGCGGAGGGGTGTCGTAGCTGCGGCGCCAGACCAGCACCTGGTCCTCGCCGAACTTCGCGGCGGTCTCTGCCTTGTTGAGGCCCTGCAGCGCGCCGTAGTGACGTTCGTTCAGCCGCCAGCTGTGTTCGACCGGGATCCACATGCGGTCCATTTCCTCGAGCGCGATCCACAGCGTTTTGATCGCGCGGCGCAGGACGGAAGTGAACGCGATGTCGAAGTCGTAGCCTTCAGCCTTCAGCAGCCGGCCGCCCGCCCGCGCCTCTTCCACGCCTTTGGCCGACAGGTCGACGTCGGTCCAGCCGGTAAAGCGGTTTTCGCGGTTCCAGTCGGATTCGCCGTGACGCAGGAGGACGAGTTTGTACATGGCGGCAGTTGGGCGGCGTTGGCAGGCAGGGAACGAATCCGATGCAGGCTATTCTATAATAGCGAGCCAACGCCAAAGCGGCGCCACCTCCACCGACGCCTGCCAAGATGCCCGAGATTCCCTTGGAATTCATCAAGAACAACATCATGCTGATTGCAGTTGCGTTCGTTTCGGGCGCAATGCTGCTATGGCCCTACATTCGCCGCACGACCGGCGGGCCCTGGGTCAGCACGCTCGTGGCGACGCAGATGATCAATCGCGAAGACGCGCTGGTGCTCGACGTGCGCGAGCCGACCGAGTTCGCCGGCGGCCACCTGCTCGGCGCGAAGAACATGCCGCTCGCAAGCGTCGAGGCGCGCGCGGGCGAGCTGGACAAGCACAAGGCCAAGCCCGTGATCGTGGTTTGCGCCGACGGCGGCCGCGCCTCCAAGGCCGCCCTGATCCTGCGCGAAAAGGGCTTTGCCAACGTGGTCAACCTCTCGGGGGGATTCCCGGCGTGGCAGCAGGCCGGCCTGCCGGTGGTGAAATAGGCATGGCGCGCGCACTTATGTACGTCACGGCCACTTGCCCCTACTGCATCGCGGCCGAGCGCCTGCTGGCCGGCAAGGGCGTGGACATCGACAAGATCCGCGTCGACCTCGAGCCGCAGCGACGCGTCGAGATGGCGCAAAAAAGCGGGCGGCGCACCGTGCCGCAGATCTGGATCGGCGACACCCATGTCGGCGGATGCGACGAACTGCATGAGCTGGATCGCTCCGGCAAGCTCGACCCGCTGCTCGCGGCAGCCTGACAAAGAACCCAACCGCCGAACCCAACCAAAGAGACTCCCCATGGCCGAAGCGCAGGCATCGTTCAATATCGAGAAACTGTACGTCAAGGACCTTTCGCTGGAGCTGCCGAACGCGCCGAAGGTGTTCATGGAGGCCGATTCGCCGCAGCTCGACGTTCAGATCCACAACGAGTCCGAGAAAGTCACCGACACGCTATACGAAGTGGTTGTCACCGTGACCGTCACGGCGAAAGCCGGGGATAAGACGCTGTTCCTCGCGGAAGTGGCGCAAGCCGGGCTCTTCTCGATCGTCAACGTGCCCGCCGCGGAACTCGAGCCGCTGCTCGGCATCGGCTGCCCCACGATCCTCTACCCGTATGTGCGCGAGGCAATCTCCGACCTCGTCACGCGCGGCGGTTTTCCGCCGGTCCTGCTTGCGCCGGTGTCCTTCGAGGCGCTGTATGTGCAGAGGCAGCAGGAGGAAGCGGCCGGCGCGTCGCGCATCGAGATCGCGCACTAAAGTGCGAGCATTCGTCGCCACGGCGGTCCTTGCCTGCGCCGGTCTGGCGCAGGCGGCGGATTTTCGCACCGTAAACGACAATGCGGCCGTCATGTATGACGCGCCGTCACGCGCCGCGACGCCCGTCTTCGTGGCCTCGCGCCACTATCCGGTCGAAGTGATCGTCAACCTCGAAGCATGGGTCAAGGTGCGCGACCACACCGGCTCATTTTCGTGGATCGAGAAGAAATCACTGTCTGAGCGGCGCATGGTCCTGGTGACCGCGCCGAACGTTGAGGTGAGAAGTCGCGCCGAAGACGGAGCGCCGCCGGTCTTTCAGGCGACCCAGAACGTGGCGCTCGAACTCGTCGAGATCGCCCCGGGCGGCTGGGTCCGGGTGCGCCATTTCGACGGCTCGGGCGGGTTTATCAAGTCTTCGCTCCTCTGGGGTCTCTGATCCCTGCGGGCAGGGCACTCGGTCTCAGGGTTTTCGCTGACGCGTGAAGATCGCGATCCTCGGCGCCGGCGCTTGGGGCACGGCATTGGCCATCGCGTTGTCGGGACGGCACGCGGTTTCGCTGTGGGCGCGTGATCCCGCGCAGGCTTCGGCGATCGCTGTTGCGCGCAAGAACGAGCGCTACCTTCCCGAGGTCGCGTTGCCCGAAGCCCTGGCCGTGCACGGCGAACTCGACGCAGCGCTGTCCGGCGCCGAACTCATTGTCCTTGCCGCAACCGTGGCGGGACTTCGCCCGCTTGCCGGGACTTTGTGCGAGCGGGATTCGGCTACGCCTTTCATTTGGCTATGCAAGGGATTCGAGGAAGGCACGGGATGCCTTCCCCACGAAATCGTCCAGTCGGTCTTTGGCGCCCATGCGCCGGCCTGCGGCGCGTTGTCAGGCCCGTCGTTTGCGCTGGAAGTTGCGCAGGGGCTCCCGTGCGCGCTGACGCTTGCTTGCCTCGACATCGGCTTTGCAAGCAGCACTGCGGCCCGCCTGCACGGCGGGCGCCTGCGCATTTACTACACCGCCGACCTTGCCGGGGTCGAGATCGGCGGCGCGGTCAAGAATGTGCTCGCCATTGCAGTCGGGATTTCGGACGGCCTGGGTCTGGGGCAGAACGCCCGCGCCGCGCTCGTGACGCGAGGCCTGGCCGAGATCCAGCGCCTCGGCGTGGCGATGGGCGGCAGCGCGGAGACCGTCATGGGCCTGACCGGTGCTGGGGACCTGATCCTCACCGCGACGGGGACGTTGTCGCGCAATCGAAGAGTGGGCCTCGAACTGGCACAGGGGCGCCCACTCGAGGCGATCCTCGGCACGCTGGGGCACGTGGCCGAAGGCGTGCGTTCGGCGCGCGAAGCGCTCAGGCTCGCCGAGCGCCACAAGGTCGACATGCCGATCACACGGGCCGTGAACGCGGTGCTTGCCGGCACCGTTTCGCCGCACGCCGCGCTCGACCTCCTGCTGTCGCGCGATCCGCGTAGCGAGGGATAGTCAGGCTGCCCCGTCGAAGCCGAGCTGGCGCCAGGCCTCATAGATTACGACGGCCACCGCGTTGGAAAGATTGAGGCTGCGATTGCCCGGACGCATCGGCAGCCGCAGCCTGCGGCCTTCGGGGATCGCGTCGAGCATCGCCTGCGGCAGGCCACGGGTTTCGGGACCGAACACGAAGGCGTCGCCCTCAGCGAAAACCGGATCGGTGTGTCGTGTCGAGCCGCGCGTTGAACAGGCAAACACGCGAGCGTTTCCAAGCGCCGAAATGCAGGCCGGCCAATCGGCGTGAACTTGCAGGTTCGCGATCTCGTGGTAGTCCAGGCCGGCGCGTTTCAGCTGGCGGTCCTCCATCGAAAAGCCGAGCGGCTCGACCAGGTGCAGGCGCGCGCCGGTGTTGGCGGCCAGCCGGATCACGTTGCCGGTGTTCGGCGGGATTTCGGGCTGGTAGAGAACGATGTGCAACATGGGTTCAGTCGGCCGGGGTGCGGGCGACGACCCAGTTGACGACCCGCGCCGCGCCGAATTTCTTCAGCGTTGCAGCTACTTCGTGCAGCGTGGCGCCCGTCGTCATCACGTCGTCCACCACGGCGATGCGTTTTCCCTCGACGGCGCGGCGGCACGAGAAAGCGTTGCGCACGTTGTCGTGGCGCGCCTTCCTCGGAAGCTCGAACTGGGCCGCCGTATCCCGCACCCGGACGCAGAGGTCCGGCGCGACGGTGAGATTGAGGGGCCCGGCAAGGCTCCGCGCGATCTCCATCGACTGGTTGTACCCCCGATGCCTGAGGCGAAGATCATGCAGCGGCACCGGAATCACGAAGTCAACGGTCTCGTCCGGATGGGGCCCGAGTTCGGATCGCAGTTCGTCAGCAAGAAATGGCGCGAGGGCAAGCTCGCCATTGAACTTGAGGCCCCGGACCAGCACGTCGGCCGGGAAGTCATAGGCGAAAACCGCGAAGGTCGCGTCGTACGCCGGACTCTCGCCGAGGCACCGGCCACAGGTCCTGCCATCAAGCGAGGGCAGCGCGCACAGCGGGCATCTTGGCCGCTCAAGGTACGGCAGGTCTGCGATGCACGGCGCGCAGAGGAGGCCGCGGCTGGCGCCGCGGCACAGGTAGCAGGTGCCGCCGAACAGGCGCTCGGCGAGCGCGGCTGCGCTGCGTGACCACGAGGGCGGTTTCATTGCCGGCGATTATGCGTCAACGCGCAAGTTCGGTTGACGCCACTCGCCCGCGAGCCTGAGAATCTGCGCCTTCCCCAGCAGACTATCCCCGCCCAATGTGGACAATTGCAAAGCTCGGTGAGGCGCTCGCCTCCGGAAAGGCCACCAGCCGCAAGCTCGTCGAGGACGCGCTCGGGCGTATCGCCGACCCCGCCGGCGAAGGCGCACGCGCGTTCCTGAAGACCTATGCCGAAACCGCGCTTGCCGAGGCCGACCATTCGGATCGTCTGCGGCGCGCGGGGATCGTTCGTTCCCCGGTCGAAGGCCTTCCGATTTCCGTGAAAGACCTGTACGACGTTGCCGGTGACGTAACGCGTGCGGGCTCGAAAGTCCTTGACGATGCCCCGCCGGCCGTAGTCGATGCACCGGCCGTGGCTCGGCTGCGCGCTGCAGGGGCCGTGATCGTGGGCCGCACCAACATGGTGGAGTTCGCTTTCGGCGGCGTCGGGCTCAACCCGCATTACGGCACACCGAAGAATCCTTATGACCGCAAGGCCGGGCGCGTGCCCGGCGGGTCGTCTTCGGGCGCCGCCGTGGCGGTCGCCGACGGCATGTGCGCAATGGGGCTGGGTTCGGACACGCGCGGATCGGTGCGCGTGCCGGCTTCGCTGTGCGGCGTTGCCGGATTCAAGCCTACCGCGAGGCGCATTCCGCGCGATGGCGCCTTTCCTCTTTCCTGGACGCTCGACTCGGTCGGGCCGCTCGCCGGCAGCGTGGCCTGTTGCGCGGCGTACGACGCGATCCTCGCAGGCAACCCGGCCAGTGCGTTGCCGGAATTGCCCGTGAAGGGACTGCGGTTGATGGTGCCGAAATGCTTCCTCGTCGAGGACCTGGATGCCAACGTGGCCGCGGCTTTCGAGCGGGCGCTTGCGCAACTTTCGAAGGCGGGAGCGCTGATTGCCGAGGTCGATGCGCCGTCGTTCACGCGTTCGATGGACTTGTACAAGAACGGCGGATTTGCAGGCGCCGAGGCTTACCTGATCCATCGCAAGCGCCTCGAAACGCGCGTCGCCGGATACGACCCGCGGGTTTCAAAACGCGTGGTGCTCGCGAAGGACTTCACGGCGGCCGACTACATCCAGCTCGGCTTCGACCGCGCGGATTTCATCCGAGGCGCCGAGGCGCTGGGCGCGCCATTCGATGCGATGGTGTATCCGACGACGCCTTCGAGCGCGCCGACGATCGCCGAGACCGACAAGAGCGACGAAGACTATTTCCGCTGGAACCTGCGCCTGCTTCGAAACACCGGGCTTGCCAATGTGCTCGACGGTTGCGGCGCAACGATTCCATGCCAGTCGCCCGGTGAGGCGCCGGTCGGATTGTCGGTGGCCGGTTTTGCGCTCCAGGACGGGCGCGTGCTGTCGGTGGCCGCAAGCGTCGAGCGCGCGCTCGAGCCACTGACCCAGCGCGTGGCTGCCTAGCCGCGCCTCGCGCCGCAATCATTGTCGCCTGACTCCGATTCCAGCGCCGCCCGCCCAATACGCGATCGACAAGCGCTGCGTGCGTCGCAACGCCGATCGCGCCGCCGCGCGGTATCTGGGTGCCGCGCGCCTCGAGCAGGAAGTCGGCAATCGAATGCTCGAGCGGCTCGACTACGTGAAGCTGGCCCCGGCGCGCATCCTCGACGCCGGTTGTGGCCCGGCGCCGCAGGCGGCGCGGCTCCTGCGTCGCTATCGCGGCGCGCACCTGGTGGGCGTGGATTTGTCGATCGGGATGCTGCAGAGGATCGCGCCGCCCGGCTTGCTCGATCGCCTGAGGGGCAAGGGCGGCACGACGGCCGTGTGCGCCGATATCGGCAGGCTCCCGCTCGCGTCGCGCAGTTTCTCGCTCGTCTGGTCCAACATGGGATTGCATTGGGGTGAAGACCCGCAGGCTGCGATCTGCGAGTTTCATCGCGTGCTCGAGGTCGATGGCCTGCTGATGTTCAGCACGCTTGGTCCGGATACGCTGAAGGAGCTTCGCGCGGCGTTTGCGGACGTTCCCGGGGCGGCGCGCGTCCATTCATTCATCGACATGCATGACCTCGGCGACATGCTCGTCGCCGCAGGGTTTGCCGCGCCGGTGATGGACACCGAAACCATCACGCTGACCTACCCCGGCATTGATGCGATGGTGGCGGACTTGAGGGCGACCGGGCAAACCTGCGCGCTTGAACGCCGCTCGCCCGGGTTGTTCGCGCCGGCCCATTGGGAGCGGGTCCGGGTGGCGCTCGGGCGAAGCATGCAAGATGGCCGTTTGCCGGCAACCATCGAGGTCGTGTACGGGCATGCATGGAAACCGGTGCCACGCCGGACCGCCGAAGGACATGCGATCGTAAATCTCCGAAGCGATTCGCGTTCGCATAGATAGATCCCGAAAACCCCTCTATATACGAGGCTTTATCCCGGACTCCACCTTGTTTGCCAGGCCCTGCCTGTGATACCTTACGAGGTGTCTTATCGCGGTGCCGCGACTACGCTTCCATGATCGGCTGGAGTCAGGAATTTCCCCGCCAACAATTGGCGTTCCAAGGGCAGGGATCCGGGTTCAGCCTGCTCCTCAAGCGCAACTGTTCGATCTCTCCCTCCGGCCTGATGTGGGTCTACGGGTCGATCGCGGTCGTGACGATGGGCATCGCGGCGGGGTTTGCCGCGCTGGGGGCCTGGGTGATCCTGCCTTTTGCTGGAATCGAGATCCTGGCGTTGGGAATTGCGTTCACATTGAACGGGCGCCATGCGGGTGATTACGAGCACATCGAACTCGGCGAAGGCAGTGTGAAGGTGGAAGTGCGTGAATCGGATTTTGTCCGCTACCACGAGTTCAATACGGCTTGGGCAAGCGTGAGAGTTGCCGGCAAAGGTCACAGCATGCGTGTCTTTCTGGCAGAGTCGGGGCGCAGCCTCGAGATCGGCCGGCACCTGCCGACGCAGGGACGATTGGACCTCGCAGGCGAGCTGACGAGAAGATTACGGAAATAGGAATCGAAAGGGTGAGCATGCAACAGTTCTCGGCACGAAAATCCGGACAGTGGGCGCTGATCGCGGGGCTCTTCGCGATTGCGGCGGCCGGCAGTGCGCATGCGCTGGTGTGGAACCTGCAGCCGGCCGCGACCAAGATCGCCGACGACATCCACAGCCTGCACGAATACGTGATGGTGCTGATTGTCGTGATCTTCGTCGGCGTGTTCGGTGTGATGTTCTATTCGGTGTTCGCGCACCGCAAGTCGAAGGGCCACAAAGCAGCGAATTTCCACGAGAACACGACCGTCGAGATCATTTGGACCGTCATTCCCTTCCTGATCCTGGTCGTCATCGCCTGGCCCGCCACGCGCGCGGTGATCGCGCAGAAGGACACTTCGAACTCGGACCTCACGATCAAGGTCACGGGCCACCAGTGGAAGTGGGGCTACGACTACATCAAAGGCGAGGGCGAGGGGATCAGCTTCGTGTCCAAGCTCTCCACGCCGCGCGACCAGATCGAGGGCACCGCCGCCAAGGGCGAGAACTACCTGCTTGAGGTGGACAACGAACTAGTGGTCCCGGTGGGCAAGAAGATCCGCATCCTCACCACGGCCGCCGACGTGATCCACGCCTGGGGCGTGCCTGCCTTCGGCGCCAAGCAGGACGCGATCCCGGGTTTCATCCGCGACATCCATTTCAAGGCCGAAAAGATCGGCACCTTCCGCGGGCAATGCGTCGAGTTGTGCGGCAAGGAGCACGGCTTCATGCCGATCGTGGTGCGCGTGGTCAGTGCAGAGGATTACACCAAATGGGTCGACGGCGAGAAGAAGAAGCTCGCCGCGGCGGCCGACGATCCGGCCAAGGTCTGGACGCTCGACGACATCAAGGCGCGCGGCGAGAAGGTCTACGCGGCCAACTGTGTCGCCTGCCACCAGGCCAACGGCAAGGGCACGCCTCCTGCGTTCCCGCCGCTGGACGGCGGCAAGATCACGATCGGGCCGAAAGCCGGCCACATCGACATCGTCCTGAACGGCAAGCCGAACACCGCCATGGCTGCGTTCGCCAAACAGCTCAATGACACCGATATCGCTGCGGTCGTGACCTACGAACGCAATGCCTGGGGCAACAAGACCGGCGAGCTGATCCAGCCCGCCGAGATCAAGGCCCTGCGCAAGTAACGGATTCCTTAGGAGAGACACCCAATGAGCGCAGTCATCGACGATCACGGCCACGCCAAGGACGATCACCACCACGGGGATCACCATCACGGCTACGGCGGGATGATGCGGTGGATCACCACCACCAACCACAAGGACATCGGCACGATGTACCTGTGGTTCAGCTTCATGATGTTCATGGTGGGCGGCACGATGGCGCTGGTGATCCGCGCCGAGTTGTTCTCGCCCGGCCTGCAGATCGTGAACCCGGACTTCTTCATCCAGATGACCACCATGCACGGCCTCATCATGGTGTTTGGCGCGATCATGCCGGCCTTCGTGGGCTTCGCGAACTGGCTGATCCCGATGCAGATCGGCGCGCCCGACATGGCGTTTGCGCGTATGAACAACTGGTCGTTCTGGATCCTGCCGTTCGCGGGGTCGCTGCTCATCATGTCGTTCTTCGTGCCCGGCGGCGCCCCCGGCGTGGGTTGGACGATGTACGCGCCGCTCACGGTGCAGATGGGCATGGGCATGGACCTCACGATCTTCGCGGTCCACCTGCTCGGCATGTCCTCGATCATGGGTTCGATCAACATCGTGACCACGATCCTCAACATGCGCGCTCCCGGCATGACGCTGATGAAGATGCCGCTGTTCGTCTGGACCTGGCTGATCACGGCGTACCTGCTGATCGCGTCGATGCCGGTTCTCGCGGGCGCGGTGACGATGACGCTGACCGATCGCCACTTCGGCACCTCGTTTTTCAACGCCGCGGGCGGCGGCGATCCGGTGCTCTACCAGCACATCTTCTGGTTCTTCGGCCACCCGGAGGTCTACATCATCATCCTGCCGGCGTTCGGCGTCGTGTCGCAGATTCTGCCGGCGTTCTCCAGGAAGCCCCTGTTCGGCTACGCATCGATGGTCTATGCGACCTCCTCGATCGCGATCCTCTCGTTCATCGTCTGGGCTCACCACATGTACACCGTCGGCATGCCGGTGACCGGGCAGCTCTTCTTCATGTACGCCACCACGCTGATCGCGGTGCCGACGGCCTGCAAGATCTTCAACTGGCTGGCGACGATGTGGCGCGGCTCGCTCACGTTCGAGACGCCAATGCTGTTTGCGCTCGGGTTCCTGTTCCTGTTCACGATGGGCGGCTTCTCGGGCCTGGTGCTCGCGCTCGCGGCAGTCGACATCCAGCTGCACGACACCTACTACGTGGTTGCGCACTTCCATTACGTGATGGTGGCCGGCGCGCTTTTCACCGCATTCGGCGGCATCTACTTCTGGCTGCCCAAGTGGACCGGAAAGATGTACAACGAGACGCTTGGCAAGTGGCACTTCTGGCTGACGATGATCTTCTTCAACATCACCTTCTTCGTGCAGCACTTCTCGGGCCTTGCGGGAATGCCGCGCCGGATTCCGGACTATCCGCTGATGTTCGAGACGTGGAACAAGATCTCCTCGATCGGCGCGTTCGGCTTCGGTTTCTCGCAGCTGCTGTTCCTGTACATCATCGTCAAGGCGATCACGAGCGGCGAGAAGGCCGCCGACAAGCAGTGGGAAGGCGCCGACTCTCTCGAATGGACGCACCTGCCCTCGCCCGCGCCCTACCACTCGTTCGAAACGCCGCCCGCCATCAAGTGAGCAACGGGGCCACGAATGGTTCGCATCCGGAAGCGCCGGTGAGCCGCAACGCCAAGACCGGGTTGATCCTCGCCTCGGTGGCGTTGGCGTTTTTCCTCGCCATCGTCGCCAAGTACTGGCTGCTCAGATGAGCGCGACCGGCGCGAGCCATCTCTCCGGCGACAACCGGCGCATGCTGGTCAAGCTTTCGATCGTCGCCGCGCTCATGTTCGGCTTCGGTTACGCGCTGGTGCCGTTCTACAAGGCGATCTGCGTCGCCCTGGGAATCAACAGCCTCGTGCCGATCGCGACCACCACGTCGAAGAACACCCAAGTCGACTACACGCGCAAGGTCAGCATCGAGCTGGACGCGAACGCGCATCGCATGCCGTGGCGCTTCAAGCCGTTGGTGGGCAACGTCGAAGTGCATCCCGGCGAATTGATGACCGTCGAGTATGAGATCGTCAATACGCGGGACACGCCGGTGACCGGCCAGGCGATGCCCAGTTACGGGCCACAGCACGCCGGGCAGTATTTCAGCAAGCTCGAATGCTTCTGCTTCACCAAGCAAACGCTCGCCGCAGGCGAGACGCGGCGCATGCCGGTGGTTTTCCTTATCGACCCGAAACTGCCCGCGGACATGAAGACGATCACGCTTTCGTACACGTTCTTCGAAGTCCCCGGCATGGGAGGCAAGTTGTGATGGCCGCCGCGCGGAGCGTCGGCGTGAAGCTGGTGACGAGCTAGCTCGAAACCAAGGTAGAAATTCAGGGTATTCAGGGAACTCGGGAGAACACCAAATGTCGCAACATCCGACCGCACAAGGCACGCCAGCCTATTTCATTCCGCAGCCGATGCCGTGGCCGATCATGGGTTCGGTGGCGCTGTTTTGCATGGCGCTTGGCGCGGTGTTCGTCTTCAACGGGATGAGCGGCGGCTGGGTGTCTCTCGCGTTCGGCTTCGTGCTTCTGCTGTACATGATGTTCCGCTGGTTCGGCGACGTGATCCGCGAGTCCGAGACCCACATGTACTCCAAGCAGGTCGACCTCTCGTTCCGTTGGGGCATGA
The DNA here is from genome assembly GCA_947482825.1 of Betaproteobacteria bacterium. Classification (GTDB taxonomy): domain Bacteria; phylum Pseudomonadota; class Gammaproteobacteria; order Burkholderiales; family SG8-39; genus SZAS-79. The sequence goes on along the minus strand of CANKMT010000048.1, from coordinate 1,184 downwards.
GCTGGTTCATCTTTTCGGAAGTGATGTTCTTCGCCGGTTTTTTCGGGGCATTGTTCTGGTTTCGCGTGGTGTCGGTGCCCGACCTCGGAAGCCTCTTGCACAACGAGATCCTATGGCCGGGGTTCACCTCGCACTGGCCTTCGGCCGGCCCGGGTTTCTCGGAGAAATTCTCTCCCATGGGCGCGTGGGGCCTGCCGGCTTTGAACACGTTCCTGCTGCTGTCCTCGGGCGCGACGATCACGGTCGCCCACTGGGCCCTCAAGGAGAACAAGCGCGGCCTGCTGAACCTTTTCATGTTTTTCACGGTCGCGCTGGGGGTGATCTTCCTTGTTTGCCAGGTGATTGAGTACGGCCATGGCTACGCGGATCTCAACCTCAAACTCACGACCGGCGTGTACGGCTCGACGTTCTACATGCTTACCGGCTTCCATGGTTTCCACGTCACGCTCGGCGCGATCATGCTGGCCGTCATCCTGGCGCGCTGCCTGGCCGGGCACTTCAAGCCGGACCAGCATTTCGCGTTCGAGGCGGTGGCCTGGTACTGGCACTTCGTCGACGTGGTGTGGCTCGGCCTGTTCATCTTCGTGTACTGGCTCTAGCCGGCACGGCAGCTTGTAACTATCGGACAACGAGGAGGAGGGTCCCACGGTTGTGCGCCAAGACGCGGGCTAGGGACCCCGGAGGCAGCGACTTCGATGCCGCACACAGTGCGGCATCTTTTTTTGTGCGGTGAACTCTAGGGAACGCGGCCCGGGATGAAACCAAAGTAATAGCTGGCCATCAAAGCCAGGAAGAGCGCCATCGACAAGCCGACGCGGACCGCGAGCGCTTTGACCGCCCGCTTGGATCCGGGTTCGTCTCGCATGACGAAATAAAGCCCCGAACCGAGGCTGGCGATGATCAGGATGAGCAGGACGATCACAACGTAACGCATGAATGCAGTCTATCCCAAGGGATGCACCGATTCCACCGCTGATGAACCAATTGCACGCCCTTCGATTCCGCCCGCGCTGGTGGGGGTTCACGCTCGCGCTTGCCGCATGCTTCGCCACGATATCGCTCGGCAATTGGCAGTCGCGCCGTGCACAGGAAAAGCGCGACCTCGCTGCGCGATTCGAGGCGGCAGGCCGCGCCGCGCCGATCGCGGTCCCCGGTGCTGCCGAACCGGCCGAAAAGCTGGTCCT